>NZ_CP122954.1:321462-642925 GCF_030323545.1 Helicobacter pylori | reverse complement strand
AGAGCAATCTAAAAAATGCCCCGTATCTCTAATCGCTTGCAAGTGCTTGGGAGCGATAAACCCCCCTGAACCAATCATAGCAAAAAGCATTCGTCTTCCTTAAATAATTTTGAATCTCATTTTAGCAAAGATTAGCTTATTTAAGCTTATATTATTGGCAATTAAAACACTCCACCGATCGATCCAGCACGCTTTTTTCATCTATGCTAGGGCTTTCGCTGCGCAAATAATAAGTGGATTTGAGTCCTAATTTCCAAGCGAGAGTGTAGATTTCATGCAAGGTTTTACCGCTGGCGTTTTCTATGCGTAAAAACACATTAATGCTTTGACCTTGATCGATCCACTTTTGGCGCACGGCCGCTGCTTTAATCAAATCTTTAGCGTCAATATCATAGGCTGATGTGTAAAAATTCCAAGTTTCTGCACTCAAATTAGGCACTACAACTGGAATTAGCCCGCTCAAATTTTCTTCAAACCATTTTTTCTTATAAATGGGTTCAATCGTTTGGGTTGTGCCCACTAAAATAGAAATGGAGCTTGTTGGAGCGATCGCCATTAAATAGCCATTACGCATGCCATTGGCTTTGACTTTTTCCCTCAAACCTTGCCAATCACAAGCGTGATTAAAAAGCCCTTTTTCGGTGAGCTTTAAGGCTTCATTATTGGCTTTATCAATGGGGAAAATCCCCTTACTCCATTCTGAATTTTCAAAATCCTTATAAACCCCTTTTTCTTTCGCTAAATTCGCGCTCGTGTCAATCGCATGGTAGCTGATTTGCTCCATTAAAGCGTCAATTTTTTCTAAATGCTCTTTAGACCCCCAAGCGATTTGGTGTTCTGCGAGCATTTGCGCTTCACCCATAACCCCTAACCCTATGGCTCTATTTTGTAAATTAGTGGCTTTGACTTTGCGGTTGGGGTAGAAATTCAAATCAATCACATTGTCTAAAAGCCTGACCATGATCGGCACAACTCTTTTAATGTCTTCTTCAGTGTTGATTTTGCTTAAATTAATGCTCGCTAGATTACACACCGCCGTTTGCCCGTCTTTAGCGACCTTAGTAGCGATATAGATTTTTTTGCCTTTTAGAATATCCGTGCTAGTGAGCTTGTTAGCGCATTTAGTGATATTATTATCTGTCGTTACCAACTCTTTTTCTTCAAAAAACTCTATCGTGCCATCGGTGTATTCTATTTGCATGTAATAGTGGTTGGGTGCGGTGTTTTGAAAAATCTCTGTGCATAAATTAGACGATCGAATGATTCCTGTATGAGCGTTTGGGTTGCACCGATTGGCGTTATCTTTAAAGGCTAAGAAAGGCAAGCCAGCTTCAAAATAATTCATTAAGATTTTTTTCCATAAATCTTTAGCGTTAATGTATTCCTTAATGATCTTGGGATCTTTTTCATACTCTAAATAGCGTTTTTCAAAATCCTGCCCATAAAGCTCAGTCAAATCCTTACACTCATAAGGGTCAAACAAAGTCCACATCGCGTCTTCTAAAACCCTTTTCATGAACAGATCGCACACCCAAAGAGCCGGGAACAAATCATGCGCTCTTCGCCTTTCATCACCGCTATTTTTCCTTAAATCAATGAACTCCATCACATCAATGTGCCAGATTTCCAAATACACCGCAATCGCACCCTTTCGTGTGCCTAATTGATCCACCGCAATCGCCACATCGTTAGCGATTTTTAAAAACGGGATCGTGCCAGCACTCGCATTCTTATGCCCATCAATATAACTCCCAATAGATCGCACTAAAGAAAAATCCCAACCAATCCCTCCGCCGTATTTGGACAACAGCGCCATTTCCTTATAGCTGTCAAAAATCCCTTCAATATTATCCGGCGTGCTGCCAATATAGCATGAGCTGAGTTGGTGTTTGGTGGTGCGGGCGTTCGCTAGAGTGGGGGTCGCGCACATCGCTTCAAACTTGCTTAAAACTTCATAAAATTCTAAAGCGATTTTGTTAGGTTCTTGTTCGTTTTGCGCTAAAAACATCGCAATGCTCATAAACATGTGTTGGGGCAATTCAATAGGGTTGTTGTTAGCGTCTTTTAACAAATAGCGATCATACAAGGTTTTAATCCCTAAATAATTGAATTGAAAATCCCTTTCAGGCTTGATCTGACTATTTAAAAACTCTAAATCAAATTTTTCCTTAAAGCCCTTTAAGATGCGGCCCTTTTCTTCAGCGTTTTCAAAATACTCTTTCAAATGCCTATACCCCGTAAAACCACTTACTTTATGGTATAAATCATACAAAAAAAGCCTTGAAGCGACAAAGCTCCAATTAGGCGTGTCAATATCTATCTTATCCACAGCGGTTTTAATCAAAGTTTGTTGGATTTCTTCAGTGGTGATCTTGTCCCTGAATTGCAACCTCGCATCCACTTCCAGCTCACTTTGGCTCACGCCCTCTAAATTATCCGTAGCGTCCTTAGTGTATTTTTGGATTTTTGTAATGTCCAAAGGCTCAATGCGCCCGTTTCGTTTAACCACCGTAATCAAAATTTTTCCTTAAATTTGAATTAAATCGTTTGTTTTTTAAATTTGGCATTGTATCAATAAAAAACTTAAGAAAAAGAAAAGTTCAAAGATAAAACTCTTAAGGGGATAAGAGGGTATTTTGAAATAATCCCCCTTACAACCCCCAACTAAACCCCTTAAGAGCGCTTTTTTAATAATTTGGGTTAAATCACCACCCCCATTTAGCGCAAAGCTTAAGAAAACCTTGAAACCCCAAAATGACCAAACCCTCTACAAGGAGATTGCTAGGATGCCCACAATACGCCGAAATTTCATGCATAGCGATAATAAAGGGTATCGTTAAAAGCATCACATAAAAATCCCTTAGTCTTGCTCCTAACACAGCGTCATAAAACGCGCCAAAAAACCTAGCCTTAAAAATGGCTTTAAAAAACTTGGGGAATCCTTGCCAAGTTTCAATCATTAAATAACCTACCGACCTGCCTTTAGGATTAAACAAGAGGTTAGACAACAAAGCCGCTATTAGACCCACTAACCACACATAATAGCTGTATTTAGGGTCAAAAAGCGGATCGCTAGCTGAACCATTTATGTCATAAAAAATCCTAGTGGTTATGGAGATACATCCTCCATAGACTAGAGCCATTGCCCATCGATATTCCAAATCGCTCAAACGCTCTTTGATATTCATGCTTACTCCTTCCTCACCCAAAACTACCTATCATACACAAAATGACGATCATAGGTGGGTTCTCTTGGGGTTTGTGGCTCTCTATCAACGCCACGGATAAAATCTTCTACCCTATCGCCTATTTCAGCTCCAGAATATGCCCCTATTCCACCACCAATGCCTGCACCAAACACAGTACTCCACGCTCCAAGAGACCCAATCATTCCACCCATTGCACCACCCATTCCAGCTCCAACAGCTTCCCCCCAAGATCTGCCTAATTCACCCCTTGCCTCTATTTTAGGACCAGCTATAGCCACATTAACCATTGCACCGCGTAAAACCACTACACAACTGAATGTTCTTAATCCACTCATAACAAATCCTTTCATAAAATTGAGATTCAAGGCATGTTTTGCGCACCTTGATAAGAATATTTATACCACAATCGCATTCAAAGCATTGTTACAAATCAGCTAAATATCACAAAAATCTCAATAAGTGTTTTGTTTCTACACAAATTACAGAATTAAGGTAAATGATTATAATATTTTAGGATTTTTCATTATTGAAGCAAATTAAGGTTTCTTAAAAAACCCATTTTCAATAACAAGAATGAGTTTTAAAGTTTTTTAATTTTTTTATACCCCCTCCATTTAATGCTATTTGGGTTAAATCACCACCCTAATTTAGTGCAAAGCCTAACACAAAGCCCAAAAACACACAAGAAAGCAAGCATAACCAAACTCTCTATAAGGAGATTGCTAGGATGCCAGCAATACGCTGAAATTTCATGGATAGCGGCAATAAAGGGCATCGTTAAAAGCGCCACATAAAAATCCCTTAGTCTTGCCCCTAACACAGCGTCATAAAACGCGCCAAAAAACCTAGCCTTAAAAATGGCTTTGAGAAACCTAGGGTATCTTACTTGGAAAGATTTATAACGATCCCTACCTCGTGGGTCAAATAAAAGGTTAGACAACAAAGCCGCTATTAAGAGTGTTAGCCATGCATAATAACTATCTTTAGGGCTAAAAAGTGGATCGACAGCACCTAGGCTATAAGGAATTGTGGATATGCATCCCGCATAGACTATGGCCACTGCCCATTGATATTCCCAGTCGCTCAAACGCTTTTTTGAGCCATTCAAGTTCTCTTTTGTAGTATCCATGTTATTTCCTTCCCCCCCATCACCTTGGCTCATTTAAGATTACCAAGCATGCCCAAAACTATAGCCGTAATCATAAAAATCACGGATAGGTTCTCTTTGGGCTTGTGGTTCTCTAGTCTGAGGCTCTCTATCAACGCCACGGATATAATCTTCTACCCTATCGCCTACTTCAGACCCAATATATCCTCCTGCTGTGCTACCAAGAAATCTCCCTAATCCAATACCCACTGGACCTCCAGGAACCCCAATTGCTCCTCCAATTTTATCACCAACAAAACCCCCAACACCACCCCCTATAAGTTTGCCTAATTCACCCCTTGCCTCTATTTTAGGACCAGCTATAGCCGCATTAGCCATTGCACCGCATAAAACCACTACACAACTAAATGCTTTTAATCCACTCATAACAAATCCTTTCATAAAATTGAGATTCAAGGCATGTTTGACACACCTTGATAAGAATATTTATACCATAATCGCATTCAAAGCATTGTTACAAATCAGTAAAATATCACAAAAATCCCAATAAGTGTTTTGTTTCTGCACAAATTACAGGATTAAGGTAAATAATTAAGAATAAAAAGAGGACTTTTTAAAACATTGCAATTCTTTCTGTAAAAGCGATTTTTCAAACTCTTTAAGATTTCTTAAAAAACTTAAAATACCCGTTTTCAATGTTGGTTTGAGGGGCGCGTGAAAGGCTTAACGAACCGCTAGGAATGTCTTTAGTGATGGTGGTGCCGCTGCCGATTAAGACATTAGAGCCGATATTGATTGGGGCGACTAGCTGGCTATCGCTCCCTATAAAGACATTTTCACCGATGATCGTTTGGTGTTTCTTTTTACCATCGTAATTGCAAGTGATCACGCCAGCCCCCACATTTGTGTTTTTCCCTATCTCACAATCCCCTAAATAGCTCAAATGCCCTGCTTTAGCGCCTTGAAGTTTAGCGTTTTTAGTCTCTACAAAATTCCCCACATGGCTATCACAAATCACGCTTTTAGGGCGCGCATGGGCAAACGGCCCCACACTGCTATTAACAATCTGGCTCTCTTCTATCACGCTATAGGCCTTAATGCGCGCGTTTTCTATCAAACAATTCCCAATCAAACGCACCCCTTGCTCTAAAACGCACTCCCCCTTAAAACTCACGCCTTTTTCTAAATAAATACTCTTTGGTAATTGCATCACTACCCCCGAGTCCATGGCGTTTTTTCGCAGTCTTTCTAGCATGATTTCTTCAGCTTTCGCCCTTTCTGTTTGGCTATTCACCCCTAAAAAACACTCTTCTTCTAAAAAAATAGCGTCAATTTTTTCGTTTTCATTGATCCCTAGAGCGATTAAATCCGTAAGATAGTATTCTTTTTGGGCGTTTTGGTCATGGAGCTTGGGTAAGTATTTTTCTAAAAACTTTCTTTCAAAAAAATACACGCCAGCATTCACGCTTTTAATGGTTTTTTCTTTGGTATTAGCGTCCTTTTCTTCTACAATCTTTTTAACCTGATGGTTTTCTAAAACAACGCGCCCATAACCTTTAGGGTCGGCTAAATAAAGTAAGCCTATAGCGTTATTCTTGCTTTCTAATAAGGGAGCGAGAGCGTCTTTAGTGATTAAGGGCATGTCCGCATTCAAAATCAAAACCCGCTCATGTTTTGTAGGGATAGGCGTTTTATCTTCTTGCATGATGGCCCCACCTGTCCCTGAATATTTTTCCACGATTTGAGTGTGAAAGATTACGCCCTTAAAACGCTTCAACACCGCTTCTTTAATGCGTTCTTGTTGGTGGTGTAAGATAAGATGCACATCATCGCTGATTGAAAAAGCCGTCTCTAAAATGTAAAACAGCATAGGCTCCCCACAAATGGTGTGTAAAGTTTTAGGCAGGCTAGAACGCATGCGAGTGCCTTTACCAGCGGCCAGTATGATGACAGAAAGCATTAAAATCCTTTTTTTAGGGAATTTTAACATGCCTTATCTTATAATTTGGCTTCGTTTTTATCAAAGATTTAAGGCTAGAATTTTGCGTTTTTTCATTTTTTTAATCCTCATTTGCCCTTTAATATGCCCTTTAATGAGCGCTGATAGTGCTTTGCCTAGCGTCAATCTCTCTTTAAACGCTCCTAATGATCCTAAACAGCTTGTAACCACCCTTAATGTCATCGCCCTACTCACGCTTTTAGTTTTAGCCCCGTCATTGATTTTAGTGATGACGAGTTTCACCCGTTTGATCGTGGTATTTTCTTTTTTAAGGACCGCTTTAGGCACGCAACAAACCCCACCCACTCAAATTTTAGTCTCGCTCTCTTTGATACTGACTTTTTTCATCATGGAACCTAGCCTAAAAAAGGCTTATGATACAGGGATTAAGCCTTATATGGATAAAAAGATTTCTTACACCGAAGCGTTTGAAAAAAGCGCTCTGCCTTTCAAGGAATTCATGCTTAAAAACACACGAGAAAAGGATCTAGCCCTTTTTTTTAGGATCAGAAACCTGCCTAACCCTAAAACCCCTGATGATGTGAGTTTGAGCGTTTTAATCCCGGCATTTATGATAAGCGAGTTGAAAACAGCGTTTCAAATCGGCTTTTTACTCTACTTGCCTTTTTTGGTGATTGATATGGTGATCAGCTCTATTTTAATGGCGATGGGTATGATGATGCTACCGCCTGTAATGATTTCTCTGCCTTTTAAAATTTTAGTGTTTATTCTGGTAGATGGGTTTAATTTATTGACCGAAAATTTAGTGGCGAGTTTTAAAATGGTTTGATATTAAAAACATTCAAGCTATAAAAGCTTGAAACCAGTTTAAAACTCATAATTCAAATACGCTGTAATGGATCTCCCTGGTGCGGGCTCTCTTCCTGTAGGGCTTGTGCCAATTCCCCTAAAATAATACTTCATGTTGAAAAGGTTGTTGATTTGCAAGCTTCCTGTGATTTTATGCCTACCGCTTTGCCATAAAACTGAGCTTACTTGAACATTCAACACAAAATACAAGGGCAATAACCCCACAGAATTACAACCATACTCTAGCCCCCCTGTGTATTTTGGGTTTAAGGGCAGGCACACGGTTTGGCTTTTGGCTTGATTGAGCATGGAACTATAAGCGCGACTATAAAAATAGCTACTGATACCAAAAGTCGTGTGCTTGTAAGTATACATCATGTCAAATATGAATTGGTTAGGACTCACATAAGGCAAACGCTTCCCTTTAATGTCAAAGGGTTTATTGACAATACCTGTAAAATAATAAGCAATATCATCAGCGTTAGAAGTGATGCGCGCATCAATGTAAGTGTAAGCCACATGAAATTGCAAACCCCTAATCGGTGCGTAATACAATTCCAATTCCACCCCTTGACTCCTAGCGTTAATAGGCTGTGGGCTATAGCCTCCCGCATAGTAACGATTGGCAAAAATCACAAAATAATTGGTATTAAAGCTCAATAGATTTTTATAACTATAGCGTTGCCCCACTTCAATTTCATTAAAAATTTGGTTGTAATTGGTCCTACTAATGCCTAGCATTGTATGTTGTGGAGGGATAAAACTGCGGCGGTAGTTCGCATACCATATCCAATTTTCCATAGGTTTATAGCCAATGTTAAGGGCGGGACTCCATTCGTTTTGACGCTTTTTTGTAATATTCCATACAGAAAAATCATGCTTTTCTGGCTCTTTGTTGGTATAGTTCAAAAAAGTGTATCTAATCCCTGGAGTTATCACCAATTTAGAATCAAAAAGCTCTATTTTATCGCTCAACCATACCGCTGTATAGTTGTTAAACAAGTTTTGATTGTTGCTGGGAGTTTTAGAAAGAACAAAAGGAGGCATGCGGCACACCCCATTAAAAATATCGGTTTTTTCGCATGTGCTTTGATCCAATCTAAAATACATATCTATTGTCATAAAACGCATGCCCACATTAAAAGTTTGCTTAACTTTACTGGTATTGACAACTAAGTTCAAATTAGGCTCAAAAGCGTTCATTATATAACGCCTTAAATGATCGAAGATAAAAAATCCTGCATAATTTTGATCGGTATAAACAGGGCCTAATTTAGGATTGGTATTGACATTCAAAAAATTAGAATCAAATTGAAAATCCCTTGACATGTCATGCCCATAGTAGCTAAAAGTGAAATCCCCACCTATTTTATCCGTATCCCCAAAAAAGTTTTGATACACAGCTCCCCACCGCTTCGCTCTCCCGCTTTTATTGTTATTAGGGCGGTTGTTTTGAAAACGATTTTGATTATACGCTTCTATGCCTAAAGTTCCGGGGTCTGCCATAAAATAATTATAGTATTGGAAAAAAGCAGTGATCTTATTGCTGTCATTGATTTGATACAATGAATCTAGCATGTAGTTTTGAATGTTCGTAGGGCTGTTGTATCTAAACCCTTGCCCTTTGAGCCAGTTGGCTTGAGCTTGGATTCCAAAATGCTTATTCATCATGCCCCCTGTTCTTAAGTAAGTGTCAAAAAGCATGTTATTGGCTAAGCTTTTGTCAAGGTTTTTAGAATTTTGATTGAAAAAGCCCCCATTTTCAGATTTGCCCCAAAAAGTGGCCCTCTCGCTCACCTGACTCTCCCACTGGGTAGGAATGCCCTTGGTGATCACATTAATCACACCACCAAAAACATTAGGACCATAACGCACGCTCTCCCCACCCTTAGTTACGCTGATTCTATCCACAGATTGGAAGGTTACAGGGAAAATAGGAATGCTAATATCAACATAGGGCGCAACATAAATAGGGATCCCATTGACTAAAACCATAGCCGTATTGGAATGCCCTGAACTCCCCCCACCAAACCCTCTAACAGAAAAGCTAGGCACAGCTCCAATACCCGTAGCGTTTCTAATATGCACGCCTGGCACATTTTGCAAAGCCTCTTCAATGCTTTGATTCGCGCTTTTAGTGAGTTGTTTGTTAGAAATCACCGTGCGAGAACCCATATAGTTTCTCACTTCCTTGCTCCTCCAGCTTAAAGGCGCTTCTTTATCGTTAGCCACCCCTGAAGCTTCTACCCTTTCCAAATTATGAGTTTTGACAGCATGCGCACTATGACTCAAAACAGCCAAAGAGACTAAAATTCTTTTCATTTACCACCTTTTGTGAAAAATGTTCCTTTTTATAACAGGGAGAAACTTATAACAATTGTTATTAGTTTTAGCTTAAATTTTGAGACAATTATTATTTAAATTAAATTAATAGCTTTTTTTGTCAAAAATGCCGATTAATGCGAATGTTTATAGAAAAGATTGGGAGAAAAATAAAAATTTTTTAATATTTTTAATGGGGTGGATTTTAAACAAATAAAGGGTTTAAAAAACCCTTTTATGGCTAGGCTTTAAACCAAAATTTGAGTTGCATAAAAAGCTATCAGGGAAAACGCATACGCTACAACGGTTGTAAAGACAAATAAATACGCTACAAACTTGATCCCCCCAGCTTCCCTACCAAAAGTAATGGTCGCTGCAAAACAAGGGATATAAAACATCACAAACACGATAAAAGCGATTCCGCTTGGCACGCTGACTTCTTTTCTTAAAATTTCTCTAAAAGCGTCAGATTTTTCATTTTGATCCCCTAAAGAAAACAACACCCCCAAAGTAGAAACCACCACCTCTTTAGCCATAAATCCGGTTACAAGCGAGACGCTCAAACGCCAATCAAAATCCATAGGGCTAAAGACTTTTTCTAAATACGCCCCACCTTTTCCTACAATGCTGTTTTTTAAATTCTTTTGATCCAATTTGGTTTTTAATTCTTTTAATTTTTCTTCTTTAGCTTCGCTTGAAAGAGTGGTGTTTTTATCCACTAATAAGCTTTCTTGTTTATAAGTTTTCATAGCCGCATCGCTTTTAGGGTATTGAGACATAAACCAGATCAAAATCGCTCCCACTAAAATGTAAGTCCCGGCTTTTTTTAGGTAGGAAAGCGATTTGGTGTAGATACTGAAATAGACCATTCTCCAACTGGGAAAGCGGTATTTGGGCATTTCCATGATAAAGGATTCAGTCTGTCCTTTAAACACGCTTAATTTGAGTAATTTGGCCATCACTAACGCCACAACCGCCCCCAAAATATAAATGCAAAACAGCACAAAACCCGCGCTTGAAGAAGGGAAAAACGAGCCTACAAACAGCACATAAATAGGGAGTCTTGCCGAGCAGCTCATAAACCCGATCACAAAAAGCGTGATCAGTCGTTCGTTATAATTTTGTAAGGTTCTTGTCGCCATGTAAGCGGGCACAGAGCAGCCAAAACCGGTGATTAAAGGGATAAAACTCTTCCCATGCAAGCCAAACTTATGCAAGATCCCATCTAATAGAAACGCTACCCTACTCATATAGCCTGTCGTTTCTAGTAAAGAAATCCCAAAATACAACACCACAATTAAAGGCAAGAATGAAACCGTCGCTCCCACTCCCCCAATAATGCCATCGCCCACCAAAGACGCTAAATCTTCATTAGCCACATTTTCTTTAACGCTATCGCTCAAAAATTTAAACCCTGCTTCAAGCGCTTTTTGCACTCCCCCTCCTATCAAAAAGCTCAAGGAAAAAATGATAAACATAAACCCTAAAAAAATGAAAATCCCATAACGAGGGTGCATTAAAATCTTATCAATCTTATAAGTGTGTTCAAAGCTCGCATTTTGTTTGTTTTCACTGATCACTGATTGAGCGATTCTTTGAGCGCTCTGGCTGTATTTTAAAGACTCCTTAAAACTTTGAGATGGGACTTTTATGCTTTCATTGTTTGTAGTGTTTTGAGAATAAAGCCTGACAATTTCATCTAATAAAAGCTCTGTATTCAAGCGATCTTCTTTGGATCTTGCGCTTGTTGGCACGCACACAACCCCTAATTCTTTAGAAAGCTTTTCTGTATTGATTTTAATGCCTTCTTTTTGCGCCTCATCCCACATGTTGAGCGCAAGAAGCATTTTTTTATTCGTGTCTAATAGCTGCGCGCTTAAGGCTAAATTACGCTCTAAATTGGTGGAATCCACCACATTGAGAATGAGATCGTATTGCCCTTTTTCTAAAAAATCTTTAGTAACCTTTTCTTCAGTGGTGAAGTCATTGAGCGCGTAAGTGCCAGGTAAATCAATGATCGTGATTTGACGCTCTTTATGGATCAAACTCACTTCCATCTTATCCACGGTAACCCCAGCAAAATTCCCCACTTTCAAATGGGCGTTGCTCAAAGCGTTGATGAGGGAGGATTTCCCTACATTAGGTTGGCCCACAAGAGCGACAATGATTTCTTCCACTTCCAATTCTCCAAATAAGTTTTTTAATTTTTGGTTATATCGTTTTGATATTAAAATTTAGCACTATAGCGCTATAAGACTAATTGTTATATAATAAAAGCGAAACAAGAATGTTAAAATGCGAAAGGAGCGTGTGATGTTGTGCGTGTTTGATATAGAAACCATTCCTAATATAAGCTTGTGTAAAGAGCATTTTCAATTAGAAGAAAATGATGCGCTAAAAATCTGTGAACGGAGTTTTGAAAAGCAAAAAGAAAAAAGCGGGAGTGAGTTTTTGCCTCTTTATTTGCATGAAATTATCTCTATTGCAGCGGTCATAGGCGATGATTACG
Organism: Helicobacter pylori; assembly: GCF_030323545.1. Lineage (NCBI taxonomy): Bacteria > Pseudomonadati > Campylobacterota > Epsilonproteobacteria > Campylobacterales > Helicobacteraceae > Helicobacter > Helicobacter pylori. The sequence continues at coordinate 630,968 of NZ_CP122954.1, read as the reverse complement.
GGAAGTTTATCAAAGTGGGGAATTTTGGTCAAAAACACGAGAATAAAGAGGATTTTACGAGCGAAAAAGAGCTTTTAGAGGACTTTTTCAAATACTTTAACGAAAAGCAACCGCGCTTGATAAGCTTCAATGGCAGAGGTTTTGACATGCCCCTACTCACGCTCAAAGCCCTTAAATACAATTTAACCTTAGACGCTTTTTACAACCAAGAAAACAAATGGGAAAATTACCGCGTGCGTTATAGCGAGCAGTTTCATTTGGATTTAATGGATAGCTTGAGCCATTATGGATCCGTTAGGGGGTTGAATCTAAATGGCGTTTGCTCCATGATGAATATTCCTGGTAAATTTGATGTGAGCGGGGATTTAGTGCATGCGATTTATTACAACCCTAATTTAAGCCAAAAAGAGAAAAAAGGCGTTATTGACAGCTATTGCCAAAGCGATGTGCTTAACACCTACTGGCTTTTTTTAAAATACGAAGTGTTAAAAGGGGCTTTAAATAAGGAGCAATACCTTGGGCTATTGAGCGATTTTTTAGAAAAATTCCCTAAGGAAAAATCCTATTCAAGCGTTTTTATTAACGCTTTAGAGAAAGAGATTAGGGAGTTTGCTTAAAACCCTATTAAAACCCTGAAACTAGGTAAAGACTGCTTAGAAAGAAATTTTTTAAAGCGTTAGAGAAACATGAGTCTAAAGTGCGTATCTGCTTGATTTTAGATCCCCACTTGAAGCTATATTGTGCAATAATTATTGAACGATAAGAATAATATTTTTGTGAAAAAAATAAACGGATCTCCCTCAATCTAAAACAAAACCTAAAACAAAATCCAACCTGTTAGGGTGTCAATCACCTAAAAGTGATACTATGACTGATAAATCAACTTAAAGGCAAAGACATGAATGAAGTGGTTATAGTGGCAGCAAAACGAAGCGCTGTAGGGAGTTTTTTAGGCTCTCTAAAGAGCGTGGGCGCTAGAGAAATGGGTGTTTGCGTGCTTAAAGACGCTTTGAATGCGAGCGCTCTTAAGCCTAGCGATGTGGATTCTGTCATTTTAGGCAATGTTTTAGGTGCTGGTTTGGGTCAAAATATCGCCAGGCAGATCCAACTAGACGCTGGCATTCCTAATGACAGGAATGCTTTTAGCGTTAATATGGTTTGTGGATCGTCTATGAAAGCCATTCAATTAGCGCATGACAGCATCATGCTTGGGCGCGATGAGGTGGTGGTGTGCGGTGGCGTGGAAAACATGAGTGCAGCACCCTATTTGTCGTTTGACATGCGAGACGGGAAAAGAATGGGGAATGCGAACATGATAGATTCCATGATACATGATGGATTGTGGGATGCGTTCAATGATTACCACATGGGGATCACCGCTGATAATGTCGCTCAAGCATACCACATCAGCCGAGAAGAGCAAGATGCTTTCGCGCTCCAATCGCAACTCAAAGCAAGAGCCGCCATTAATGCAGGGAAATTCCAAGAAGAAATCACGCCTATTGAAATAGCGAATAAAAAAGGCGTGGTTGTTTTTAAAGAAGACGAATACCCTAGAGACACGACTCTAGAATCCCTTGCAAAGCTCAAACCCGCTTTTAAAAAAGACGGATCGGTAACGGCAGGAAATTCATCAGGGATCAATGATGGCGCGAGTATTATCATTTTATGCAGCGCTAAAAAAGCGCAAGCATTGGGGTTAAAAACCATGGCAACTATTAAAGGGTTTGGTTTGGGTGGTTGCAGTCCGGATATAATGGGTATATGCCCTAGTATTGCGATTAAAAACAACCTTAAAAATGTCAAAATGAATCTCAATGACATCAATCTTTTTGAACTCAATGAAGCTTTCGCCGCGCAAAGTCTAGCCGTGTTAAAAGAGCTTGAATTAAACCCCAATATAGTGAATGTGAATGGAGGCGCGATAGCGATTGGCCACCCTATTGGTGCGAGCGGCACTAGGATATTAGTCACTTTATTGCATGAAATGAAAAGAAGCGGGCATGGTGTGGGTTGCGCGTCGTTGTGCGTGGGCGGCGGGCAAGGTCTATCAGTGGTAGTGGAACAAAAATAAGGAGAATGAGATGAACAAGGTTATAACCGATTTAGACAAAGCATTGAGCGGATTAAAAGACGGAGATACTATTTTAGTGGGCGGTTTTGGGCTGTGCGGGATACCCGAATACGCCATTGATTACATTTATAAGAAAGGCATCAAGGATTTGGTTGTCGTGAGCAATAATTGCGGCGTTGATGACTTTGGGCTTGGTATTCTTTTAGAAAAAAAGCAGATTAAAAAGATTATCGCTTCGTATGTGGGAGAGAATAAGATTTTTGAATCGCAAATGCTGAATGGAGAAATTGAAGTCGTTTTGACACCGCAAGGCACACTGGCTGAAAACTTGCGCGCTGGAGGGGCTGGGATACCCGCTTACTACACCCCAACCGGTGTTGGGACTTTGATCGCTCAAGGCAAGGAATCAAGGGAATTTAACGGCAAGGAGTATATTTTAGAAAGAGCGATCACAGGCGATTACGGGCTTATTAAAGCCTATAAAAGCGACACTCTTGGGAATTTGGTATTTAGAAAAACGGCTAGAAATTTCAACCCCTTGTGTGCGATGGCGGCAAAAATATGCGTCGCTGAAGTGGAAGAAATTGTCCCAGCTGGGGAATTAGACCCAGATGAAATACACTTGCCAGGAATCTATGTGCAACACATTTATAAGGGCGAGAAATTTGAAAAACGGATAGAAAAAATCACAACAAGGAGCACGAAATGAGAGAGGCTATCATTAAAAGAGCGGCAAAGGAACTAAAAGAGGGCATGTATGTGAATTTAGGGATAGGCTTGCCCACGCTTGTGGCTAATGAAGTGAGCGGGATGAATATCGTTTTCCAAAGCGAGAACGGGCTGTTAGGGATTGGCGCTTACCCTTTAGAGGAGGGCGTTGATGCAGATCTCATTAATGCAGGCAAAGAGACCGTGACCGTGGTGCCGGGCGCTTCGTTTTTCAACAGCGCGGATTCGTTTGCGATGATTCGTGGGGGGCATATTGATTTAGCGATTTTAGGAGGGATGGAAGTCTCACAAAATGGGGATTTGGCTAATTGGATGATCCCTAAAAAGCTCATAAAAGGCATGGGAGGGGCTATGGATTTGGTGCATGGCGCTAAAAAAGTGATTGTCATCATGGAGCATTGCAACAAATACGGGGAGTCTAAAGTGAAAAAAGAATGCTCCTTGCCCCTAACAGGAAAGGGCGTGGTGCATCAATTGATAACGGATTTAGCGGTGTTTGAGTTTTCCCATAACGCCATGAAATTAGTGGAATTGCAAGAGGGTGTCAGCCTTGATCAAGTGAAAGAAAAAACAGAAGCTGAATTTGAAGTGCACCTATAGCTTATAAAAGGGGTGTTTATGTTTTTATTAAGGCATTTGACTTCAGCGTGCGTGTTTTTGGCGTCTAAATGTTTGCCGGACTCCTTTGTCTTGGTCGCTCTTTTATCGTTTGTCGTGTTTGTTCTTGTTTATTGCTTGACAGGGCAAGACGCTTTTTCTGTCATTTCTAGTTGGGGGAATGGTGCTTGGACGCTTTTGGGTTTTTCTATGCAAATGGCTCTTATTTTGGTGTTGGGTCAGGCTCTAGCTAGCGCTAAATCAGTCCAAAAACTTTTAAAATATCTAGCGTCTTTACCTAAAGGGTATTATACGGCTTTATTATTGGTTACTTTTTTATCGTTAATCGCTAATTGGATCAACTGGGGTTTTGGCTTAGTGATTAGCGCGATTTTTGCAAAAGAGATCGCCAAAAATGTTAAAGGGGTGGATTACAGACTGCTTATTGCTAGCGCTTATTCGGGTTTTGTCATCTGGCATGGGGGTTTATCAGGCTCTATCCCTTTAAGCGTTGCCACCCAAAATGAAAATCTATCCAAAATAAGTGCTGGGGTGATTGAAAAAGCTATTCCTATCAGTCAGACGATTTTTTCTGCTTATAATTTAATCATCATAGGGATCATTCTTGTAGGGTTACCCTTTTTAATGGCAATAATCCACCCTAAAAAAGAAGAAATTGTTGAGATTGACGCCAAGCTTTTAAAAGACGAATACAAGGAAACAGAACTCATTGACCACCAACAAGACAAAACGATCGCACATTTTTTGGAAAACAGCGCTTTGCTTTCTTATCTTTTGGTTTTTTTGGGTTTTGGGTATCTTGGTATTTATTTTTTTAAAGGGGGAGGGCTTGGTTTAAATATTGTCAATACGATTTTCCTTTTTTTAGGGATTTTTCTCCATAAAACCCCTTTAGCTTATGTGAAAGCGATCAACCATTCCGCTAGGAGCGTGGCTGGGATTTTATTGCAATTCCCTTTTTATGCCGGGATTATGGGGATGATGGCAAGCCATAGCGTGGGGGGTCATTCTTTAGCGCAAATGCTTTCTTTAGCTTTCACGCACATCGCTAATGAAAAAACTTTCGCGCTCATGACTTTTTTGAGCGCGGGGATTGTCAATATTTTCATCCCCTCTGGCGGAGGGCAATGGGCGATTCAAGCTCCTATCATGCTCCCTGCAGGGCAAAGCTTGGGGGTGGATCCGGGCGTGGTTTCTATGGCCATCGCTTGGGGAGACGCTTGGACGAATATGATACAGCCTTTTTGGGCTTTACCCGCTTTAGCCATTGCGGGTTTGGGCGCTAAAGATATTATGGGCTATTGCGTTTTGACTTTAATTTTTGTAGGCTTAGTCGTGTGCGGGGTGTTTTATTTTTTAGTGTGAGTTTTTTATGCCTAAAACCACGCTCTTTTCAATGGGGTAGAATTTCTTTTTTACCCTTTAAACGCTCTTGTAATTAAGCCTTATTTCGTTACAATAACCCCATAATAACCTAAGAGGAAGTGTTTTGTTTCTCAAATTTATTTTATGTTTATTATTAGGAATGTTTGCATGGGCAAAAGAGGATATTCCTACCCCATTAACGCCCTCTAAACGCTATTCTATCAATTTGATGACTGAAAATGATGGCTACATCAACCCTTACATTGATGAGTATTATACCGCAGGCAATCAAATAGGCTTTTCTACTAAAGAGTTTGATTTTTCTAAAAATAAAGCGATGAAATGGACTTCGTATTTAGGTTTTTTCAATAAAAGCCCTAGGGTTACTCGTTTTGGCATTTCTCTCGCCCAAGACATGTATACCCCCTCACTTAAAAACAGAAAACTGGTGCATTTGCATGACAACCACCCTTATGGGGGGTATTTACGGGTGAATTTGAATGTGTATAACCGCCATCAAACTTTTATGGAATTATTCACGCTTTCTTTAGGCGCAACAGGGCAAGATTCTTTGGCCGCTCAAACGCAGCACCTCATTCATAAATGGGGCCATGACCCCCAATTTTATGGTTGGAACACACAGCTCAAAAACGAATTTATCTTTGAATTGCACTACCAATTGCTCAAAAAAGTCCCCCTTTTAAAGACTCGTTTTTTTTCTATGGAGTTAATGCCTGGGTTTAATGTGGAATTGGGTAATGCGAGGGATTATTTCCAACTAGGCTCGCTCTTTAGGGCTGGGTATAACTTGGACGCTGATTATGGGGTCAATAAAGTCAATACCGCTTTTGATGGAGGCATGCCTTATAGCGATAAATTTTCCATCTATTTTTTTGTAGGGGCTTTTGGGCGCTTCCAACCCCTTAACATCTTCATTCAAGGCAACAGCCCTGAAACTAGGGGCATTGCTAATTTGGAATACTTTGTTTATAGCAGTGAAATAGGAGCGGCTATGATGTGGCGCAGCTTTAGGGTGGCTTTTACAATCACTGATATTAGTAAAACCTTTCAATCCCAGCCTAAACACCATCAGATCGGCACTTTAGAATTGAATTTCGCCTTTTGATTTAATATTAGGTTTAATATTTTTATCCCTATATGATATTTTTTTGAATGAACTTATTACTATTATTCACTTCACACACTAAATTTTCACTGATTGGCTTTAAAAAAAAAAAAAAAAACGATTTTCATTTTAAAATCTGTCCTATAATTCAAATAGGTTACCTTGATAGGTTACCTTGAGCAACACTTTAATACAAGGAGTCTAAAAAATGAAAGACGCAAGAGTTCAGGTGATGGGTATTGATGCCGGCGGCACCATGACGGACACATTTTTTGTGAAAGAAAATGGCAGTTTCGTAGTTGGTAAAGCCCAAAGCAACCCAGAAGATGAGAGCTTAGCTATTTATAATAGCTCGCAGGACGCTTTATCGCATTGGAAATCAGATGTGAGTAAGGTTTATCCAGAGTTGGTCACTTGTGTGTACTCAGGCACGGCGATGCTCAATCGGGTCGTCCAAAGGCGTGGGATGGAAGTGGGTCTAATTTGCAATAAGGGTTTTGAGCAAATGCATTCTATGGGTAGGGCGTTGCAATCCTATTTGGGGTATGCGCTAGAAGAAAGGTTGCATATTAACACGCACAAGTATGATGATCCGCTGATTCCTCTAAAAAGGATTAGAGGCGTTACAGAAAGAACCGATGTCAAGGGGCAAGTGGTTATCCCAGTGCGCCAAGAAGAGGTTAAAGTTGCTGTTAAGGAGCTTTTAGAAGCGGGTGCAAAGGCCATTGTGATTTGCTTGTTGCAATCTCATAAAAACGCTGAAAGCGAGCGGATCGTTAGAGATATTGCGTTAAAAGAGATTGAAAAATTGGGTAAAAATATTCCTGTATTCGCTTCGGTGGATTACTACCCTCAAAGAAAAGAAAGCCACAGAATGAACACCACTATATTAGAAGCTTATGCGGCTGAGCCAAGCAGACAGACACTCTCTAAAGTCAGCAACCGCTTCAAAGAGCATGGCGCTAAATTTGATCTTAGAGTGATGGCAACGCATGGAGGCACCATTAGTTGGAAAGCTAAAGAGCTCGCTAGAACGATCGTGAGCGGTCCTATTGGAGGCGTGATTGGATCTAAATTGCTAGGCGAAACGCTTGGTTATGACAATATTGCATGCAGCGATATTGGCGGCACGAGCTTTGATATGGCGCTTATCGTTAAGAGCAATTTCAATATCGCTTCTGACCCTGATATGGCGCGTCTTGTTTTATCCTTACCGCTTGTGGCTATGGATTCTGTTGGTGCTGGTGCAGGGAGTTTTGTGCGCATTGATCCACACAGCCAATCTGTCAAACTAGGGCCTGACAGCGCGGGGTATAGAGTTGGCACTTGTTGGAAAGACAGCGGGTTAGACACAGTTTCAGTAACCGATTGCCATATTGTTTTAGGCTATTTGAATCCGGATAATTTCTTAGGCGGTTTGATTAAATTAGATGTGGATAGGGCTAAAAAACACATTAAAGAGCAAATCGCTGATCCGCTAGGCATTAGCGTAGAAGATGCGGCTGCGGGTGTGATTGAGTTGCTTGATTTGGATCTTAAAGAATACTTGCGATCCAATATTAGTGCTAAAGGGTATAGTCCGTCTGATTTTGTGTGCTTTTCATATGGTGGCGCGGGGCCTGTGCATACCTATGGCTATACAGAAGGCTTAGGGTTTAAGGATGTGGTAGTGCCTGCGTGGGCGGCTGGATTTAGCGCTTTTGGTTGCGCTTGCGCTGATTTTGAATACAGATACGACAAGAGCGTGGATATTGCCATTCCGCAGTATTCTTCAGACAAGTCAAAAATAGAGGCATGCAAGATCATTCAAGACGCATGGGATGAATTGACTCTCAAGGTGATTGAAGAATTCAAGATCAATGGATTCTCTGAAAAAGATGTGATTTTAAGACCTGGATACAGGATGCAGTATATGGGGCAATTGAATGATTTAGAGATCACTTCTCCTGTGTCAAAAGCTGCAAGCGTGGCTGATTGGGAAGAGATTGTCAAAGAATATGAAAAAACCTACGCTCGTGTTTATTCTGAATCAGCGTGTTCTCCAGAGCTTGGTTTTAGCGTGACCGGCGTGATCATGCGTGGTGTTGTGGCTACGCAAAAACCTGTGATTCCGGTTGAAAAAGAGCATGGCGCTACGCCTCCAAAAGAAGCCAAAATAGGCGTTAGAAAATTCTATCGTCATAAAAAATGGGTGGATGCAGATGTGTGGCAAATGGAAAAATTACTGCCTGGAAATGAAGTCATAGGGCCTGCGATCGTGGAATCAGATGCGACCACTTTCGTGATACCCAAGGGCTTTGCGACAAGACTAGACAAACACCGATTGTTCCACTTGAAAGAAATTAAATAAAGGAGTTCAAAATGGCAAATTTATTGAAAAACGGCAAAACTTTAAAACAAGCTAGAGATGAAATCCTAGCCAGGACAGAAAAAACAGGGCATTATAATGGTCTCAAAAAACTAGAGTTTAAGGAAAGAGATCCGATCGGTTATGAGAAGATGTTCTCTAAATTAAGAGGCGGTATCGTGCATGCCAGAGAAACAGCTAAAAGGATTGCTGCAAGCCCTATTGTTGAGCAAGAGGGGGAATTGTGCTTCACGCTTTATAACGCTGTGGGCGATAGCGTGCTGACTTCTACGGGTATCATTATCCATGTAGGCACTATGGGATCGGCCATCAAATACATGGTAGAGAATAATTGGGAAGATAACCCAGGCATCAATGACAAGGATATTTTCACCAATAACGACTGTGCGATTGGGAATGTGCACCCATGCGATATTATGACTCTTGTGCCTATTTTCCACGATGAAAAATTGATTGGGTGGGTAGGCGGTGTTACGCATGTGATTGATACCGGGTCGGTTACTCCAGGATCAATGAGCACTGGACAAGTTCAAAGATTTGGGGATGGATACATGATCACTTGCCGTAAGACAGGAGCGAACGATGAAAGCTTTAAAGATTGGTTGCATGAATCTCAAAGATCGGTTCGCACGCCTAAATATTGGATTCTAGATGAAAGGACTAGGATTGCAGGATGCCATATGATTAGGGATTTAGTGATGGAAGTCATTAAGGAAGATGGCATTGATTCTTACATGCGATTTATTGATGAGGTGATTGAAGAGGGGAGAAGAGGCCTTATCTCTAGGATCAAATCCATGACCATACCAGGCAAGTACAGGAAGGTAGCGTTTGTGGATGTGCCTTATGCGCATAAAGATATTGGCGTGTGCTCTGAATTTGCTAAGCTAGACACGATCATGCACTCTCCTGTGGAAATCACTATCAATAAAGACGCTACATGGAAATTGGATTTTGATGGCGCGTCTAGGTGGGGATGGCACTCTTTTAATTGCAACCAAGTGTCTTTCACTAGCGGTATTTGGGTGATGATGACTCAAACGCTGATACCCACTTCTCGCATCAACGATGGCGCTTATTTCGCCACTCAATTTAGGCTCAAAAAAGGGACTTGGATGAATCCAGATGACAGGCGCACCGGGCATGCTTATGCGTGGCATTTCTTGGTATCAGGCTGGAGCGCTTTGTGGAGAGGCTTGTCTCAAGCGTATTACAGCCGAGGGTATTTAGAAGAGGTCAATTCCGGGAACGCTAACACTTCCAATTGGCTGCAAGGCGGTGGTATCAACCAGGATGGAGAAATCCATGCGGTGAATAGCTTTGAGACGAGTTCTTGTGGGACTGGAGCTTGCGCGATAAAAGACGGCTTGAATCACGCAGCGGCTATTTGGAATCCAGAAGGCGATATGGGCGATGTTGAAATTTGGGAAATGGCAGAGCCTCTTCTTTATCTAGGCAGGAATGTCAAAGCCAATACCGGTGGGTATGGAAAATATCGAGGCGGTAACGGGTTTGAAACCTTAAGAATGGTGTGGGGAGCGCATGATTGGACCATGTTCTTTATGGGTAATGGCTATATGAACAGCGATTGGGGTATGATGGGGGGCTATCCAGCGGCTAGTGGCTATAGGTTTGAAGCGCACAACACCGACTTGAAAAACAGGATTAAAAATAACGCCAGCTTGCCTTTGGGGGGCGATTTTAACCCAATGGATAGAGATTATGAAAAGCACATTTCTCATGCATCTCAAGTCAAAAGGGATAAGCAATGCATCACCACCGAGAACTGCTTTGATAATTATGACTTGTATTTGAATTACATCAAAGGCGGTCCTGGATTTGGCGATCCGATTGAAAGGGATTTGAATGCGATTTTAGAAGATCTAAACAGCAAACAGCTATTGCCAGAATACGCTTACAAGGTTTATGGCGCGATTGTGAGCCAGAATAAAGACGGCGTGTGGGTCGGCGATGAAGCCAAAACGAAAGCCAGAAGAAAAGAAATTCTTGAAAACAGAAAGGCTAGATCCATCCCTGTAAAAGAATGGATGGAGCAAGAAAGAAACGCTATTCTTGAAAAAGAGGCTTCCAAACAAGTTAAGCACATGTATGCGACTAGCTTTGATCTCTCGCCTAAGTTTTTAAGCGATTTTAAAACATTCTGGAACTTGCCAAAGAGCTGGAGCGTGAAAGAAGATGAGCTTGGCGTATTCACCTATGGATCTAAATACAGGATGGATTTGAGCAAATTGCCTGATGTGCGCACAGTTCTGTTGGTTGATGAGAAATAAAGAAAGGAGAATGGTTATGTCAAAATACACACAAGAACAAATTAAAAATTTGGTAGAGGGGAACTTGGATTGGAACACTGTCTTAAAAATGCTTAGCATGCCTAAAGATCATGAAAGATTCCAAATGTATCTGAAGGTGTTACAAGATAAGGTAGATTTTGATGACAAAATCGTCTTACCCTTGGGGCCGCATTTGTTTGTGGTGCAAGATCCTCAAAAGAAGTGGGTTATTAAGTGTTCATGCGGTCATGCGTTTTGCGCTCCAGAGGAGAATTGGAAATTGCATGCAAACATCTATGTGCGCGATACGGCAGAAAAAATGGAAGAGGTGTATCCTAAACTCTTAGCCAGTGATACTCACTGGCAAGTGTATCGGGAGTATATTTGCCCGGATTGCGGCATCCTTTTAGATGTTGAAGCCCCAACTCCTTGGTATCCTGTGATCCATGATTTTGAGCCTGATATAGAGGTGTTTTATAAAGATTGGCTAGGCATACAGCCTCCAGAAAGACGCTAAAATCGCTTCAATCCTTTTTATGAAGAGGCTTTATGCCTCTTTGACGCATTAAAAAGCTTGGGTTAATTCAACTCAAGCAAATTTTCTTCAATCCTAACAAATTTGGCTACAAATTAAAAAATTTAAGCTTTTTTCTTTTTTTTTGATTCAATACTCGGTATAATTTTGATCCACCTAAAAGGAAAAGCTATGAAAGTAACACAAGGCATCGCTAACGACTTTTTTGCCCTAACAAACACGATATTTTCTGTCCTTGCGCACCAGCGAAACGATACTCAAGAAGAAGAAAATTGTGAAAAATTACTGCAAAATATTGCCAATACCTCTAAAAATAAGAAAATGTATTTTATGGGTTCTATCGCTTTACTTTCAATAAAATAAAGGGTTTTTTTTGACTAAGAAATTCATGTCTTGGGTGGTGGTTATTGGGGCTTTAATTTGCGTGCTTTTAGGGGTGTTTATCTTCGTTACTAGCATGTCGGTTAAGAAATCTTTAAGCGCTTATCTTAACGCTTATTTGGATCAACGCCCCCATATTAAGAGCATGGGGATTGTAGGCGCTCCTTTTGAATGCGAAGGGTTTTTTAAAATTGCATGCGTTTCTAAAGAGCTTAGTTTTTTAGATTCTCAAAACTCCCCTATTGTGGATTTTAAAAATTTGAGTATTAAGCTCAATTCTTTAGACAAGAGCTCTCTTATCCTTTCTATCAGCTCTCAAATCAAATCCCCTATTTTAGAACAAGATATTCAGCAAAAAATCAGCCAAATCCCCCTAAAAGATTTGAATATCTTATTAGAAAAAATGAAACCCACGCGCTTGAATTGCTCTTTAAAATTCAACGCTCTAGATGAAAAAACCTTAAACGATAATTTAAAATGCGATTTGACTAATGCGGAAAATATCCTTGCTTACACTTTTTTTCAAGAGGGTTTAATGGAGGTGCAAGAAAATCTATCCCTTAAAAATATTTTTAAAACCTTGAGTTCTAAAGACGCTAAAGCCATAGAAGAGTTGCAAGACAAACTGCGTTTTTTAGTGCCAAAGTTGAGTGTTTCTATCCAAGCACGCCATCTTAAAAATGTTTTAGAGTCCTTTTACCACCAAAATAAAGAGAGTTTGGGCTTTTTTTCCCCTTATTTTAGCTTGCGATCTCAAACCCCTAGCGTCTCTTATGAAAACGCATTAGCTTCTTTAGAAAAATATTTTATGACCTTGTTCCAATCCCGTTTTAAAGACAATACAGCACTCCAACAAAATTTTAAAGGATTGTTGCAAGCCTTTGTTTCTATGGCTAAAGACAAACGATCCCAAATCGCTCTTAACGCCCAAGCTAAAGACAACACCAAGCTAACTTTTAACGCCTTGTTAGAAAGCCTTAGCGTGAATTTCTTTCAATCTTACAAAATAAGCTATGAGTGATTTCAAAGTTCCCCCCAAAGCTAAAGGGTTTAAACGCCTTTTTAAAGCCCTTTTTTATTCTAAAGACGGGCTTAAATGCGCATGGGCTGAAGAGAGCGCGTTCAGGCAAATTGCCATCTTGGCTCTTTTTTGTATCGTTCTAGCGAGCTATCTGACTAAAGATTTTTTAGAATGGGGGCTATTGATCTTGCCTTGTTTTTTATCGGTGGTCATTGAATTGATCAATAGCTCTATTGAAAAGGCTGTGGATTTTACCAGCAAAGAGTTCCACCCTTTAGCCAAAAAGGCTAAAGATATGGCCAGTTCAGCCCAACTGATAGGGCTTATTTTTTGGGCTTTTATTTGGGGGCGTTATCTTTTAACGCTTTATTTGAAGTAATTAAATTTTAGGGAGACACATGCAAGATAATTTAATCAATGAAACAAAAAACATTGTAGAAGTGGGGATTGATTCTTCTATTGAAGAGAGCTATTTAGCTTATTCAATGAGCGTGATCATAGGGCGTGCTTTACCGGACGCTAGAGATGGCTTAAAGCCTGTGCATAGGCGTATTTTGTATGCGATGCATGAATTAGGTCTTACTTCCAAAGTCGCTTACAAAAAAAGCGCTAGGATCGTGGGTGATGTGATTGGTAAATACCACCCCCATGGCGATAACGCGGTTTATGATGCGTTAGTGAGAATGGCGCAAGATTTTTCCATGCGTTTGGAATTAGTGGATGGGCAGGGCAACTTTGGCTCTATTGATGGCGATAACGCCGCAGCGATGCGTTACACTGAAGCCAGAATGACTAAGGCGAGTGAAGAAATTTTAAGGGATATTGATAAGGACACCATTGATTTTGTGCCTAATTATGATGACACCTTAAAAGAGCCAGATATTTTACCAAGCCGTCTGCCTAACCTTTTAGTCAATGGGGCTAATGGGATCGCCGTAGGCATGGCGACTTCTATCCCCCCTCACAGGATCGATGAAATCATAGACGCTTTAATTCATGTCTTAGAAAACCCTAACGCTGAATTAGATGAAATTTTAGAATTTGTCAAAGGGCCTGATTTTCCCACCGGTGGGATCATTTATGGCAAGGCGGGCATTATTGAAGCCTATAAAACGGGACGAGGGCGCGTGAAAGTGCGGGCCAAAGTGCATGTGGAAAAAACGAAAAATAAAGAAATCATCGTTTTAGATGAAATGCCTTTTCAAACCAATAAAGCCAAATTAGTGGAACAAATCAGCGATTTAGCGCGAGAAAAACAAATTGAAGGCATTAGCGAAGTGCGCGATGAGAGCGATAGAGAGGGCATTAGAGTGGTGATTGAATTAAAAAGAGACGCGATGAGTGAAATTGTCTTAAACCACCTCTACAAACTCACCACTATGGAAACCACTTTTAGCATCATTCTACTCGCTATTTACAATAAAGAGCCTAAGATTTTCACGCTTTTAGAGTTGTTGCGCCTTTTCTTAAACCACAGAAAAACCATTATTATAAGACGCACTATTTTTGAATTGGAAAAGGCTAAGGCTAGAGCGCATATTTTAGAGGGCTATTTGATCGCATTGGACAACATTGATGAAATCGTGCGACTCATTAAAACAAGCCAAAGCCCAGAAGCGGCTAAAAACGCCTTAATGGAGCGTTTCACTTTGAGCGAAATCCAGAGCAAAGCCATTTTAGAAATGCGTTTGCAACGCTTAACAGGCCTTGAAAGGGATAAGATCAAAGAAGAATACCAAAACTTATTAGAGCTTATTGATGATCTCAATGGCATTTTAAAGAGCGAAGATCGCTTGAATGGAGTCGTCAAAACAGAGCTTTTAGAAGTCAAAGAGCAATTTTCTTCTCCAAGGCGTACTGAAATTCAAGAATCTTACGAAAGTATTGACATAGAAGATTTGATCGCTAATGAGCCTATGGTGGTGAGCATGAGCTATAAAGGCTATGTGAAAAGAGTGGATTTAAAAGCTTATGAAAAGCAAAATCGTGGCGGTAAGGGCAAGCTTTCAGGCAGCACTTATGAAGACGATTTCATTGAAAACTTTTTTGTGGCTAACACGCATGATATTTTGCTCTTTATCACCAATAAGGGGCAATTGTATCATTTAAAAGTCTATAAAATCCCAGAAGCGAGCCGGATCGCTATGGGTAAAGCTATTGTGAATTTAATCTCGCTCGCTCCGGATGAAAAAATCATGGCGACTCTAAGCACTAAAGACTTTAGCGATGAACGCTCTTTAGCCTTCTTCACCAAAAATGGCGTGGTGAAGCGCACCAATTTGAGTGAATTTGGCAGCAATAGGAGTTATAGCGGTATCAGAGCGATTGTTTTAGATGAAGGCGATGAATTAGTGGGCGCAAAAGTTGTGGATAAAAACGCTAAGCATTTGCTCATCGCATCGCATTTGGGTATTTTCATTAAATTCCCTTTAGAAGATGTGCGCGAGATGGGAAGGAATGCTCGTGGGGTTATAGGGATTAGGCTGAATGAAAACGATTTTGTTGTCGGTGCGGTCGTTATTAATGATGATGGCAACAAGCTTTTGAGCGTGAGTGAAAACGGGCTTGGCAAGCAAACTTTAGCCGAAGCGTATAGAGAGCAATCTCGTGGAGGTAAGGGGGTCATTGGCATGAAACTCACTCAAAAAACCGGCAATTTAGTGGGCGTTATCAGCGTGGATGATGAAAATTTGGATTTGATGATCCTTACTGCAAGCGCGAAAATGATCAGAGTTTCCATTAAAGACATTAGAGAAACCGGAAGAAACGCTAGTGGGGTAAAACTCATAGACACCGCCGATAAAGTCGTGTATGCCAATTCTTGCCCCAAAGAAGAAGAGCCAGAAAATTTAGAAAATTCTCCTACACCATTATTTGAGTGATGCGTTTCTTTTCATTCTTGTATTTTTTATTGTATTTTTTTGGGGTTTCTTTGCATGCTCTAAACCCCCTAGAAGATCAAGAATTTTTAATTTCATATCGCTTGAAAATCGTTGATTCTAGAGTGATGGGCGAAGAGTATTCTGTTTCTAAACCTATCGTTAGCCGCATCAAAACAGCCCCCTATGTTTTAGACTATCGTTGCTCCATTACCACTCGCAACCCACCTAATTTGAAAGATCCCTCGCTCCCAATAAAATTAGAACGCTTCCTTCTAGAAATAGCATTGAAAAAAGAAAAAGATCGAGTCATAGACTGCATTTTAAAAAGCCAAGTCGCTATCACGCATTATGATCACAGCTATAAAAACGGCACCACTACCACAAGCATTCTTAACCTCAAAGCCTTAAGCGTTAGAGCGAGTTTGGTGGGAGATGCGCTGTTTTTAGATATTTTTAGAAAGGAAGAAGAATGAAAATCGCCATTGTAGAAGACGATATTAACATGCGTAAAAGCCTGGAGCTTTTTTTTGAGCTTCAAGACGATTTGGAGATTGTGAGTTTTAAAAACCCTAAAGACGCTTTAGCGAAACTTGATGAAAGCTTTGATTTAGTCATCACGGATATTAACATGCCCCATATGGACGGCTTAGAATTTTTACGCCTTTTAGAAGGCAAGTATGAATCCATTGTGATTACCGGTAATGCGACCTTGAATAAAGCCATTGATTCCATTCGTTTAGGCGTGAAAGACTTTTTCCAAAAGCCTTTTAAACCAGAATTGCTTTTAGAGTCCATCTATCGCACCAAAAAAGTTTTAGAATTTCAAAAAAAACACCCTTTAGAAAAACCTTTAAAAAAACCACACAAACACAGCTTTTTAGCCGCTTCAAAAGCTTTAGAAGAGAGCAAACGGCAGGCCTTAAAAGTCGCAAGCACGGACGCTAATGTCATGCTATTAGGCGAAAGCGGGGTGGGTAAGGAGGTTTTTGCTCATTTCATCCACGAGCATTCGCAACGCTCCAAACACCCTTTTATAGCGATCAACATGTCCGCTATCCCAGAGCATTTATTAGAAAGCGAGCTTTTTGGGTATCAAAAAGGGGCGTTCACGGACGCCACAGCACCTAAAATGGGGCTTTTTGAAAGCGCTAATAAAGGCACGATCTTTTTAGATGAAATCGCTGAAATGCCCTTTCAATTGCAAAGCAAACTTTTAAGAGTGGTTCAAGAAAAAGAAATCACGCGCCTTGGGGATAATAAGAGCGTTAAAATTGATGTTCGTTTCATTTCCGCTACCAACGCCAACATGAAAGAAAAAATCGCTGCGAAAGAATTCAGAGAAGATTTGTTCTTCCGCTTGCAAATTGTGCCTATAACTATCGCACCCTTGAGGGAGAGGGTTGAAGAGATCTTACCCATTGCTGAAATCAAGCTTAAAGAAGTGTGCGATGCGTATCATTTAGGGCCAAAATCTTTTTCAAAGAGTGCTACGAAACGCCTTTTAGAATACTCTTGGCATGGGAATGTGCGAGAGCTTTTAGGCGTTGTGGAAAGAGCGGCGATTTTAAGCGAAGGAGCAGAAATCCAAGAAAAAGATTTGTTTTTGGAAAGGTAGTTTGTAAGGCTTCTTTATCATTCATCTGCAACTAGGTAAGTTTAATAAGTTTTAGTGATCACGCTATAATTTCATGGAGTTATTAAAAAAAGCATTTATTAAAAACGCTTAATTTGGGATTTTTGCTTAAAGGGATTTAAAGATTGGGGTTCAATTAATGGGGAGTTTTTATGTTAGCGAATGATCTTGTTGTTAAGAAATTAAAAAACAAGGAGTTGCATGGTTTGTTGTGTAACAAATTGAGTAAAAGAGTGGATAGATTTGGCTATAGAGCGATTGGTGTTGGAGTGGATAAAGAGACTAACGGAGTTGTTGTTCAGTTGAATAAGGAAACGATGGTTAGATTGAATAGCAAAACCGCTTTACATTCTGCAATGGTAGCTCTTATAAAATCATTGATGTTCTTAACGATAGGGATGGTGATTTTATCAATTGCAGATTGTTTATCGTTAAGGAATTAGGGGTTAATGAGTGTTTAGGATTTTCTGCAAATATCAGGCGTTTTTTGGACAGAGGGCCTTACAACATTGAGTGGTTGATGAGGAAATATTTGGAGGTTGGGTTTAGGAGTTACAAGGTAGACCGGATACGAGAAACAAAATTCGTGATCAAATTCCGCTATAAAAAGTGGGGGTCTATGATTGATAGAGAAGTTAAAATGCAATTCCCCAAATATCTTAAAGACTCAAAAGAGAGAAGCCGTTAAAATAACAAGCAAGGTGTTTTATGAGTTGTTGATGGGGCCTCTGTTTGGCAACCTTCTCGGTAAAGATCCCATTCAAGCGATTATCATGCGGATGGAAAACAACAATAAATAAAATCTTGTTGGGTCTTAATCTTCTTATTTTTTAAATTAAAAATCATTTTTTAACCCCTAAGACCGCACTACAAAAATTATCGTGCCATTAAAATCAAGCTTTTTACTATTGATTATAAAAAACGTTTTTTAGCATTTTTTATAATTTATGATTAACACTTAATGATAATAGCAGTTTCTGTAATGGTTAGAGAGTGTCGGCTTGGTTTCTATTTTCCTTAATGCTTTCTCATCTTTCAAACTTTCATGCGAGGATTTTAAAGGCATGGCTTCTTTGCTAACTCTTGCATGATCAAGCGGCTATTATTGCTACTAACCTTCCCCATGCAAGCTATTTCAATTCCAAAGCTAAAAATTTTCCCGTATAGCTTTGGGTTTTTTCGCAATTTTGTGCCACCTCTAAAGGCGTGCCGCTCGCAATGACTTTCCCGCCCTTATCCCCCCCATCAGGCCCCATGTCTATAATGTAGTCAGCGTTTTTGATAATGTCTAAATTATGCTCAATCACCAGCATGGAATTGCCTAACGCTACTAAAGAATGCAAGACTTGTAAAAGGTGATTCACATCTTCAAAATGCAAACCGGTGGTAGGCTCATCTAAAATATAAAGGGTTTTGCCTGTGTCTTTTTTACTCAATTCTTTAGCCAATTTGATCCTTTGAGCCTCCCCCCCACTTAAAGTCGTAGCGTTTTGCCCTAAAGTGATATAGCCTAAGCCCACATCTATAAGCGTTTTTAACTTCACAGCGATTTTAGGGAATTTAGCAAAAAATTCATAAGCTTCTTCCACGCTCATGTTCAACACATCAGCAATAGATTTGCCTTTCACCTTGATTTCTAAAGTTTGGGGGTTGTATTTAGCGCCCTTACAGCTATCGCATTGGACTAACACATCAGGCAAAAAGTGCATTTCTATTTTAATATCCCCATCGCCTTGGCATTTCTCGCACCGCCCCCCTTTAACATTAAAGCTAAAACGGCTCGCGCTATAGCCTAAAATTTTAGCTTCTTTTTGCTCGGCAAATAAAATCCTGATTTCATCCATCACCCCTGTGTAAGTGGCAGGGTTGCTTCGTGGGGTTTTGCCTATGGGGGCTTGGTCTAAATAAATCACTTTATCTAAATGCTCCAACCCTACAATCTCCACCCCATTCAAGCTCTGAGCTTTTTTAGCATGGTTTAAAAGGGTTTGAGCGGTGGGTAAAAGGGTTTGTAAAATCAGCGAGCTTTTACCGCTCCCGCTCACCCCAGTAATGCACACCAATTGTTTTAAGGGGATTTGAACGCTCAAATTCTTAATGTTATTGATATTGACGTTTTTAATTTCTAAAAAATGCTTTTCTTTAGGGAGTTCAAATTTAGGGCGCTCAATCTTTTTAGTGCCGTTGAGATACAAAGCGGTAGAATGGTTATTTTGCAATAAATCTTTCACGCTCCCGCTAAAAACCACTTCACCCCCATGCCTTCCAGCCTTTGGCCCAATATCCACAACAAAATCCGCATGCTTAATCGTCTCTTTATCATGCTCTACGACAATGAGCGTGTTCCCCTTTCTTTGCAAATTCCTAAGGGTGTTGATGAGTTTGAGCGTGTCCTTTTCATGCAAGCCAATGCTAGGCTCATCTAAAACATACAAAACCCCTGTCAAGCCACTCCCGATTTGACTAGCGATTCGTATCCTTTGGCTCTCCCCTCCGCTAATCGTTCGCGCATCCCTCCCTAAAGTCAAATACCCTAGCCCCACATCGTATAAAAAAAACACCCTTTCTAAAATCTCTTTTAAAATGGGTTCAGCGATCTTTTTTTCTTGCTCGTTAAGATAGCTAAAATGCGTGGGATCATTAAAAAAGTGATAGACTTCTTCAATGGGCTTAGTTAAAAAATCCGCCATTTTCAAGCCAGCGACTTGGACGCTCAAACTGGAAGCTTTCAAACGATGCCCCTCGCATGAAGAACAGGTTTTTTCGCTCATGTAATCGCTCAAATCTTTTTGCTCTTTAAACATGTCATAAGCGATTTGGATAATGCCTTTCCAAGGGCGTTTTAAAGGGCTGTTTTTAAAATGAAAGCTGATTTCAGTGCCATTCCCATACAAAAGAGCGTCCTGTTGCTCTTTATTCAATTCATTAAAACAAAGTGCGGTGTCAATGCCATTATATTCGCAAAAGCCTTCAAACATTTGAGCGTAATAACTGCGGTTATACCCAAAAATCACTTTAATCGCTCCTTGATTTAAAGGCGTGTTAGGATCTAAAATCTTACTAATATCTAGGCTAAATTTTGTCCCTAAACCCAAGCAACTTTCGCACGCCCCTTTAGGCGAATTGAAGGAAAAACTCAAAGGCTCTAATTCTTCAAAACTCATCTTACACTTAAAACATGCCTTATGCTCGCTGTAATGCTTTCTTATGCTTGGCGCGTTGTCTTGCAAGATTTCCACTTCTAATTCCCCATAGCTTTCTTTAAGGGCTTTTTCTATTGCGCTAGCGATCCGTGAAGCATTTTCGCTATTGATAACTACCCTATCCACCACCGCTTCAATGGTGTGTTTTTTGGTTTTGTGCAAATGGATTTCTTCATCTAAACGCACCATCACCCCATCAACAAAAGCCCTCACATACCCCTTCAAACGCAAGCTTTCTAATTTATCGTTAAACGAACCTTTTTTATCTTTAATAATGGGGGCTAGAATAATGATTTTAGAATTTTCTTCTAAATGACAGATTTGAGAAATAATATCGCTCGCGCTCATAGAACTAATAGGCTCTAAACATGTGGGGCAAAATTGCTCCCCAACCCTTGCAAACAACAACCTTAAATAATCATAAATCTCAGTGATCGTCCCCACAGTGGATCTAGGATTTTTAGAAGTGGTTTTTTGATCAATAGCAATCGCAGGGGTTAGACCCTCAATTTTATCCACATTAGGCTTACCCACTTTGTCTAAAAATTGCCTCGCATAGCTGGACAAACTCTCTAAATAGCGCCTTTGGCCTTCAGCGTATAAAGTGTCAAACGCCAGAGTGGATTTACCCGAACCGCTTAATCCGGTAAAAACAACAAATTGGTTTTTAGGGATTTCTAAAAAAATATTTTTGAGATTATTTTCCCTAGCCCCTTGAATAATGATCTTATCCATAATGGTTTTATGTTGCAAGAGTTTCCTTAAAATAAGAAAGTGGATTAAAAGGAGCTATTATACTTCAAAAAAGAATGGTTTTATTATCATTTCTTATTCATAAGAGTTAAAAATATTTGCTTGATTAAGGATAAACATGCTATTATTTTATGAGACAATTTTAAAGATAGGAATGTAAAGGAATGGAATTTATGAAAAAGTTTGTAGCTTTAGGGCTTCTATCCGCAGTTTTAAGCTCTTCGTTGTTAGCCGAAGGTGATGGTGTTTACATAGGGACTAATTATCAGCTTGGACAAGCCCGTTTGAATAGTAATATTTATAACACAGGGGATTGCACAGGGAGTGTTGTAGGTTGCCCCCCAGGTCTTACCGCTAATAAGCATAATCCAGGAGGCACCAATATCAATTGGCACTCTAAATACGCTAATGGGGCTTTGAATGGTTTTGGGTTGAATGTGGGTTATAAGAAATTTTTCCAGTTCAAGTCGTTAGATATGACAAGCAAGTGGTTTGGTTTTAGGGTGTATGGGCTTTTTGATTATGGGCATGCCGATTTAGGTAAGCAAGTTTATGCACCTAATAAAATCCAGTTGGATATGGTTTCTTGGGGTGTGGGGAGCGATTTGTTAGCTGATATTATTGATAAAGACAACGCTTCTTTTGGTATTTTTGGTGGGGTCGCTATCGGCGGTAACACTTGGAAAAGCTCAGCGGCAAACTATTGGAAAGAGCAAATCATTCAAGCTAAAGGTCCTGACGTTTGCACCCCTACTTATTGTAACCCTAACGCTCCTTATAGCACCCAAACTTCAACCGTCGCTTTTCAGGTATGGTTGAATTTTGGGGTGAGAGCCAATATTTACAAGCATAATGGCGTAGAGTTTGGCGTGAGAGTGCCGCTACTCATCAACAAGTTTTTGAGTGCAGGTCCTAACGCTACTAATCTTTATTACCATTTGAAACGGGATTATTCGCTTTATTTAGGGTATAACTACACTTTTTAAACCCTTTAAAAGGGTATCTTTAAGCCCTTTTTAGTCTTTATTAAAAAGGATTATTAGTTTGAGTTTTCGCATCTTAAAAAGCTAAAATTGGTTATAAAGAAACTTTTGAGCGTAACCAACAAAACCAATACCATTGGGTGGGCATCTGGAAAATTCATCTAGGGGTTTTAAGGGGATTGTTTGCAAGAAATAGAGAGTTTGCACCAAAGCGTTTTGTTGCAAGAAGTTTTGCAAGCGTTCATGCCTTTAGAAGAAGGGGTTTTGATTGATTGCACTTTAGGGTTAGGAGGGCATTCTAAAGCCCTTCTATCCCAAAAACCGCACCTGAAACTCATTGGCATTGATAAGGATAAGTTCGCTCAAGAAATCGCTAAAGAACGATTGAAAGCCTTTGAAGGGCGTTATAATCTCTTAAGTGGAGGGTTTGCCAAACGCTTTAAAGAAGCCCTAGAAATTCATGGCGATCGAATCAAGGGGGTTTTAGTGGATTTAGGGGTGAGCTCCTTACAGCTTGATGATGATAACAGAGGGTTTAATTTCCACTCGCACACTCTGGACATGCGCATGGATTTAGAGAGCGATTTAAACGCTCAAAAAGTCATCAACTCTTATCCTGTAATAGCGTTAGAAAAAATCTTTAGAGACTATGGAGAAATCAAAGAATACAAAAAAATCGCCCATAAAATTGCAGAAAGGCGCGCTAAAAAACCCTTCAAAGACGCTAAGGATTTGAGCGATTTTTTAAGCTCTTTTTCTAAAAATAAAAAAATCCATCCAGCGACTTTGGTGTTTCAAGCCGTTCGCATAGAAGTCAATAGCGAATTAGAAGAGTTAAAAGAGTTTTTACAATGCGCTAGAAACCTTAAGGAAGCGATTTTGTGCGTGATTTCTTTTCATTCTTTAGAAGATAAGTTAGTGAAAAACGCTTTTAAAGATTACGCTAAAAATTGCATTTGCGATCCTTTAAGTTTCAAATGCGCTTGCTCTAATAATCACGCTTTAGGCGAAATTTTAACCAAAAAGCCCATCACTCCAAGCCCAGAAGAAATTAAAAACAACAGGCGTTCACGAAGCGCTAAAATGAGAGTGTTTCAATTCAAGCCATGAGTAAGTTATATGAGTAAGCCATGAATATCAAAACCCATTCTTCAAACGAAAAAGAACGCTTTGTACGCATAGAAGAGAGTGAAAAGAAAGAATTATTCGCTGGAACTGCAAATGAAAATTCGCACGGCCTTTCTTTAATGGCTTTAATAGGGGTATTGGTTTTTGGGGGTGCGTTTTTAGCCTTATTAGCGCCTAAAATCTATTTAAGCAATAATATCTATTATATTAGCCGTAAAATCAACACCCTAGAAGATCAAAAACGCCTGCTTTTAGAAGAACAACAAATCCTAAAAAACGAATTAGAAAAAGAGCGTTTTAAATACTATATAGAGAATAGTGAAAATATTGGTGACATTGCGTTTTAAGTGAAAAACCCCCTATCCTTAAGAGAGCTTAATTAATGGTCAATCATTTTAAATTATTTTAACATAAAGACTTATTTTAAAATTTTGTTTCAATACGAAATTTTAATCCCTTATAAAAACTTTAAATTGTGAAAAACAAACAAACAACCCCCTTAAATTGTATAATAAAAACACTTTAATCCAACAAAGGATAACCATGAGAAAACAATCCACTCCACTTTTGTTATTCAGGAAATAATACAGATGAAAAAAACGATTTCAGCGTTGTTTTTATCAGCGTGCATAGGGTTATCATCTGTTTATGCAGATAACGCTTTGATTTTACAAACAGATTTTAGCTTAAAAGATGGGGCCGTTTCGGCGATGAAAGGTGTCGCTTTCAGCGTTGATTCTAATCTTAAAATCTTTGATTTAACGCACGAAATCTCTCCGTATAACATTTGGGAAGGTGCTTACCGCTTGTATCAGACCGCTAATTATTGGCCGCAAGGTTCGGTATTTGTGAGCGTAGTTGATCCGGGCGTAGGCACTAAGCGTAAATCAGTGGTATTGAAAACTAAAAACGGTCAGTATTTCGTCTCGCCAGATAACGGCACGCTGACTTTGGTAGCGCAAATTTTGGGGATTGATAGCGTGCGTGAAATTGATGAAAAAGCTAACCGCTTGAAAGGTTCTGAAAAATCCTATACTTTCCATGGTCGTGATGTGTATGCTTACACTGGGGCGCGCTTGGCTTCTGGGGCGATCACATTTGAGCAGGTCGGGCAAGAGCTTCCCGCAAAAGTTGTTGAAATCCCTTACCAAAAAGCGAAAGCCACAAAAGGGGAGGTGAAGGGTAATATCCCGATTTTGGATATTCAATATGGCAATGTTTGGAGCAACATCAGCGATAAATTACTCAATCAAGCAAAAATCAAACTCAATGACACGCTGTGTGTAACGATTTTTAAAGGTTCTAAGAAACAATACGAAGGGAAAATGCCGTATGTTGCGAGCTTTGGCAATGTGCCAGAAGGCCAGCCGTTGGTTTATTTAAACAGCTTGTTGAATGTTTCCGTGGCGCTGAATAGGGATGATTTCGCGCAAAAATATCAAATTAAATCCGGTGCTGATTGGAATATTGATATCAAGAAGTGTGCTAAATAAAGCACTTTTGAGAAAAATTAAGAGAGGAGTTAAAGATTTTAACTACCAAACTTTCATTAACACAGCCTAATTCATGCTAAATTAGCCCTAAAACAAACGCTTGTTGTTAAAATTTTGTTTTAATATGAAACACTAATCCCTTGTAAAAACTTTAATTTTCAAAAAATAAACAAACCATCCCCTTAAATTGTATAATAAAGACACTATAAACTAAAAAGAGATAACCATGAGAAAACTATTCATCCCACTTTTATT
Source organism: Helicobacter pylori (assembly GCF_030323545.1). NCBI lineage: Bacteria > Pseudomonadati > Campylobacterota > Epsilonproteobacteria > Campylobacterales > Helicobacteraceae > Helicobacter > Helicobacter pylori. The sequence continues at coordinate 606,130 of NZ_CP122954.1, read as the reverse complement.
ATTCAGCGCTTTAGAAGCGAATGAGAAAAATGGCTTTTTCATAGAAGCCGGGTTTGAAACCGGGCTATTAGAAGGCACGCAAACGCAAGAAAAAAGACACACCACCACAAAAAAACACTTACGCGACTTATAATTATTTACCCACAGACACGATTTTAAAAAGAGCGGCTAATTTGTTCACAGACGCTAAATCCATATCACAATTAAACTTTTCATCTTTATTCCCTGTTAAAGTGCTGTATATTGGTGGTAAATTAACTATAGAAAATTTCTTACCTTATAATCTAAGCAATGTTAAACTGAGTTTTACAGACGCTCAAGGCAATGTGATCGATCTAGGGGTGATAGAGACCATCCCCAAACACTCTAAGATTGTTTTACCTGGGGAGGCGTTTGATAGTCTAAAAGAGGCGTTTGATAAAATTGGCCCTTATACTTTCTTTCTTCCAAAATTTGAAGCCACCAGCACTTCTGTTTCTGACGCTAACACGCGAGGAATCCCCCCACCCCCTTTTAAGAGTTTTACAACAAAATGAAATCTAAAACGATAAGTTTAAAAATTTTTGAATGTTAAGAATTTCATCATCACCAAAATCCACCAACGCTATCGGCTAAGTTTTGATTGAATGACTCAAAGGTTTGCGCTCATGTTATGGGCGATTTGTGTTGGGTGTTGGATTGGTTGTAAATTGGCGCCATTAAAAGCGATACGATAAAAGCAATTAAAGCAACCACAAAAATATAAAAGCTTAAACCATAACTTTGCAAACTTTCAGGTGCTGCTATAGCTTTTGCGTTTAACCAGCTTGAAAGTTGAGGGGTAAAGCCAGCGGTTATAGCATAGGCTATGTTATAAGCGAAAGAAATCCCACTAAAACGGATTCTAGCACTAAACACATCGCTCATAAAAATGGGGCAAAAATTCATAATACCCGCACAAAAGCAAGCTAAAAAGTATAAAACTATGGTATTCACTAAACTTGGTGCGTTAGAATAAAATTCTTTAAAGAATAAAAAGCCAAAAAAGGCAAAGGCCACGCTAAAAGCCATGCAAACTTTGTGTGGTTTGATTTTATCGGCCAAAAGCCCGGTTAAAATAATAGAACTTACAATGCCAACAAGCCCTAAAATTTGAAAATAGGTTTTTTCAAAAGGAGTGAAATTAAAATTGGGATGCATGAGGGTAAAATTTGGAACAAAAAGGATAAAAATCAAAATACAAGCGGTTAAAACCCAAGTGATAAGCATGGAGATTAATATGCCAAAGCGAGAATTTTTAAACACCTCTTTAAGCGGGAATTTAACTAAGGCATTGTCTTGTTTCATTTGCTGAAAAACAGGAGTTTCTTCTAAAAAGCGTCTCAAATAGACAGAAACAATACCAAAAATCCCTCCAAGCCCAAAAGCAACCCGCCAAGCCCAATCTTCAACAACAGACTTGTCAAAAACCATGTAAATCCCAATATAAACCAAACTCCCAAGCAAAATCCCAGAAACTACAGAAGCGCTTAAAAAACCGATATAAGTGTTTTTTTGGCCTTGCGGAGCATGTTCATGGACAAAAACCCAAGCGCCAGGCAATTCACCACCCACAGCAACGCCTTGACAGATCCTAACAAATATCAAAAAAACAGGAGCTATGTAACCAAGATAATGAGCGTTTTTTGGGGTAAGTCCCATGCTATCAACGCCAAAACTCACAAAATGATTAAAAGTTGGCATCAAGGCGAGCGCAAAAGTTGGGATTACCATCAATAAAATAGAGAGCATGAACATGTTTTTACGGCCGAATTTATCTCCAAAATGGGCCATCACTATGCCGCCAAGCGGGCGCGCTAGATAGCCTGCAGCAAAGATACCATAAGTGTTGATTTCAGACCAAATAGGGCTGAGCGTGTTGGGGAAAAAGTGTTTGGCAATGATACTCGTAAAAAATACAAAGATGATAAAATCATAAAATTCTAAAGTCCCCCCAAGCGAAGATAATCCTAAGGTTCTTATCTCTTTTTTGCCTAAATGTTTTATTGATTATCCTTTCACTAAGGCTATCGCCCTATTTTAAATTTGTCGTTTTGAAACTAAGATTAATAAGATTAATTTATAACCACCTTACACCTTAAGGGCATTTTTTAGATAACAAGCATTAAATGAAATTTTATTAGCGTTCAAAAAGTGGATCATTTTATCTTTTTTATCATTAAGCATCACTTAAAAGAATTTAAATTTTGTTTTACCCGTTTTGTCAAAACGCTTACTTGATTGTATCAGCCACGAAAACACCCCCTATTAAGACTGGGGTAATAACACTTCTTTTAATCTTTCAATGATAGCTTCTTCTCTTTTCTTACGAAATTCCTTTATATTTTCCCATTCTAATTTTAGTTTAGGGTCAATATAATTTCTTTTTTTATACTCTTCTATGGCTTGCTCATTTTTATATTCTTCTTTGAGCCACACTTCAGGGTCTTTATCCTTTTTGGCACTGTTTTCTGTGCCTTCTAAAAGCTGGAGGTTGTATAAATGATTCCCGTACTCATAGAAATCTTTATCCAATTTTTCATTTTCCTTTTTAAACTTGGACTTTGGGTAAATATGGTCTATATGAAAAGTGGTGGTTTTATAGTTCAGATTGGGGTATAAGATTTGTAAAATAGGAAAAACTCGAGCATCGCTACTAGAACGCATCATGTCTTCTATAGCATCATTAGTGATTTTTAAAGGGCATGTTTGGTGTTTGGCTAAATTGTGGTTGAACGCTTCAAAAGCGCGAGCTTCTTTGATGCTATGAGCTATGATACTTAATTTTGTATCCGTTGAAGGAGTGAAATAACTCGTGATTTGAGCGTTGCGGACAAATTTTAGGGCTTGTTCTTCATCGTTTTTATCCATTTTTTGTCTTAAAAAATAAAAATAGGCTAAAGTGGATAGAATATAAGCTGAACCCAGATATTTTGCATAACCAAAAGTTTCTAATAGTTTTGCAGCGTCATAGATGCTATCTGTGATTTTTTCCCAATTTTCTTCAATCTCTTCGATATTCTTTTTATTAAAATTTTTTAATTCAAAAGTAGTGTCTTTACCAATGAGAAGCAAGCAGGTTTTTAGCACCTGGTCTTGCCCCATGTTTGAAAAACCTTTATCTTTTAAAGTATCCACTAGCTCATTCATTTTTTCTCTAATATCGCTTGAAAAGCTTGCTGTCAAAATAGACATCAATAAATCAGAATAGCTCAACTTGACCCCGCCGCTATTGACACGGATAAAGATATTTAGAACTTTATTAAGATTTTTTTCTGTTTCTTCAAAAAATGAAATGAGTTGTTTGTCGTGAAAAGCTTTGTTTAGTGTTTCTAGTAAATCCAAATGCATTACCTTCTATGCCATGATCTTTTGCATAATTCCAAACACCACTTCCCAACTCTAAAATATCCCCCACCTTAAACCAAAAATGATTTTTATCGTTTTCAGGCGTTTTGGCATGAAATTCAAACTGGTAATTGTCTTCTGGGTTGTCCATGTTTGGCTGGTATTTCAAGTTCAAATACAAACGCTTCTCTTCATAAGCGTTAGGGTTATCGTTTCTAGCTTTCTTTTTCTTAAGCGTTCTAGTGCCTTTAAGCCCGATATAAAGCGAGGTTAAACGCTGTTGGCCGTCTAGGACAATAGACAAATCATCACGCCTAATTTGTTCAATACGGATTTTTTCATTGTGGGGCTTTCGCTCATCGTAATTTGTAATGAATTGATAGAGTTGGAAATTGAGTTTATCGCTATCTTGTTCATCGCTCTTAGCTATATCCTCCTTTTGTAATTTCCAAAATAAAAAAGAGCCAATAGGATAGCCTCTAAGAATGGAGTCAAAAAGTTGCTCTATCTTTTTTTCATCGGCTTTTTTGAGCCACACGTATTCACGCTGAATGTCAGGCAAAAAATAACGAACATTCAATTCATCTACCACATCTTTAATGCTCTTATCCAAAAACACACCCATGAGAATCTCCTTATTTTTATTTAGGCTGTATTATAATCAAACATTAAAGAAATTAGATTAAGCCAACTTAATTTAAGATTTTTTCCACGCGCTTTTGGATCACTTCTAAAACCAAGCAAAAAAGCCAGTAAATCAAAGCGGCTTCCAAATAAATAGGCAGAAAGTCATAGCTGGCGTTCGCTTTTTGCTGCGCGATTCTAAAAACCTCTGCGATAGTTACCACAGAAGCTAAAGAAGTTTCTTTAAAAAGGCTGATGAAAGTGTTACTCAGGCTTGGCGTGGCGACTTTGAGCGCTTGAAAAAAAATGATGTGCCAAAAGGTTTGCAAGTAATTCAAACCCAAACTCAAGCTTGAATCCCATTGATCTTTAGGGACAGAAAGAAAGCTCGCCCTCAAAGTCTCTGAAGCGTATGCCCCCACATTAAAAGAAAACGCAATAATGCCTGCTGGGATTGGATCCATATAAACCCCAAGGGCGGGCAAACCATAAAACACCACCACAATTTGGACCAATAAAGGCGTGCCTCTAATGAGCGAGACATAGAAATTCACGCCCGCTAATAAAGCCTTATGAATGAAATGTTTAGGGGGCGCGATTTTAATGAGTGCCACAAAAACCGCAATGAATAAGCCCAAAATAAAAGAAATGATCGCTAAAGGCAAAGAAATGCAAAAAGCGGCTTTTAGCATGGGGTAGAAAGCCTCTAATAATAATTCCAAACGCTCCTTGCTCAAATCTAAAGATTCAAAAAACAAAGACAGATTAGGGCTTGCTGACATCTTTTCCAAAAAATTGTTCGCCTAAGCGTTTTAAAACCCCTTTATCTATCAATCTTTGCATCGCCTGGTTGATAAGCTCTAAGGCTTTTTCTTGGTGCTTGTTAATGACAAAGGAAGCGCCCCCATCTTTTTCTTTGGACTCCCATGCGATTTTAAAGGGGTTATCTTTGTGGGTGTTAAGGTAGTTTAAGATCGCTAAAGAACTATTTAAGGTCAAATCGGCTCGTTTTTGCGCCACCAGCAACAAAGCTTGCACCATAGAATCCACCGAAACGATTTGAGCGTCGTATTTGAAAGCGATTTCCCCATAAGTGGAGCTTAAAGTGTTAGCCGCCTTTAAGCCCTTAATATCTTTAATGTCTTTAATGCGGTTTTCATCTTTTCTAACCAGCATGATTGTGCCTGAATAGCTATAAGGCAAGCTTTTATCAAAAGCCGCTTGGCGTTTTTTAGTCGTCAAACTCACCTGGTTAGCGACCATATCAAAACGCCCCGATTTCAAGCCTGTAAGCATAATATCCCATGAAGTTTCGTGGAATTTGATTTTCACGCCAAGCTCTTTAGCCAACTCCCTAGCCACTTCCACATCATAGCCGGTGAGCTTGCCTTCTTTATTGTGGTAAGTGAAAGGGGGGTAAATGCCTTCTGTGCCAACGCTGATCGTTTCTTTATTAACCAGCTTTTCATACAAGCCAGAAGCGTTCAAAAAACCCCCCAAAAAGCTTATTACTAATAAAAATAAAACTTTTTTCATTTTATATTTTAATCCTAAATTTTTTCAAGCATTCTAACACAAAATAAAAATTTTGCATGGTTTGATTTTAAATATAGACACGCTCCAAGCGTTTGGATAAAGTGCTGATGGTTTCATAAGGAATGGTGTTTAAAAGCACAGCAATCTCGCTTGCGTCATTAGCTTTAGCGCTTTTATCCCCAAACAAGATGACCTCATCGCCCTCTTTGGCTTGAATATCATTGAGTTTGACGAAGCACTGATCCATGCACACCTTGCCAATAAGAGGGGCTAATTGGTTGTTGATCGCTACTTGAATGCGATTACCTAAAGCGCGCGCTAACCCGTCCGCATACCCTAGAGCTAAAACACCCACTAAAGTCTCTTCATTGGTATAAAAATGCTCGCCATAGCCAATAAATTCGCCTTTTTTAACGCTTCTGATTTGAACGATTTGCGCTTTTAAACTGACAACATTTTTCAAGATGGTTGGACATGATTGCTTAACTTCATTAGAGGGGTAAAAACCATAGAGCATGATGCCTGGGCGATAGAGATTTAACAAACGATTTTCATTCCCGTTACACAAAGAAAGGATGCCGGCGGAATTGTAGGCATGGCGGTATTGAAACTCTATTTTTTGTTCTAAAAGCTGCTCTAAAAAAGCGTTAAAGGCTTTCATTTGGTTTTTAGCATGGGTTTTAATCTTAGCGTCAGCGTTGCTTAAATGCGTGAATATCCCTTCCACTTCCAAGCCTTTTAAAGCGCGGATTTTTTTAATGATTTCTATGCTTTTAAAATTAGGCTCTAAACCCAAGCGGTGCATGCCGGTATCAATTTTGAGATGCACTTTTAAGCGTTTTTGAGATTTTAAAGCCATTTGAGAAAAAACTTCCGCTTGTTCAAGGCTAAAAACCATAGCGCTCAAATCGTTATCAATCAACATGGAAGCGTTAGAATTAGGGCTATAGCCTAAAATCAAAATGGGGGTTTTAGAAAAATGAGAGCGCAACTCTAAAGCTTCATCTAAGGCCGCTACCCCTAAATAATTAGCCCCTTCTTGTAAGAAAATTTCGCTCGCTTTAATCGCACCCACCCCATAAGCGTTCGCCTTAACAACCGCCATGACACAAGCGTCTTTAGGGACAATGCTTTTGACTGCACTAAAATTATGCCTTAAAGAAGCGGTATTCACTTCTACAAAACTCGCCCTTTTTAACATGTCATTTTACTTGTTAGAATGCTTGCTAAAATACCAACGAGTTTCAGAATAAACCACTTTATGCAATAAAATCAAAGCGATTAAATTAGGGATAGCCATAAGCCCGTTAGAAAGATCCGCTAAATTCCACACAAAATCAATTTTAGCCATAGCCCCCACCATCACGCTCGCTAAAAAGATCAAGCGGTAATATTTCACTTTTTTTTCACCAAAGGCGTATTCAGTGCATTTTTCCCCATAATAAGCCCAACCAATAATCGTAGAGTAGGCAAAAAAGATCATGGTCAAAAAAATCACCACTGCCCCTAATGAGCCTAGAAAATACTCCGTGCTTTTTAAAGTGAGCAAATTAGCGCTTAATTTTTCCCCATTAGGGAGCAAGGTGTTGTATTCTGGCGCCATTAAAATCACGCTCGCTGTTGCCGAACACACTATTAAGGTTACAATAAAAGTTTGGAGCATGGACACTAAGGCTTGACGCACCGGGTGGCGCGTTTGAGCGCTTGCGGCAATAATGGCTGAGCTCCCCAACCCCGCTTCATTAGAATACAACCCCCTAGCCACGCCCGTTTTTATCATCGTCGCTACCAACGTGCCGCTCGCTCCGCCCACAACAGGTTTAGGGTTAAAGGCTTCTTCAAAAATGAGTTTGATCGCTTGAATAGCTAAATCAAAATGGCTAACAATAATATAAATAATAGCGATCAAATACAAAAGCACCATCACAGGAGCTAAGTAAGAAGTGAATTTACCAATGGATTTAATCCCCCCTATGACAATGAAAGCGGTTAAAATCGTGAGCAATAAGCCTGAAACCCAACTGGGCAAGTTCGCTTGTTCGCTTAAAATGGAAGAAACCGCATTAGATTGCGTCATGTTACCGGTGCCAATGCTTGCAATAATCGTAAAAATCGCAAACGCCATGGCGAGTTTGGGCATGTTAAGGCCGTTTTTGATGTAATACATGGGCCCTCCATTGTATCCAAACGCCCCTTTTTCCCTGTATTTCACCGCTAAAATCCCCTCAGAATATTTAGTCGCCATGCCAACAAGCCCGGTAACCCACATCCAAAACACCGCCCCTGGCCCTGCAATGCTGATAGCGGTCGCTACGCCTACGATACTCCCAATGCCTACAGTCGCTCCTAAAGAGAGCATGAGGGCGGAAAATTGCGAAATGTCGCCCTTGGATTGGGACTCTTTGTCAAAAAGGATTTTGATCGCATAAAAAATCTTACTGAATTGCAAACCCCTAAGATAGAAGGTTAAAAACAAGCCGGTGCCTACTAATAAAATTTGCATGGGAATCCCCCACACAAAATTAGATAACAAACGCACCACCGAATCAATCGTTTCCATAAAAACTCCTTAATAAACTAGGGTTTAAAAAGAAATCCCTTAATCCCTAAAAAATGCAGAAAAAAGCATAATATCGGCATTTTTTTCATTCGCTCCGTCTTGGCTTAAATCGGCGATGATTTTACCAATGGCTGGGCCAAAAGTGATACCAAGCCACCCCAATCCTGTCGCATGGATTAAGTTTTTATAGCGTTTGTCAAACCCTAAATAAGGAATATCATTAGGGGTTAAGGGTCTAAAACCGCACCACTCTATGGCGTCTTTCATTTCAAAAGGCTGCGTGAAAGCGGCTAAATTCTTTTTCATGTTAGCGATTTGCTCTTTATCAATGAGGGCGTTATTGGTGTTTAATTCTAATTTAGAAGTGATCCTAACGGTGTCTCTTCGTGGGGTCATTGCCATGAAAATATCCGCAAATAAAGAAGAGGTTTTGGGCTTTAATTCTTCAGGCATTTTAAAGGTGATGCTATAACCTTTAGCCCCCATCATTAAAAAATCGTTCTTGGTTTTTTTAATGAGAGCGGGGTTAGCCCCGGTGGCTAGAATGATTTTTTCTGCTTGGATTTTTTCCTTATGCGTGATAACGCCATTAATGAGGTTATTTTTAAACTCAAAATCGATCACTTCTTCATTATAAAGAAATTCCACGCCCGCATTTTGTAAATATTCTTGCAAAGAGCACATCACTTCGCCCGGATCCACATGTGCGTTTTCGGTTAAAAGCACGCTCCCGCAGATATTGTCATTAACAATAGGCATGTATTCTTTGGTTTCTTTCACATTCAAAATCTTATAAGCGCCACTGTTATCGCAAGTTCTAATCTTTTTTTCAAAATTTTCTTCTAAAGTGTAGATCATTAAAAGCCCGTCTTCCTTATACCAAAAATCCATGCCGTCTTTTAGCATTTGATGGTATATATCAATACTCAGCCACCCGTAGCGTTCAAACAACGCCATGGTGCGGTGCGTGGATTTGGCGTTCGCGCTTTTCATGAATTTTAAAATCCATTGATAGAGCTTTAAATTAAGCCCAAAATGGAATTTTAAAGGGGCTTGGTTTTTGAGCATGAGTTTTAGGGTGTCTAACACCACACCAGGGCATGAGAGTGGGGCTTTTTTAAACGCAGAAATAAGCCCAGCATTCCCAAAAGAAGTGCCGTTTGCGCCATCGCTTTTTTCAATCACGCAAACCTTATGCCCGAATTTATGCATAGAATACGCACAAGAAAGCCCTACAATCCCACCACCTATTACCACGACTTCTTTTTTCATGCTAATAATCCCTTTAATAGATTACTTAATGGCTATCGCTTCAATTTCTACTAAAGCGTCTTTAGGCAGTTTGACCACTTGAAAGGTCGCTCTAGCCGGATAAGGCTCTGTAAAATAACTCCCATAGATTCCATTCACCACCGCAAAATCGTCTAAACTTTTCAATAAAATAGTCGTTTTAACCACGCTATCCATCCCTAACCCTGCTTCTTTTAAAATCGCTTTGATATTTTCCATGGATTGCGTGGTTTGAGAATGAATGTCCGCACCTTTAAATTCGCCGGTAGTTGCATCAATGCCTAATTGCCCAGAGACAAAAACAAGATCGTTAGTAGCGATAGCTTGAGAATAAGGGCCTATCGCTTTTGGGGCTAGCGTTGAATGGATAACTTCTTTCATGATTGAAACTCCTATGATGATGTGTTATGTCAGCTATTATTATGCAATCAAATTAATAAAGAAATAAAAAATGAGCGCAAAACGCCATGAATTTTCATCTTATTATAAGGTATTGTATATTTTTTACCCATATTTAGAAATTCTTAAACGGGTTTTGTTTGAATGGAAACTCAAAACATTATTGTTCATTTTTTAAATAAAAGGGGTTTTGGCTGTTTTGATTGGTTTTAAAATCAGTTTTGAAATTTTTCATAAGCCCTTGACTTTTATTATTGAGTTTAGATACAATAACAATCGTCTTTTGAATAAAGAGTGCGGGAATAGCTCAGTGGTAGAGCACGACCTTGCCAAGGTCGGGGCCGCGGGTTCGATCCCCGTTTCCCGCTCCATATTTTGATTTAACTTCTAGAGCATGGTTTTCTATTTAGTTTGCCCAGGTGGTGGAAGTGGTAGACACAAGGGACTTAAAATCCCTCGGTAGCAATACCGTGCCGGTTCAAGTCCGGCTTTGGGCACCATCGTTGCAAATTAAACCAAATTAAACATGGTTTGATTTTGTTATCTCAATAGATGTGCTATTGTTAAATTTAAGGCGACATAGCCAAGTGGTAAGGCATGGGTCTGCAAAACCTTGATTCCCCGGTTCGAATCCGGGTGTCGCCTCCATATTGTAGTCATTTAGGGACTTTTGTAAGGGACTTTTATGAAAATAGCGGGAGATGGCTGAGTGGTTGAAAGCGGCGGTCTTGAAAACCGTTGAGGGTCATACCTCCGGGGGTTCGAATCCCTCTCTCCCGGCCACTTGATTAAAATCTTTTAAGCGATTTGTTTTGGCAAATTCATCTCTTCTTTTAACAAAGAATTTTGTGAATATTGATTGTCTCTTTTAATTGAAATTTAAAGATTAGTTTAAAGGATTTTATTCGGTGGGATTGTCAGCATCAAGCCTCATTGTTCCTCTTAGCGTTATTTTAATGGTGGTTTTTACTAAAAGAGTCGCACTCTCGTTATTTGTGGGCATTTTAGTGAGCGCTGTTTTAATGCATTCGTTACACCTTTCCCAACTCGTAGAATATATTTATCATAAAATCACTTCCGTTTTTTACACTTACGAGCCAGAAAAAGGGCTTCATTTCAATCTTTCCAACCTTTATGTTTTTGGGTTTTTAATCTTTTTAGGCATCTTAAGCCAAGTGATTTTAAAATCCGGTAGCGTGCAAAACTTTGTTAAAAAAGCCAAAAAATACTCTAAAAACGCTAAAACCCCCGAATTTATCGCTTTTTTTTCAGGCATTATTATTTTTGTAGATGATTATTTTAACGCTCTAACCGTGGGGCAAATCTCAAAGTCTTTAAACGACGCCCATAACTCCACACGAGAGCGCTTGGCTTATATTATAGACTCCACTTCAGCGCCGGTGTGCTTATTAGTCCCCATTTCTAGCTGGGGGGCGTATATTATGGGGATCATGAATAACGACAGCTCGCCCTTATTAAAAGATAGTTTTTCGGTGCTTGTGCAAAGCTTAAGCAGTAATTATTATGCGATTTTTGCGCTCATTGCGGTCTTTCTCACCATTTTATGGCAAATCAACCTCCCTAGCATGAGGAAGTATCAAAACATAGGCGTGAAGGATTTTTATAGCGAACAAGAAGAAAGCTCTTCAAAACTAGCCCCCTTAAGCCTGTTACCCCTTTCTATTTTATTATTGATCGTGTCCATTTCATCATTGATTTTTTATACTGGAGTGGTCTTAAAAAACACTGATGCGAGTTTTTCGCTCTTTTATGGAGGGCTGTTTTCACTCATTATCACCTATCTTTTAGTTTATAGGTTTTTAGAAAAAGGGAGTTTTTTTAAACTTATTGTTGAAGGCTTTAAGAGTGTGGGACCAGCGATACTAGTCTTAACGCTCGCTTGGGCTATTGGGCCTGTGATCAGAGATGACGCTCAAACGGGGCTTTACTTGGCCCACATCAGCAAGGGATTTTTAAATAGTGGGGGAGATGCGTATATGCCTTTAATCTTTTTTTTAATTTCTGGGTTTATCGCTTTTTCTACCGGCACAAGCTGGGGAGCGTTTGCGATCATGCTGCCCATTGGAGCGGGCATGGCCAATGAAAGCGATATTATTTTGATTGTTTCAGCGATCCTCTCAGGCGCGGTTTATGGCGATCACACAAGCCCCATTTCTGACACGACTATACTATCGGCTACGGGGGCAGGGTGTTCGGTGCAAAGCCATTTCATCACACAACTTCCTTATGCGACCATTGCGATGCTTTGCAGTGCGGTGAGTTTGGGGGTGGCAAGTTTTATGCATTCGCGCTCGCTCGCTCTTTTAATCGGTGTGGCTTTGCTTGTGGGGGTGTTTTATCTTTTAAAAAGGTTTTATGGTGAAAATCTAAAAACTTAAATTGGGCATTGACCTAAAAATTTAAAAATCCCATTTTTTAAAATTAAAATAAGGTTTTAGCGATCCCTACTGGATTAAAAAAGAGTCTTATTTTATTACCAATCAATTAAAAAAAGTTATTCAAAAATAACCATCAATTATAAAAATCTCCACAAATCTCTAAAGAGTAACGCTTTTTAAAAAAATACATTTTTTTTTTAATTTTTTAATCAATCGTTAAGGTGTTTTAAGTTAAATTTCCTTATCTGTGAAACGGATAATGTTATATCTTAAGGAAAGAAAATGGGGTTAGGACACTAATAAGTTTAGGGATTTTGTTGAGCGTTTTGAGTGGCGATGATCTGAGATTGTATTCAAAACCTTTAGTCTATTCGGCTGGAAGTGGGATTATTGGGATTGATATTGACAAACGGACATTTTACAAACGAGCGTTCGCTTTCACGATGAAGTCGTTGTTCGGTGAAAACTTGCTTCTGTTTGTCAAATTGAAGCATTCTGCTTTAATGAGCAAACACATGAAAGGGCCTTTGGAAAACCGCCACCATCATTCTTTCACTAAAAATTATGAAAAAGCGATCAATGGTTGTCAAAAGTATTTCCATATCAAATTGCCTGAAGGTGCTCCTAGCAACTTCAAATCAGGCTCATACATGGCCACTATGGTGGTGCGTTTTTAAAGCGTTGTTTGGGGTATTCTTTAATACCCTTATTATCTTTTAAAAACACAAATTTATTTTTTAGCCTTTTTTAAATCTTCTTAGGACTCTTCGTATTGATTGAGTGGAGTGTTTTCAAGATATGGATAAAAATTCATAGAAGAAAATAAAAAGGCTTTTGTTTTTATCAAATACGGGTTACTAAAACTTTTTATGGTGGGTTATAGCGTATTTTGGCTTTAGTTGTTTCTTTTAGGATCAGTTCCATCAAGGTTTAAAGGATTGGTGTCTTTCTTCTTATCATTTAGTGCTAAGAGCGACTCCATCAGCCCATTTCTTGAATTTTTTGTAATCATCTATTTCTATCTGCCCTAAAAATATGAAGCAAAACAAACCCCCTACAAAAACGCTTCTAATTTATAAGCTTTTTTATGCTCTTGTTTCAAATCCATGTAAGCGTTTAAAAGCATGTATTCTTCAAAGGATAAAACCGCTAGATGCTCCTTAGCGAGATCGTTCATTTCTAATTCCAACAACACGAATAAAAAGGCTTTTTGCGCCTTATCGTCTTCTTGGCTTAAAATCTCAAAAAATCGGAACCATTGATCGGGGACAAGAAATTTTTGTGCTTTTTGCGCGAGCTTTAAATAATCGTTCTTGTCATAACCCACCCTTTTGCAAAGCTCTGAAATCTTTAAAGTGTCTGTGTTTAAAGATTTTTCAAAAAAGGCTTTTAAAAAAGACTTCACGCACTCTTTATCCAAGTTATCTTGCATCGCATTCAAAGCCTTTAAAACCTCTTTTTTGCTGCCTTTTTGGGCGATTTCTGTAAAAGCGTAGCGGCGTAATTCCAAAGGGATTTGCACGTTTGTTAAAACTTCAAAGGCGTTTTTTAAGTCATTATGGATAAAAGCTTTCAAGCGTTTAGAAAAATAAGCATGATCATAAGCTAAAGAGTGCTTATCGTGATCTTTAGGTTCAAGAGTGTTATTTTCTATATTGTGGTAATGCTTAAAAAGGTTATCCACTTTTTCGCACCCGCTATTTGGCGTGTTTAAATCAGCCTTTAAATCATAGCGGGCCAAGATTTGAGAAAGGTTTTTAGCGAGATCGCTTTTAAATTTCGTTTTTAAAAAAGTCTTTTGAGTGTCTTGAGATAGGATTTGTTTGAGCAATTTGTCAAAATCCCTTTTTTCATGGTATAAGCGGATTTTATGGCTGAGATTGTGCTTGAATAAAAAAACCCATGAAAAAAAAGCGAACATGCCCAAAACACCCATAAGCCATACGGCAATGGGAAAATTAAAGCTGTAGCTCCCTAAATTGAAGCCATAAGCTTGCGGATCGATGCTATAAACAAACACGCCAAAACCCACAATGAACAAAAATGTAAAGATAATGTAAAAACGCATGCGCACCTCCTATTTATGGTATGGATGCTTAAAAATAATGCTTAAAGCCCTATAGATTTGCTCGCATAAAACAATTTTAGCCACTTCATGGCTAAAAGTCATCTCGCTCAAACTCCAAGCTTGACAATCCTTTAAAAAATTTTCTTCAAACCCATACGCTCCAGCGATAAAAAAATTAATATTAAGATGATTTTCTAACATTTTACTAAACGCAAAACTATCGCCCCTTTGAGCTTTAGGGTGTAAAGCAATGTTTTTTGCCTTAGGGTTTAAATACGGCTCAAAGGCTAGAGAGTAGCTTTTTTGAGCGAGTTCTCTAGAGATTTTTTGAGCGTTGGCGGTATTTTTAGGGAATAAATCCACTAATTCCAGCTCGCAATCAAATTGCCTGCATTGCTTTTGATAGATTTTCACTAACTCTAAAGGCGAACTTTTAGCGATAGAATACACCACGCAACGCATCAATGTTAAAACTTTAAAAAATCTTTGAAGTCTTATGCATCATCATAGCGATCAAATCGCTCAAAGTTTTTTTCAAATCCTTCCTATGCACAATCATATCAATCAAGCCATGCTCTAATAAAAATTCCGCTGTTTGGAAGCCCTCAGGCAAATCCGCCCCTATAGTTTGCTTAATCACCCTAGGCCCTGCAAAACCTATCATCGCCCCAGGCTCTGCGATAATGAGATCCCCTAAAAAAGCAAAAGACGCGCTAACGCCCCCATAAGTGGGATCGCTTAAGAGCGAAATGAAAGGGAGTTTGGCCTCACTCAATCGATTCAAAGCCGCACTCGTTTTAGCCATTTGCATGAGCGAATAAGTGGATTCTTGCATCCTAGCCCCCCCACTCGCTGAAACAATCAATAACGCTTCTCTTTTAGCGACCGCGCGATTGATCGCTCTTACAATCTTTTCGCCTTCCACAGAGCCTAAACTCCCCCCCATAAAGCTAAAATCAAACACCACGATCTGCAAAGGCATGCGATTAATTTTAGCCTCACCGCTGATCACTGAGCTTGGGCGGTTAGTCCTTTTTTCGTATTTTTTAATGCGTTGTTTATAGCTCTCTTTATCCACGAAATTTAAAGGGTCATTAGGCCGTAAGTGCTTGTCAAACTCTTCAAAACTCCCCACATCGCATAGAAATTCAATCCTTTCAGCCGCCTTCATGCGGAAATGGTAATGGCATTTCAAACACACGCTGTATTTGCCAAACACTTCTTTATGATACATTAACGCATAACATTTAGGGCATTTCACCCAATGGCTTGGCTGTTCTTCCTTACTTGGCGCTGTCCGCAATTTATTGATCTTAAAATTTTTAAAGAAATCTGCAAATCCCATGTTTTTCCTTAATTTTGCAGTTTTATTAGGATTGTATCCAAGTTTTGCTTATAATAAACAAAATTAGCTTAAGAGTAGTGATGCAAGGGTTTCTTTTACAAACACAAAGCATAAGAGATGAAGATTTGATCGTGCGCGTTTTAACCAAAAACCAGCTCAAAACCCTCTATCGTTTCTACGGCAAACGCCATAGCGTGCTGAATGTGGGGCGTAAAATTGATTTTGAAGAAGAAAACGATGATAAATTTTTACCCAAGTTAAGGAATATTTTGCATTTAGGCTATATTTGGGAAAGAGAAATGGAGCGCTTGTTTTTTTGGCAACGCTTTTGCGCTCTCTTGTTTAGGCATTTAGAGGGCGTGCATTTTTTGGATAGCATCTATTTTGACACTTTAGATGATGGGGCTAACAAACTCTCCAAACAGCACCCCTTGAGAGTGGTTTTAGAAATGTATGCAACGCTTTTGAATTTTGAAGGGCGCTTGCAAAGTTACAATTCTTGTTTTTTATGCGATGCAAAATTAGAGCGTTCCGTCGCTTTAGC
This sequence comes from Helicobacter pylori, assembly GCF_030323545.1. NCBI lineage: Bacteria > Pseudomonadati > Campylobacterota > Epsilonproteobacteria > Campylobacterales > Helicobacteraceae > Helicobacter > Helicobacter pylori. The sequence goes on along the minus strand of NZ_CP122954.1, from coordinate 589,999 downwards.
GCAAGGGTTTATTCTAGCGCACCCCTCTTGTTTGAAAACTAAAAGCCTGGATTTAGAAAAAATCCAAGCTTTTTTTCGCACTCAAAGCACGATTGGTTTAGAAATAGAAGAAGTGGAAGAATTATGGCGCACGCTGAATTTAGGGTTTTGAAAGGTTAAAAATGAAATTTAAATTTTTGAATATGGATAATGAGAGCGGTTTTATTTTGATTGAAAAAGAATTGGAACGATTGGACATTCTCGCTCAAGTCAAAGAAGATTGCATTGAATTAAAAGGCGAGAATATCCAACAAGCGAGAATCTATCTTAAAACGCTTTTTAACTCCAATATTGTGGAATTAGACGATCGCAAAAAAAGTGCAAACGCTTTAATAGAGCACTTGAAATCTTTAGATTTAAAAATTGCGGTGGCTGAAAGCTGCTCTGGGGGGTTATTATCGCATGCATTCACTTCCATTAGCGGGGCTTCAGCGGTTTTTATGGGGGGTGTTGTGTGTTACAATGAAGAGGTGAAGCGCGAATTATTGAAAGTTAATGCCACGACTTTAAAAGTCTTTGGGGTTTATAGCGAAGAATGCGTGAAAGAAATGCTATCAGGCGTGTTTTTCAATTTTAAAGTCAATTTAGCGCTTGCGATCAGTGGGGTGGCTGGCCCTAATGGGGGGAACAAGGCTAATCCTGTAGGCACGATTTATATTGGTGTGCAAAAGTTAGGATCTCAAGCTTTAATTGATCGCTGTTTTTTTGAAGGGAGCAGAGAAAGCATTCAAAATAAAAGCGTAGAGCATGCCCTAAACATGCTCGCTAGAATGCTATAAAACTACCTTAACGCGCAAACGCTACCAAATTCTTTTTGAGCGACCTTAGCGATGTAAGCGATTTCATTATCGTTAAGGTTTTCAACGCTCGCTTTTAAATACCTTTTGATTTGCTCAATCTGGCAACCCACTAGCTTGATTTTCACCACAGCCACCTCCGATTTTAAATTCGTATAGGTGTCGGATACCTGGATCTTAGTCGCTAGGTAATTATAGATAGCGTAGCTGATATTCGTAGTCGTTTGCTCGGACTCATGGAATTGCTCCATGAAGCGTTTTTTATACTTTATCATGATTTCATGAAAAACCACGATCAAGCTCAATTTAGCGTTCAAAGTCGCTTGTTCAATCCCTAAATATTTATTATTAACAGGGATATACGCCACGCCCATCTCTTCATAAGGGACTTTAGGGTCTTCAAAAACCCAAGCAGGAGCATCAGATAATTCTGATTTCATGCCCTTTAAATCAGAGACTAAAATCCCATCATCTCTTAAAAGACTCTTACCGCTTAATGAAACGCTTGAAAACACCCCTAAAAGAGCGATTAAAACCATTCTTTTAAACAAAATACCACCTCTTAAACCTTAATTATTTAGGTTTGATTATAGTTAAAAAGTTTTTAATTTCGTTTAATCACAACCAAGTAATTGCAGCAATCTTTGATTTTCTTGATTTTTGGCTCGCTTCTGCCACCCTCTTACCCAAAGCGATCAAGCATGCGATTTTAGGCTTATTGATACGCTCTTCTAAAATCTCGCCCACTTTTAAAGGATCAAAGCCTCCAATAATGCAACTATCCAATCCCATTAAACTCACGCCCATGCAAATTTGCCCCACAGCGATATAGCATTGCTCTAAAATATAGCTTTCTAATTTTTGCATGCTGTGGTTGAATCTCACGCCAAGCATTTGAGCAAAAGACGGAATCACTCTAACCTTATAAGACTCCGGATAGAGATTTTGCATGTAGTGGCTGTGTGGCAACAACTCGCTGGGTCTTAAAGGGCATACTACCATTAACGCTGAAGCGCTTTTAATCATTTCTTCATTAAAATAGCTGTGCGCTGCAATTTGTTTTTTTAAATCCTTATTCGTAACCATCACAAAACGCCATGGCTGCGTGTTGTAAGAGCTTGGCGATAGTCTGGCGATTTCAGCGATTTCTTCTAATTCTGTGCTAGAAAACTCATAATGGCTATCAAACATCTTGCAAGAATGGCGCTCGTTTAGTAATTGTCTTCTTTTTTCTTGATCCAAAAATTTCATTGATTTTCCTTTATTTTTTTAGAATTTTTTGTAGCATACAATAAAATCCCTAACGAAACAATTACCATAAGCAAGCTTAAAATCTGCCCCATGCTCAAATTTAAAAAATAAACCCCTAATTGGCTATCTGGCTCTCTGTAAAATTCCGCAATAAAGCGCATCAAGGAATACCCCAAGCCATAAACCACAATAAGCAACCCATGCGTTTTGGTGTGTTTTTTAGCCCACATCACCATTAAAAACACGATAACCCCCTCTAAAAACGCTTCAATCAATTGGCTGGGATAACGCAATTCATTATCCACCATAATGCCTATGATTTGCCCTAAATGGCTGTCTTTGGGGACAACCCTCCCCACAAGCTCCTGATTTAAAAAATTCCCAATCCTCCCAAAAACATACCCTAAAGGCAGGCTAATCGCAATCAAATCCAAATAAATCAAAAGCTTTTTCAAATCCTTACGGCTATAAAGATACGAAGCGATCAAAAACCCCACCAACCCCCCATGATAGCTCATCCCACGAATGCCTACAAAATCCCCATTGCTATCAAAAGGGTTAAAGATTTGCCAAAAATGCGTCAAATAATAGCTGGAATTAGGCTCATAAATAAGAATGTATCCTACCCTTGCCCCTAGCACAATGCCAAGCTCCGCCCATAGAAAATAACTCTCAAATTCCTTCCTTTCAATGGGGAAGCGCTTAGGGTCTTTTTGGATCATTCTTAACGCCATATAAAAAGCAATAACAATCGCGCACGCATACGCCAAACCATACCAATGCACTTCAATACCGCCAAGACTAAAAGCGATAGGGTTAAATTGATCATAAATCGTATTCCAAGCGTTCATGCCCAATCCTTAAATTTCAAATTCTTTAGGGGGGATCGCTTCAAATTCATACCCTAGCAATGCGATTTTATGCGCATGGAGCATCAAGCGTTTGGCTGAACCTAGCTCATTATTATAAAGCGTATCGCCTATAATGGGGTGGTTGATGTGCTTTAAATGGACTCTGATTTGGTGGGTTCTTCCGGTTTTGATTCCCACTTTTAAAAGGGTTTTTTTGTTGATGATTTTTAAAGGCGTGATGATCGTAACCGCTTCTTGCCCTTTTTTAGAGATTTTACTGAAAGCTTTAGTGGTCTTAATCGTGAGAATGGGAGCGTTGATTTCTCGCTCTTCTTCTATAATGCCTTGAGCGAGCGCTAAATACTCCTTTTTAACCGCCCTATTTTTAAAAGCCTTTTTAGCTTTTAAGTGGAATTCTGAATTTTCTTTCACCAATAAAACCACTCCGCTTGTTTCTTTATCCAAGCGGTGCAACAAAACCCAACCTTTGAAAAAAGAGGCTAAATCATAGCTCTCTATAAAGGGGGGTTTAAAAAGGGCTAGAATGTTTTCATCTTCAAAAATCACGCTGGGTTTTTCAACCTTTTGGACGCTAAAATGCGTGTTTTTGGGCAATTCTTTTCTGGCGACCATCAATTTCTTCCCCCCTACACTCACTAACCCCAAATCAATCAAAGCTTTGGCTTTTTTATGCGAAATGTTTTCTTGAACGCTCAATATTTTATAAGCTTTTTCCATGTTTATATCCTTTTTAATGTTTAATGAATGCGAGCAATTCGTTTAAATCATGCCCGTTTTCTAAAAAATGCGCCACACCTAAATTTTTGTAATCCAAAAGAGCGTCTAACAGATCCTCTTTTTGAACGATTTTATAAGGCTTGATTAATTCAAACAACGCTACTTGGTTGAAAATATACTCCCCTGTGATCAAGCGCGCATTAAAAAACGCCGGCTCTAAAGGGTTATGCCCCCCCATTTTGACAAACGAACCCCCTAAAATGACAATATCTGCGATTTTGTAGAAGTTATTCAATTCCCCCAAGCGATCCACTAACAAAACATCGCATTCCACAAAACCTTTTGAAGAAAAACACTCCCAACTAAAACGAGTCGTTTTTAAAGCGTCTTGCAATAAATTTTGCACGCTTTTAAAACGCTCAGGGTGGCGCGGCACGACAATTAGCCTTGCATTCTTATGCGTCTTTTTGAACTCCAAAAACGCTTTTAACCCTAATTCCTCTTCGCCCTCATGCGTGCTGGCTAAAACAATGTTTAAAGCGCTTGGGTTTTTAGGGTAAAACGAAGCGGTTACAGGCTTTGAAAAACGCTTGATATTCAAAAAATCCACCACTTTTTTTGCCCCTAGATTCAACAAGCGCTTTTTATCGTCCTTGCTTTGCGCTAAAACCAAATCAATGCGTTTGAATAAAAGCGCATAAAAAAAAGAAAAACGCTGGTATTTAGGGTAAGAACGAACGCTGATTCTAGCGTTAATGAGCATGGTTTTTGCCCCTAATTTTTGAGCCGTATCAAACACATTAAACCACAATTCCGCTTCTGTAACCACCAAAGTTTTTAAGCGTTTTAAGTTTTTTTTCCATGCAAATAATAGGGTTTCAAAAGGCAAGTAACGCACTTCTATATGCTCCAAATTCTGGTAAGTTTGAGCGGCTAATTCAAAACCGGTATTAGTGGTAACGCTAATTAAAATCGGCTCTTTTAAAGCTTGAATGATTGGCTCTAAGGATTTGACCTCCCCATAAGAGCATGCATGAAACCAAAAAACCGGCTCGCTTTTTAAAAAATTGTCTTTGAGAAAAAAACGAGCTTTCAAAGAATGGCGGTATTTTTCTTTAAAACTCCAAAAAAAGATAAAAGGCGCACCAAGAAGATGCCCAAAAGTTAACAATAAAAGGTAGAAAAACTTAAACAATCAAACGGATTCTTGGCTTTCTTTTTGTTGGCTTTCTTCTTGGCTTTCTTTTGGAGGTTGAGCGTTGTTTTCATATGCGCCCTCAGCGTATAAAATACGCCCACAATACGGGCAAGTGATCATATCCCCACTCGTTAGCACTTCAGTATAAATCTTATCGTTCAATCTAATAAAACAACCCCCACAAGCCTGTTTTTTGATCGTTACAATGCTCGTGTTTTTCGCCCATCTTCTAATCCTTTCATAAAAGCTATAGATTTTAGGCTCGGTTTTTTCCACGAGATCTTCTTTCTTTTTAAAGATGATTTGTTGGGTTTCTTTAATGTTTTTGACTTCGTTTTCCACTAAATTTTCCAATTCCAACGCCAATTTTTCAAGCTCTAGCATTTCTTTTTTCAAATCCTCTTGTTTTTCGCTTTTGTGCTTGATTTCATTTTGCAGGTTTTCAATTTCTCTGTTGGCTTGGTTGGATCGCTCTTTAGCAATATCTTCTTCAATGTTTAAAGAGCGCAATTCCCTTTCGGATTTGATCTCGCTCATTTTCTTTTGGATACTGGCGATTTTAGCGTTCGCGTCTTGTAGGGTTTGCTCGTTTTTAGAAACCTGTAATTTTAGGGCTAATTTTTCTTCTTCTAAATTCAAAATCGCTTTATTTTTAGCTTCTTTATCACTCAAGGCTTTATCCAAGTCTTTCCGTTTTTCTCTGATCAATGGCTCTAAGGAGTCAATTTCTTTATCCAAATGCGAAATTTCAATCAATCGTTTGAGGTGGGTGTTCATCGCTTTCCTTTAAATGATTTGCAAGGGGTTTTTAAAATTCTCTATTGTAACCAAATAATTGAAAGAATGCAAAATTTCAGCCACAATCAGCGCAAAACCCCTTTCGCTATAATAATGCGTGGCGTCAATCAGGCTGATATTTAAAGATTGAGCGATCATAGCGTCATGGTATTTCACATCGCCTGTAACCAGACAGCTTTGCGCTTTTAAAGAAGAGAACATGGACGCTCCCGATCCGCACACAAACGCTAAATCTTTAATGATTGGAGAACTTTTGACACACGCTAAGGATCCCACCCCTAAAGAAGATTTGATTTTTTTTACCAACGCATCAAATTCTATATTAGCGTTTTCTTTCACTAACATAAGTCCTTTTTCTATCAAGTTTTCAAACCCTAAAAGCGTGCTAGCGAAATGCTTGTTTAAATGCGTCTTGTCAAAATTCGTGTGCATGCTAATGACTGAAATGTTTTTTTGGATTAAGATTTTTAAAATATTACCCGGATAAGCCTCATCATTAAGCGTTTTTAAGGGCTTGAAAATTAAAGGGTGGTGCGTGATGATTAGGGCGTTTTTGGGAGCGTTTAGAGCGATTTTAAGCGTGATTTCTAAGCATGCGATAATCTCGCTAAACTCATGATTTTCACTCCCCACATTCAACCCGCTATTATCCCACAATTCTTGAAGTTCAAAAGGCGAAAGGCACTCTAAAACTTTCAACACTTCCTTAACTAACGCCATTTTAAGCCTTTGTTAAAGCGTTTTTTAAACGCTCTTCTCTCTCTTCTTCTTGCTCTTTATAAAGAATGGCGCACCCTTTCGCTAAATCCCTGATTTGTAAAATATAATTTTGCCTTTCAGCCACCGAAATCGCTTTTCTGGCGTCTAAAATATTGAAAAAATGCGAGCATAGCATCACAAAATCATAGGCCGGCAGCGGGAGCTTGTTTTCCAAGCAATGCAAGGCTTCGGCTTGAGCGTTTTTAAACATTTCTAACAGCCTTTTTACGCTCGCTGCTTCAAAATGATACTTGCTGAATTCGTATTCGCTTTCTAAATGCACTTGCGCGTAACGCACGCTGTCATGATTGTTTTTAGCCCATTCAATCTCTAGGATATTTTCCACTTTTTGGACATACATCGCTAATCTTTCTAAGCCGTAAGTGATCTCCACCGGGATAGGACTACAAGCAATGCCCCCCACTTGCTGGAAATAAGTGAATTGCGTAACCTCCATGCCATCAAGCCACACTTCCCAGCCAAGCCCCCATGCCCCCAAAGTCGGACTCTCCCAATTGTCTTCTATAAATCGTATATCATGCTCATTAAGGTTTATCCCTAACACTTCTAAGCTTTTTAAATAGAGTTCTTGGATATTAGAAGGGCTTGGCTTGATGACCACTTGGAATTGGTAATAACTCCCCAAGCGGTTAGGGTTTTCCCCATAGCGCCCATCAGTAGGCCTTCTAGAGGGCGCGACATACGCCACATTCCACGGCTTTTTATCCAAACTCCTTAAAAGCGTGGCCGGGTGGAATGTCCCCGCTCCTGCAGGAATATCATAAGGCTGGATCACCAAACAGCCTTGATTCTTCCAATACTCTTGTAATTTTAATAATAAACTTGAAAAATCTTGCATGCTCTCTTTCCTTTTAAGCGCGTCTGATCAAATCGTTCATGCTCTCTAGCACACTCTTGCCCTTTAAAAGCAAGGCTAATTCGCTCGCAATGGGCGTATAAATGCCGTATTTTCTAGCGATTTCCACAATGGCGTTGGTCGTTTTCACCCCTTCAGCCACTTCGCCTAATTCTTCTAAAACCATCTCTAAAGGCTTGTTTTGGGCTAGCCCCAAACCCACACGATAATTCCTAGATAAAATAGAATTAGCGGTTAAAAACAAATCCCCAGCCCCAGAAAGCCCTAAAAAAGTCTCCGTCTTGCCCCCAAAGAACGCCCCAAAGCGCTGCATTTCCACCAAACCTCTAGATAATAAACTCGCTTTAGCGCTATTGCCTAATTTCAAACCATCACAAACCCCCCCAGCAATGGCTATCACATTTTTATACGCGCCAGCGATTTCACCCCCTATGATGTCTTGTTGGGCGTAGGCTCTGATAAAAGAGGGGGTTTTATTGGCAAATTCTAGCGCTAAAGCCTGATTATTAGAATGAATGACTAACGCACAAGGCAGGCCTTGAATGATTTCAGCCGCAAAACTTGGGCCCGCTAAAAAACACAAAGAATTAGGATCGATAAAATCCTTTGCAATCTCGCTCACAAACGCCCTGTTTAACACCTCTATCCCTTTAGAAGCGATTAAAACCTTAGCGTTTTTGGGTAAAGAAGCGTTTTGAAACCATTCTCTTAAGTGCTGCACGCTAATAGCGATCACATAGAGCGCTGCTTTTAAGCCTCTTTGTAAATCCACTTGCTCTATGGGGGCAGAACCTTTAGAGATTAAAGCGTCATTGAGCTTTTTTAGCGGCTCGTTTAAATCCCGCCTTGAAATGATTTTCACTTCATTCTTTTCTCCAAAAGCAAAGGCTAAAGCCCTCCCCCACGCCCCGCCACCAAATACTGCAATTTCCATTAAATTCCTAATCTCATTGATTGTAAAACTCACCATTTTACAATAATAAGTTTAAAATAGCCCTTACATTCAAAACGCTGTCTTTGATTAAAAAGAGGGTAGTTTAAAAAATTTTTTAAATTTTAAAAAATGGGATTTTAATTGCTTTACTTTAAACTCATTCTCTTAAGGGGATAGGGGGTATTTTGAAACCATTCCCCCCTACAACTAAAACCCTTTCACGCTCCGATCCAAATCACCGCCGTTTTGTTCTCCTCCACTCCCGCAAATTGTTTTGAAGCTTTTCATCGTTTAAGTGGTCTTGATAAGTTTTCTCATTTCTTTCTTTAAAATCTTTAAGCCTTGACAGATTTCTTAAAGAATAGTCTAATTGGAGCAATTCATTATAATAATCCACACTTTTTCTGCATCTTTTGGTTTCTTTTTTGCTCAATTCATACCAATCCAAGTAAAACAAAGCACGATCCCTAAAATACAACGCCATTTCTTTGATTTCTTCAAACTCTCTGTAGTTTTCTTCATCGTCCTCTTCGTCGTCGTTTTCTTCTTTGTATTTTTCAAAAGTGAAAGCGCTCACACGATCAAAAACCTTATCAATGCTTTCTTTAAACAAGTCAATCACTTCGTTCAATTGCACTAAACTCTCTCTTTTGGATCGCTCTTGCTCAGCAAATTCTTTTTCTAAAATCTCAATTCTTCTAAAAATTTTATCGCTGAAGTCATCAAAGCCTTTTTGCATCAAATCCAATCTAACAGAACGCAATTCTCTTTGGTAGCGTTTGAATTGGCTAGCGTCTTACTTAATAGCCTTTTCATACATCCCATGCACCTCGTATAAAGATTCTAAAATTTCGTTTTGTTTCTCGCTCCTTTGATTTAACTTCATTAGAAATTTCTCAAGCGAGTCAAAAATATGGCTTTTTTCGCTGAACTCTTTAATTTCTGAATACCTTGTAGCGCTATAAGCGCCAATCCCCAAAAACTCAATGCCCCTATCTTCTAAAGTCTCTTTAATTTGTTTAGCGACTTCTTCTAATTGGCTTTTGGTGCGCCTATCAGCCCTACTCAATACGATAAAAACCTGCTTGCCGTATTCTTCGTATAATTCTTGCAAAAAATCTAAATCATCGCTTTCAATACCCCCACGCTCGCAACTAACGAGCCATAGAATGTGTTTGGCGTGTTTTAGGGATTCTTTAGAGGCTTCTTTGTCCCCACCCGTATAGCCTTGATTGGCAGGGTTAAAACCAGGCGTGTCTATGAAGCACAAAAATTCAAAAGGCACGCTAGGAGCGCTCAAAAGCATGAAAGGCATGATCTCTTTGAGATTAAAGCCAAGGGATTCTAAAAACTGATGGTCAAAAGTGAGATTTGGTAATTCCACCATGCCCCCATTTTGAGAAAACCCCATTAAAACTTCTCTTTTACCCTTTAGGCAATAAGTGGGGATGGCCGTAGTGGGATTAATATCTTCAGGGAGTTTCAATTTCAAACCCAACAAGTTGTTTAAAAAAGTGGATTTGCCCGCGCTAAACCCTCCCCCCACCGCAACCATGTTTTTATGGAACAATCTAGGGTAGCTCGCCACTAATTGCAATTCTTTTTTAATTTCTTGGAGCGTCAGTAACGCTATTTCCTTTTCTTTGAGCGAATCCACGCCGCTAGCGAACTCTAAAAATTCGTTATCTAAGACGCTTTGGTATTTTTCTAGCCCTTCATTTTTGATTCTAGAGTTTAAAATACGAGCGATTAAATCGTAACGCTCTTTTAAGTCCACTTGATGGTTGTTTTGGTGGTTTTCAGCCCTGCTATTGTCATTAAAAATGCCCTTAAAAAAATTAACGCTCATTGAATCCCTTTTAAAGCCTTGATTTTTGCGTCTAATTGAGCGATGGATTGCTCTTTGTTTTGAACTTGATTTTTTAAGTTTTGCATGTCTTCTTTAAGTTTTTGAAGCGTATCGCTGGCTAAGTTTTGCCTTTCTAAAGCCTCTCTTAAACCTTGGATATAGCCTTTCACATCTTTTTTAGTCTCAGCTTTAAAATTTCTCACATGCATTTCCACGCTTTGTATAAAAGCATCGGCTTCATCGCCTTTTAAATCACCCGTCTGTGCTCTCATCTCGCTAGGAATCTTATCAGTATAATCAAACTCTTTAAATTCAATGGAATCTAAAACAGCCATCACGCTTTTTTTGAAAGCCACCTCATCAATCAAATCATCATCACGGATTGTTTGACGCAAAACAGGAAAGACTTTAGCGTAGAGTTCTTTTTTAAAAACGATTTTAAAAGATCCAACGCTGTCATTCAAAGCTTTTTTGCAGATTTCATGCATCTCTTTCAAATAATCCACCACCGCTCCGGCTTTAATGACTGCTCTTGTGCGCTCTACTTCATCATAGCCCGCATCATCATCAGCCCACCACAAAAAATTTCTTTTAAAGCTTCCAAAAGGACCTTTTTGCTTCACTCTTTCAGTGTAATACTCTTTTCTCTCTTCGTTTTGAGCGCCCACCTTAGCCTTTTGGATAGCTTTCGTTAAGGTTTCTTCCAAGCCATCTCTAATGTTTTTGATGAAATGAAAGATAAATTCTTCATACGCTTCCCTAAACCCTATTTCAATGTTACCAGAGAGCTTTTCATAGGCCTCTATTTGCTTTTTAATCGTGCCCATATCAGCGTTTTTAATCCTCTTTTTTTCATCTTCTAGGTCTTTTATAACTGCGTGATCAAATTATGGAGGTTGTTCGCTTGGCTTTGTGCATAATCTTGCAACCTTTGAGAAATGATTTCTTCTTTCTTTTGAGCGGCTTTTTCTAAACGCTCTCTAATCGTGCCCATATTACTTAAGAGCAACAAGCTTTCTTTAGATGCATCAGCGCTGTTAAAAGCGTCAGGGTAACAATCTGTTAAATTATTCCATGCGAGTTGGTAGTCTTCGTTTTTGCTTTCCCAAGAAGCTTTGTTTTTGAAATCTTTATACAAGTTGTAGCAAACCCCTGAAGTCAAAATGACGCCATTTTTTTCACTTTTTCAAAAATCTCTCGTTGGTTAGGGTAAGCTTTAATCAATCCTTCCATGGTTTTATCTAAAGAATATGAAAGGGATTTTTGCGCCATTTCTAAGGCTGTGGGGAGGTGGCGGTCCGATTTTGCTGCTACACTCATCCCGCAAACAACGCTGTCTGCTTGGCTTGCTACAAAATAAATTTCTTGAAGGCCTTCTTTGTTAGAAACCCTGTCAAACAAACCCATATCGCTATCCGTTAAAAACTGACCAGAAGGGCTTATGATAAACACCACATGGCAATCTTTCAACAATGCTTTGGTGTGCTCTTCTCTTGAGACAATCGGATCGTTCACGCCCGGGGTGTCAATGATCTCTAGATTTTTGAGATTGGGGTCATTCAAAGAAATTTCCACCGCTTTAGTGGAAGGCATATACTTCCCGTTTGCGCCCACGAATTGAAGCAATTTTTGATTCAGCTCTTCTAAGCTATTGGCTTGAATGCACGAATCCAATTTTTCAGTGTTGGTTAGCCCGCTCTTTTTTATTTTTTCGTATTGATCGTATAATGAAAAGAGTCTCGTATCCTCTTTTAATGTATTTTTAGCAGTTTTTCTAGCCTTTTCTAATATTTCTTCATCGCTTAAAATCCTCTCTTTGGGCACTTCTTTATCGCTTTTGTTTATGCTAAGAAATTTGCCAAACTTATTTAATCTCTCTTTAAATCCCTCTTTAGCCCTATTTGCCAAACTCTGTTTTTGTTCTTTGACTTTTTCACCAACCATTCTTTGAAATTCCCTTTCATACCTTGCATGTTCGTTTTTAAGCTCTTCAATATCCTTTGGGCTATAAAACTCCACTTGAGAGCGCTCAGATTTTGAGCGTATTTTAAAACAGTAAGGCTAGCGGTCATGGGCGTCGCCGCTTTAGGTAAAACCTCTACACCCTCAAAAATCAAAGCGTTTAAGAGCAAGCTTTTACCCGCTTTCACGCGCCCGATGATACCGAAAGATCCCTATCAGTATCTTGCATCTCTTTTAGCGTTTTCTCTAACTCTTCTGTTTTGATCACAGCGTTTTCGCTGATAAAAGGCCTCGTTCTTTCTTGCAAGCCTTGTTTTTGAAGCGTTTTTTCAATTAAAGCGCTTTTTTGAATGAGTTCTTGAGCGTTCATTTTAATCCTTTAAATATTGTTGTTCTAAATTGCTTAAAGCGTTGATCTTGTTTTCTAAGATTTGTTTTTGCGCTTCTAGATCGCTTAGGTGTTTTTCTTTTTCTGTTTGAGCGAGCGCGATTTCTTGTTTCTTGTGCGTGATTTCTAATTCGCACCGATCTTTTAGAGATTTTAGGGAATTTTCCAAGCATTCGTTAAACAAGCCTGGCAAAACTTCTTTAAGCTTGCGTTGGACCTCTGGAATCACTTTTATTTCAATCAGATTTTCTAATTTCGCCCGCTCTTTTTCTTCATTCCTGAAGAATGCAGCGATGAGATTAGGCAACAATGTCAATAAATCTTTTAAAAGAGGTTTTAACCCTTGTAAAATCAGCGCGAACGGCCTTGTAACCGGGTTTTTGGCTAAAATCACGCTTAAAGCGTTGATCCCTAATTCAAGGCTATGCTCTAAATTCACAGACAGATCGCTAGAAAGCTGCATGTTGTTCAGGCTTTCAAATTCCGCATGAAAATCTTTTGAAAAGGAAAGGTTAATTTTTTCAATCTCTAATTTCGTGTTTTTGATCAAGCTTTGTTGCATGATGCTTTCTATTTCGCTATTGAACTCGTTAGGCTTGTTGATTAAAGAGGCTAAATAAGGTTTTTGATCCCTTACATCTTCTAGAACTTTTTTAACCACAGATACCACAGCCACGCTAGAATACTCTTCTTCTAAATTAGCCCTTAATTTTTCATAGGTTTTTTCAATGTCTTTAACGCCCAAATCCAAAGCTTTGATCTCTTCTAAAGCCTTTTCTTTAGAGTAATCAAAGCTTTCAATCACGCTTTTTAGGCTGTTTTGTAACTGGGCGTTCAAAAACTTCAATCGTTCCAAATACAAAGCGCTAAAAAGCTTTTCAGCGTCTATTTTATCCGCTACCTCTAAAAGAGCGTTATTGTCTTTATCAGAGCGGATAAGATGCGTTGTCAAATCAAGGTGATCCTGGATTTGTTCTTCAATATAATGAGAAACCTCTTCTAAAAACTTTACAAAATCCGTCTGTGAGCGTAAAATCATTACCAATCCTTTATATTAAAAATTAAAATCTAAACAAGACGCAAAAATCCCTAAAATATAGATAGGGTTTATATGGGGGTGAAAAGATAAAGCGGCTGACTAGAGAGAGAGAGAGAGAGAGAGAGAAAGCGGATTTTTAAGAATAATAGTCATTACAAACTCCTAGTGCCATTTAATGGTGGGTATTATACTTGATTTTTCACAATCAAAACTAAAAAACTCAAAAAAAGAGCTTGATTTTAATCAAACGATAACCTCTTGGAAAAAAGCGGTCTTCTTGGGTTAGGGGGATTTAGTTGGGGGTTAAGGAGGGAGAGTTAAGTGCAAAATACCCCCTATCCCCTTAAGAGAATGAGTTTCAAAAACAAAGTAACTAAAACCCCATTTTTTAAAAAAGTTAAAAATTTTAGTTATTGGCATTTAATGAAAAACGCCATGCGTTTTACAACCCATGCGTTTGAGAATAAAACAATTTCATGTCTTTAGAAGCGAACTGATTTTTTAGCGCTTGGGCTAGAGATAAAGCCACTTCATCGCTTAAAAAAAGCTTGAATTTAGCGTAGTCTTTGCGCCCACTCACCTGTTCTTTTTGGCTTAAAAGCAGTGAAGAAGCGGCGTATTTATAGCATTCCACATAAAAAAAATCATCAAAGCCTTTTTCAAACAAATAATCTATTAGAGCGTCTTTCAAACAAAGATCAATATAAATTTCTAAAGCGAGCATGTGAAATCCCTTAATTGATTTTAATCTTTTTAGCGATGAGCATAAACATGGGCGGTAGTAAGAGTAAGGTTAGAGCGCTTGAGGTGACTAAGCCCCCAAGCACCACGATCGCTAAAGGTTTTTGGACTTCTGATCCCACGCTATGAGAAAACAATAAAGGTATCAAACCCAAACCGGCGATGCAAGCGGTCATCAACACCGGTCTCAAACGCCTTTTAGCGCCCAATAAAACGCATTCTTCTACGCTTTTTCCTTGCAACAAAAGCTCTTTAAAATAACCTATCATCACCACGCCGTTTAAAACCGCAATCCCAAAAAGAGCGATAAAGCCCACGCTCGCTGGCACGGAAATATACTCCCCTACCGCAAACAACGCAATAAGGCCTCCGGTAACCGCAAAAGGGATATTCAAAAGAATGAGCAAGGCTAAAGGAATGCTTCTAAAAGTGAAAAAAAGAATGAAAAAAATCGCTAAGATGCTTAAAGGGATAACGGTGGAAAGCCTTTTATTGGCCCGTTGCTGGTTTTCAAACTGCCCCCCATAAGTGATATAGTAGCTAGAAGGGAGTTTGATGTTTTGAGCGATCACTTTTTTAGCCTCTTCTACAAAAGAGTTTAAATCGCGCCCCACCACATTACTGCGAACCACGCTCATGCGCATTGAATTTTCACGCACGATAGAAACAGGGCCATCCACTTCTTCAATCTTAGCGATAGAAGTGATAGGCACTAAAACGCCATGTTTTGAAGTCAAGGCTAAACTTTTGATTTTAGTGATAGAGCTTGCAAAATCGCTCTCTTGGCGGATCATCACCGGCGTGCGTGAAATCCCTGTAGGGATCACATCCACGATCAAGCCCTCTAAAGCGGATTTTAAAAACTTGGAAAATTCATCGCTAGTGATCCCCACATCCGCCATCGCTTCTTTATTGGGGGTTACATACAAATAATTCACGCCCTCATTGAGCGTGGTTAAAACTTCACTAGATCCTTTAATCCCTTTTAGAGCTTGTGCGATTTGAAAACTCAATCGATTCAACTCGCTAATATCATCTCCAAAAATCTTAACCGCTAAATCCCCCCTAACCCCTGTAAGCATTTCAGAAATCCTCATTTCAATGGGTTGGGTGAAAGAAAAGTTAATCCCCTTAAAGTCTTTTAAAGAATCTGTGATTTTTTCTAATAATTCATCTTTGGTTTTTACGCTCCATTCTTTTTTAGGGATGAAAGAAATAAAAGTATCGGTTTGATTCAAGCCCCCTAAATCCAGCCCCAATTCATCGCTCCCTGTGCACGCGACAATGCTTTTGACTTCCTTGACATGCTTTTTAATCGCACTCTCAATGTTTAACATGAGATCTCTGGATTGATCTAAAGAAATAGAAGGGGTGGTTTCCACGCTCAAAACCACATCGCCCTCATCTAAAGCAGGCATGAAATTCTTCCCCACAAAAGGGAATAAAGAAAGGCTTGCGATTAAAAAAACAAACGCTCCTGAAATCACTTTTTTAGGGTTATGCACAAAAAATTCCAATAAAGGGGCATAGATTCTGTTTAAAAACCTCGTTAAAAAGGTTTCGCTATGGGGCGTGGCTTTTAAGACAAGAGAGCTCACTACAGGAATGATAGTGATAGATAGAACTAAAGTGCCTAAAAGCGCATACACAATGCTTTGCGCTAAAGGCCTAAACATCTTGCCCTCTAACCCCTGTAAGGTTAGAATCGGCACAAAAAACACAATAATAATCACCACCCCGCTCACCACTGAAACGGCGATTTCTTTACAAGAGCGATAGATCGCATGGAGTTTAGTGGTTTTAGTGTTAGCACTTAATGTTTCAAAAGCGTTTTCCACCACCACCACGGCTGAGTCAATGAGCATGCCTATAGCGATAATCAACCCCCCTAAACTCATCAAGTTTAAAGTCAAATCGCTCATCTTGATAAAAATAAACGCCACGGACAAGCTTAAGGGTAAAATCACCCCCACAGCCACGCTCGCTCTCAAATTCCCTAAAAATAAAAAGAGCGTGATGACGATTAAAACAACGGCTTCAATGAGCGTTTTAGAAACGGTGGCAATGGCTTTTTGCGTAAATTCTGAGCGATCATAAAAAACATTAATGGAAACGCCGCTCGGTAAAAAGGGTTTTAATTCCTCTAGTTTTTGATACACTTGAGTGATGATTTCTTTGGTGTTGGCTTCTTTTAAAGAAAGCACCAAGCCCTCTGTCGTCTCACCCACGCCATCTTTAGTAACAAACCCCAAACGGGTGCGAGACTGGCTGATGACTTTCGCAAAATCCTTAATGTGCAAATGCCCTAAATTAGTGGAAACGGTGATTTTGCCAATGTCTTCTAAACTCAAAGAAGCGGTTTGGATTTTGACTAAAAAAGTTTCGCCATCCCTATCCACGCGCCCCGCTCCGCTGTTTCTTAAATTCACTCTCACAGCCTCTTCTAAATCAGAAATGCTTATCCCAAGCCTTGCCATGTCATTAAAATCCGGCACAATCACAAACGCTCTGCTAAAGCCTCCAATAGAATTGACATCCGCCACGCCGCTAATCATTCTTAATTGCGGGCGGATCACAAAGTCTAAAAGCTGTCGTTTTTCTATTTCGGTGATATTGCCATCAATGGTGAACATAAAGATGTCTGACAACGGCGTAACAATGGGCGCCATGCCCCCTTCAACCCCCATGGGTAAATCTTTCATCACGCTGCTCAAGCGTTCATTAACAATATTTCTCGCTAAATAAATATCCACGCTGTCATCAAAATCTATCGTAATGTCTGAAATAGAATATTTTGAAATACTTCTTAAAGATTTTTGCCCTTTTAGCCCTAAAAGCTCCAATTCTAAAGGGCGCACGATGTTGTTTTCCATTTCTTCAGGGCTAGAGCCAGGGAGTTTTAAAATGATTTTAACTTGAGTGGGCGAAATATCCGGGAAAGCATCTACTGGAGTGTTGATAAAACTATAAGTCCCAAAAAACAAAACAAGAATCGCGCCAACAATCACGATTATTCGCTGGCGTAAGGAAAATTCAATAATGGAAGCGAGCATTATTCTTCCCCTAAATTGTTGATCATGCCTTTTAACCCTATCAATGACCCCACTGCCACGCTGTCATTAGGGTGTAAATTTTGAGCGTTCACGATAAAAATCTTGCTGCGCTCTTCTAAAACTTGAACCACCACAGGCCTAAAACCTTTAGGCGTTCTCACAAACACCAGGTAATCCTTTCCGTTTCTAATCAAAGCGTTTGAAGGGATTAAAACCGAGTCTTTGGGTTGAGAGCCTTGAATATACATTTCTACCATTTCCCCCACATGGTAATTGCCCTCATCTAATAAAGCGGTGGCTAAAATCGTGTTAGAGCCTTTGTCTAACACCACCGAAACGCTTTGGATCTTCCCGATTTTTTCCCCCTCTTCATTATAGACCGGCGAATCTCTTCTAATGGATTTAGAAACGCTTACAGGCAATTTGATTTGAGCGATCAAATCATCGCTTTTTGAAATACGCACATAGCTAGTGAAAGCTAAAATCTTCTCGCCCACATTTTTAGGCGCTAACGCTAAAAGACCGCCGTCTCTAGCCACAATCCTAAAACCATACTGCCCTTTAGGGTTTTTGGGATCCACGCCAAAGCTTTTAAACGCGCTCTCTAATTGTTCCACCTTTAAGCCCATTTCTTCACTGGTTAGAAAGCTCGTTTGATACTCCCTTTTAGGGATCACCCCCGCCCTATAAAGCTCTAAATCTTTTTTAGTAATATCTTTAGCGATTTTTAATTTATTTTGGTTGTTTTGCAATTCAAAATATAAATTGCCCAAATCAATGGAACTCACTTCACAGATCGCATCTCCAGCCTTCACCTGCTCGCCCTCTCTTTTATAAACCGCAACCACAGACGCATCAAAACTCAAGCTCTGCACCACAGAGCTTTTACTATCAAAATCAATATAAGCGTTAAAAGGAAGCCCTTTACTGAAAATTTCTTTATCTAATTTAATAACCTTTAACCCCATAGGTTGCAAGTTTTTTTCTTCTAAAACAATTTCTGGATACTCTTTGGCCTTTAAAGAAACGCCCATTGAAAAAACACCCATTAACACAAGCCACCATAACGCCCGCTTCAATGCAATTCTCCTAATCTGGTCAAGCTCTCCCCTAAAGTTTCTTCTAAAAGCGCGCTAATATTAATGTATTCAATCTTGGCTTCCGCCAGAGTAATAAGAGCGTCCATGTAAGAATTTTGATAAATCAAGTATTCAAAAAGCCCGATTTTTTGGGCTTCATAAGCGATGCGCCCCATTTCCATCAAACGCTTCTTATTGGCAATGGCTTCTTTTTGGGTTTCAATGTATGCTTCTTTGGTTTTGAGCTGGTTTAAGTAGGAGTTGGCGTTGATTCTAATGTTTCGTTTCATCACTTCATTTTGCGCGAGCGTCCCGCTTTGCAAATCCAAGAATTTACGCTTTTGATAGATGTTTTTAGGCGTTACCGGTAAAGGGATACGCACTTCTATAGAAAGGTTAGTGGAAGAGTTATAGCTTTCAGAGCCAATCCCAAACTCAAATGCATTAAACACATCTCTATTAGCCAATTTCGCATTCACCTGATAATCTTTAGCCGTCAAATCCAAAATATCCACATACAACGAGCGATCCAATTTAAACTTTAAAGCTTCAGGCTCTAATCGCACGTATTCAAAATCCAAACCGATCACCTTGACATCATGCAAATGGTTTAAATAAGTGTCAAAATGCGCCCCCTCTTTGACCGGCTCCACAATCGCTAGCATCGTGTCTAGCATTTTTTCTAAATCTATGAGTTTGGTTTCCACATTGGTTTTAGCGAGTTTGGATTCCAAATAAGAATTATTGAAGTTGATATAGTCCTTTTCGCTCATGCTGCCGGCTTTGACTTTTTCTTTAGCGATTTTGAGCTGCGAATAAAAGTTCGCTTCTCGTTGCACATACACCTGATACTTTTCCTTAGTCATCACATAAGTCAAATAAAGGCGTTTAGCGCCAATAAAAGCGAGATTTTTATTTAATTGATAACTTTTATCGTATTGAATGGTTTTAATAGAAAGGCTTTTGGATAAAAGCGAACTCACCCATGGGAGCTTGGGTCTTACTATTAAAAGGGTTCTGGGTTGCGCTTCTATAATGCCTTGGAAGTTTTTCACCATAGAAGTTTCATTATCAATATAGGGAAAATCCCATGCATTGATTGAACGCTGTTCGTTCAGACGGCTTTTAAAATCGGCTTTTTTGCCGATCAACTCCATAGAGTTGGTTTCTACTTCTTTAAAAAATTCTTGTAGGGTAAAGATTTTCGCATCAAGCACACCCGCACCGCTTATTAAAAAAGTTACCCCCAAACAAAAACGCTGGACTTTGCGTTTGAAAAAATTAAATCGCAATTTCTTTAATATCCCCAATTTCTAAGAAACTTTGATACACGCCCCACAAGAAATTTTTACGATTTTTTTGGATTTCTATATCTTTATCCATGACCAGCACGCTTTTAAAATATTCTTCTAAAGGCACATGCAAACCAAAATAAGCCTCTATTTTACTATCCAAACTCTCAAAAGCGCTTGTTTTGATCGTATTGAACGCTTCAAAAAGGGCATACTCTTGCGATTCTTTGAAAAGACTTATGGAAAACTCGCTTGATTCGTTAGGGTTTCTGTCTTTGTTGATATTTGCTAGGCGTTTGAAAGCGCTAAAAAGCAACTCTTTTTTTTGAGCGTTCTTGGGATCGTCTAAAAAGCGTTTTAAGGCTTTGACTTTTTGAATGATTTTAACAATATCTCGCTCGTTGGTGTTTAACACGCTCCTTATAATAGAAGGGTTACAATCTATTAAATTATGAAAGCGCTCCAGTAAAAACTTCTCTAAAATCTCTAAATCAAAGTTTTGATAAACGCCCACTTTTTCAAAGAGGTTTTTCAAATCCGCTTTCAAATCAAATTCTAACCCATAATGCGCGATGATTTTCAATAGCCCAAAACTCAAACGCCTTAAAGCAAAAGGATCTTTAGATCCGCTAGGGATTTTACCTGCGCTAAAAAGAGAAAACAGGCTGTCTAATTTCAAGCTCAAAGCCACGATCGCGCTAAAAACGCTAGAGGGCAAGGGAGCGTTTTCGCTTGCGGGCAAATACTGCTCTTTCAAACTCAAGGCGACTAACTCGTTTTCGTTTTGTTTTAAAGCGTAGTAATAGCCCATGATCCCTTGAAGCTCGCTAAATTCATACACCACTTCACTGAGTAAATCCGCCTTAGCGATTTTAACGGCTCGGCCAATCAATTCAAGGGATTTTTCTAAAGGCATGTTTAAAGATGGAGCGTATTTTTGCGTCAAGTATTGAGCGATGATTAATTCTCGCTCCATTTTATCCTTTAAAGTCCCTAAACCTTGCACAAAAACCACGCTCTCTAAAGGAGCGTTATCTAAAGGCTTTTTGAGATCGTTTTCATAAAAGAAAACCGCATCGCTCAAACGGGCTTTTAAAACCTTTTGATTGCCTGCAATGATTTTTTGCTTGTCTTTATTGATAGCGTTGCTCACCACAATGAAGCCGTTGTGTAATGTTGGGCTTTCTTGGCTTTTTTGACTAAAAACCGCAAAATAGCGTTGGTTTTCTTTCATGGAAGTGGTGATGATTTCACTGGGTAATTTTAAAAACGCCTTGTCAAACTCCCCTAAAAGCGCACTGGGGTATTCCGTGATCGCTACAACCTCATCTAATAGATCCCTATCTGTTTCTACGATGATGCAATGCTTTGTTTCTAGCTCTTTAATTTCTTGTAAGATTTTAGCTTCGCGCTTTTTAGGGTCTAAAATGACATGGTTTTTTTCTAAAACTTCAAAATACGCTTTAGGGCTATCCACCTGGATAAAATCAAAACCCTCTTGTCGGTGCACTCTCGTGGCTTGCTTGGTTTTAAAGCCATACTCTTTGACTTCAATATCGTTAAAATTTTCCCCATTAAACAACACGCAAATATTATGAATGGGTCTGATAAAGCTTTTTTCCACATTGCCCCAACGCATAGACTTCCCGAAATTCAAACCCTCTAAAAACTCTAACACAATGGGCATGATTAAGTCTTTTGTAGGCTCTTTCGCATGGATTTTAGCGTGATAAAGCACTTCTTTATTGTTTTTAAACGCTGTTTGGAAATGCTGGTGATCCTTTAACCCTAATTTTTGATAAAACCCTAAACCCAATGCGTTCAGCCCTTGCGTTTTATCTTCATTGTTGCATGCGATTTTAACGGGAGGCCCAAAAAATTCCTCTTTGGTTTCTTGGGTTAAAAGAGGAAAATCTTTGATGAACAAACACAAACGCCTAGGGGTGTAAAAAATCTCTATATTTCCCACTTCTAAAGCGCGCTTTTGAAAAAGAGCGTGGAGTTTTTTAGGCATTTCTTTATATTCATTCAATAACGCTTGTGCGGGCAATTCCTCAACTAAAATCTCTACTAACAATTCATCTGAATGCAAAATCTCAATTCTCCCTAAAAAACAAAATCACTTTTAAGACTAAATCATGTTAGAATTATACTTGAATTTACACTTAGTTTAGTTTATTTCTTAATACAAAAGGTAGGCGTTTTGAAACATTCAACCCCACTCACTCACACCCTTTTTAAAGCCTTATGGCTAGGCGCAACCTTAAGCGCATCTTTAAGTTTAGCCGCAACAGAAAGCCCCACTAAAACAGAGCCTAAGCCCGCTAAAGGGATTAAAAACAAGCCCAAATCGCCCGTTACTAAAGTCATGATGACCAATTGCGATAACCTTAAAGACTTTAACGCTAAGCAAAAAGAAGTCTTAAAAGCCGCTTATCAATTCGGCTCTAAAGAAAATTTAGGCTATGAAATGGCAGGCATTGCATGGAAAGAATCATGCGCAGGGGTTTATAAAATCAATTTTTCCGATCCGAGCGCGGGCGTGTACCATTCTTATATCCCTAGCGTTCTAAAAAGCTATGGGCATAACGATAGCCCCTTTTTGCGTAATATGATGGGGGAATTGCTCATTAAAGACGATGCGTTTGCTTCTGAAGTGGCTTTAAAAGAGTTGCTCTATTGGAAAACACGCTACCATGACAATCTAAAAGACATGATTAAATCTTACAACAAGGGCAGTCGTTGGGAAAGGAGCGAAAAGTCTAACGCTGAAGCTGAAAAATATTACGAAGAGATACAAGACAGGATCAGGCGTTTGAAAGAATCTAAAATCTTTGATTCGCAGTCTAATAATGACCAAGAATTGCAAAAAAGCGCTAATAGCAACCTGGATTTAGACCCTATCGGCAACGCCATGCCCCAAGCCTTAAGCGCCAAAGAAACTCAAACAGAAGAAACCCAAGCAGAAAAATCCCAAGAAACACAAGAGGCAACTAGCGAGCCAACAACCAGTAAGCCAGAAAAAGCAAAAGATAAACCCATGTATTTGGCTCAAACCAACAGCACTGATTTTACACCCGCTAAAAAAAGCCCCAAAAAACCGGCTAAAGTGGGCCAAAAACGCTCCTCCAAAAATAATATAAATAATATTAAAAATAATGTAAAAAGCAACACCAAAACCGCTTCCAAAAATGCTTCCAAAAATAAAGAAGTGTGCAAAAATTGCTCTCCAGGGCAAAGGAATGCGATTTTAGCTAACCACATCACTCTCATGCAAGAGCTTTAAAAAGTCCTAAAAATGGCGCAAAAAACTCTTTTGATTATCACTGATGGCATTGGGTATCGTAAAGATAGCGATCATAACGCTTTCTTCCATGCTAAAAAACCCACTTATGACTTGATGTTTAAAACCTTGCCTTATAGCCTGATTGATACGCATGGCTTGAGCGTGGGCTTACCTGAAGGGCAAATGGGGAATTCTGAAGTGGGGCATATGTGCATTGGGGCTGGTAGGGTGCTGTATCAAGATTTAGTTAGAATTTCTTTAAGCCTTCAAAACGATGGATTAAAAAACAACCCCGCTTTTTTAAACACGATCCAAAAAAGCAAAATGGTGCATCTTATGGGTTTAATGAGCGATGGAGGCGTGCATTCACACATTGAGCATTTTATCGCTTTAGCTTTAGAGTGTGAAAAATCCCGTAAAAGAGTCTGTCTGCATTTAATCACCGATGGGCGCGATGTGGCTCCTAAAAGCGCTTTAACTTATTTAGAAACCATGCAAAATATCTGCAATGAAAACATTCAAATCGCTACCATAGGCGGCCGTTTTTATGCGATGGATAGGGATAATCGCTTTGAAAGGATTGAACTTGCGTATCATAGTTTAATGGGGCTTAATCACACGCCTTTAAGCCCTAGCGAATATATCCAAAGCCAATACGATAAAAATATCACTGATGAATTTATTATGCCCGCTTGTTTTAAAGATTATTGCGGCATGCAAGATGATGAAAGCTTTATTTTTATCAATTTCAGGAATGATAGGGCTAGAGAAATCGTGAGCGCTTTAGGCCAAAAGGAATTCAGTGGCTTTAAACGCCAAGCTTTTAAAAAACTCCATATCGCTACCATGACGCCTTATGACAACACTTTCCCCTACCCTATTTTATTCCCCAAAGAAAGCGTTCAAAACACGCTCGCTGAAGTGGTGTCTCAACACAACCTGACCCAAAGCCATATCGCTGAAACTGAAAAATACGCGCATGTAACCTTTTTCATCAATGGCGGAGTGGAGACGCCTTTTAAAAATGAAAACCGAGTGCTTATCCAAAGCCCAAAAGTTACCACTTATGATTTAAAGCCTGAAATGAGCGCTAAAGAAGTAACCCTTGCGGTGTTAGAGCAAATGAAACTAGGCACGGATTTGATCATTGTGAATTTTGCTAATGGCGATATGGTAGGGCATACGGGGAATTTTGAAGCGAGTGTCAAAGCGGTAGAAGCAGTGGATGCATGTTTATGGGAAATCCTTTCACTAGCTAAAGAATTGGATTACGCCATGCTTTTAACAAGCGATCATGGGAATTGCGAGCGCATGAAAGATGAAAACCAAAACCCCTTAACCAACCACACCGCCGGGAGCGTGTATTGTTTTGTTTTAGGAGATGGAGTCAAATCCATTAAAAACGGAGCCTTAAACAATATCGCTAGCAGCGTGTTAAAACTCATGGGCCTTAAAGCCCCAGCAACGATGGACGAACCCCTATTTTAAATTAAAGGAAAAGAATGCAAATTGATGATAAACTATTGCAACGCTTAGAAAAATTGAGCATGCTAGAGATTAAAGACGAACATAAAGAGAGCGTTAAAGGCCATCTAGCGGAGGTTTTAGGCTTTGTAGAAAACATTTTCGCTTTAAAAACTAGTGCGCTAAAAACAGATACAGAACTATGCACCCCTTTAAGAGAAGACGAGCCCAAAAGCCAACCTAACATCGCCAAAGAGATTTTAAGCCACAACAAACACAGCCAGGATCATTATTTCGTTGTGCCTAAAATCATTGAATAGGCTTTATTGAACAGGTTTCATATCAAGTTAAAAACTTTTGAAATCAAACAGACAGAAAAAAGCTATCGCTTGATCCAATTCAAGCTTTTTACTATTTTATTTTTAAAAGCGCTTTCAGCCTTTTTTTAACTCATCAAGAATTTCCACTAGCCCTACAACCGCCTTGTTGATTTCTTCATGCGTGATAATGTAAGGGGGCATGAGGTAAATGGTGTTGTTTAAAGGGCGCAATAACAAGCCTTTGGTTAGAGCTTTTTTAAAAACCGCCAAACTCAAACGCTCTTTGGTTTGAATGAAGACTTCAAAGGCAAAAACCATGCCCAAATGCCTTAAATCAGACACCACTTGTTGCTCTATCAAAGGTTTTAACGCGTTTTGGAGTGCGTTAAAAATAAACCCGCTTAAAGCCTTGTTCTTTTCAATAACATTTTCTTTTTCAAAAATATCCAGCGTGGCGTTCGCGCATGCGCATGCCAGGGCGTTTCCTGTGTAGCTGTGCGAATGCAAAAACGCTTTATTTTCTTCATAGGGGGCATAAAATTGGTTATAGATTTCATTGCGGGTTAATAGCGCGCTTAAAGGCAAATACCCCCCACTAATCCCCTTAGACAAGCATAAAAAATCAGGCTCAATCTCGCATTGTTCATAAGCAAACATGCTTCCTGTGCGCCCAAACCCGGTAGCGATTTCATCAAAAATAATGTGGATATTTTTTTGCTTGCACAATAAAACGGCTTGTTTTAAATATTTTGCGCTATAAATATGCATGTTCCCTGCACATTGCAAAAGAGGCTCTGCAATGAAAGCGCAAATTTCTTCATGACGCTTATCCAACAAACGCTTTAAAGCGTTCAAACTATTTTCTATTTCATGGTCGTTTTTAGGCACGGGTGTGGTGAGATTTTTGAGTAATAGTGGGGTGTAAGTGTCTTTATAAAGTTTCACATCGCCCACGCTTAACGCTCCCAAAGTCTCGCCATGATAGGAATTAGAGAGCGATAAAAAAAGCTTTTTGTGGCGCGTTTGATTCTTTAAAAAATGGGCGTGATAGCTCATTTTCAAAGCGATTTCAATACAAGATGAGCCGTTATCCGCATAAAAGCATTTGTCCATATGAGTGAGCTGGCAAAGCCTTTGAGAGAGCGTGATGATGGGCTTATGACTAAAAGAAGCCAAAAGGACATGCTCCAAACTATCAATTTGATTTTTAAGCTGCTGGCTGATGTAGGCGTTATTATGCCCAAAAAGATTCACCCACCATGAGCTGATTAAATCCATGTAAGCGTTATCATTAAAATCATAGAGGTAAATCCCTTGAGCCTTTTTAATGGGGATAATGGGGAAATTTTGATGCTCTTGCATTTGCGAGCAAGGGTGCCAAAGATATTCCAAATCCAAAGTGGCTAAATTTTCTTGAAAATTCATGTTAAAAACTCTCTATAATAAGGATAATTTTAATAACCTTTGGTTAAAATAAGGTTATTTGATTTTACTATAAGGTTGTTTAAACCTGAATTTCACATTTTTGATTTTTTAAAAGGGATTAGAGTTCTTATGATTGAATGGATGCAAAATCATAGAAAGTATTTAGTGGTTACAATATGGATAAGCACGATCGCTTTTATTGCCGCCGGAATGATAGGCTGGGGGCAATACAGCTTTTCTTTAGATAGCGATAGCGCTGCCAAAGTGGGACAGATCAAGATTTCTCAAGAAGAATTAGCCCAAGAATACCGCCGCCTTAAAGACGCATATGCTGAGTCTATCCCTAATTTTAAAGAACTCACTGAAGATCAAATCAAAGCCATGCATTTAGAAAAAAGCGCTCTAGATTCGCTCATCAATCAAGCCTTATTGAGAAATCTTGCTTTAGATTTAGGGCTTGGCGCTACAAAGCAAGAAGTGGCGAAAGAGATCAGAAAAACGAGCGTTTTTCAAAAAGATGGCGTTTTTGATGAAGAATTGTATAAAAATATCTTAAAGCAAAGCCATTACCGCCCCAAGCATTTTGAAGAAAGCGTTGAAAGGCTTTTAATCCTTCAAAAAATCAGCACTCTCTTCCCCAAAACCACTACCCCTTTGGAGCAATCTAGCCTATCGCTTTGGGCAAAATTGCAAGACAAATTAGACATTCTTATCCTAAACCCTAATGATGTTAAAATCTCTCTTAATGAAGAAGAGATGAAAAAATATTACGAGTCCCATAAAAAGGATTTTAAAAAGCCCACGAGCTTTAAAACACGCTCTTTGTATTTTGACGCTAGTTTGGAAAAATCCGATTTGAAAGAGTTGGAGGAATACTACCATAAAAACAAGGTGTCTTATTTGGATAAAGAGGGGAAATTACAGGATTTTAAAAGCGTTCAAGAGCAAGTCAAGCATGATTTAAGCATGCAAAAAGCGAATGAAAAAGCCTTAAGGAGTTATGTCGCTCTAAAAAAAGCGAACGCGCAAAACTACACCACGCAA
Organism: Helicobacter pylori; assembly: GCF_030323545.1. Lineage (NCBI taxonomy): Bacteria > Pseudomonadati > Campylobacterota > Epsilonproteobacteria > Campylobacterales > Helicobacteraceae > Helicobacter > Helicobacter pylori. Next base: position 562,815 of record NZ_CP122954.1, on the reverse strand, counting down.
GATTTTGAAGAAAACAACTCCCCCTATACTGCTGAAATCACGCAAAAACTCGCCACTCTCAAGCCCCTTGAAATCCTAAAACCAGAGCCTTTTAAAGATGGTTTTATTGTAGTGCAGCTTGTCTCTCAAACCAAAGACGAATTGCAAAATTTTGATGAAGCTAAAAGCACTCTTAAAACCCGCTTGACTCAAGAAAAAACCCTTATGGCGTTGCAAATTTTAGCTAAAGAAAAGCTTAAGGATTTTAAAGGCAAAAGCGTGGGCTATGTAAGCCCTAATTTTGGAGGCACTATTAATGAGCTTAACCAAGAAGAAAGCGCTAAGTTTATCAACACCCTTTTTAACCGCCAGGAAAAAAAGGGGTTTATCGCTATTGGCGATAAAGTAGTGCTCTATCAAATCACAGATCAAAATTTCAACCACTCATTTAGCGCAGAAGAAAGCCAGTATATGCAGCGTTTAGTCAATAACACTAAAACGGATTTTTTTGATAAAGCGTTGATAGAAGAATTGAAAAAACGCTATAAGATAGTCAGATACATTCAATAAATGCAAGGGGAAATCATGGAACATAAAGAAATCGTTATAGGGGTTGATATAGGCTCTAGAAAGATTTGCACGATAGTGGCTGAATTTAAAGAAGGGGTTTTGCGCATCATTGGCACGGCCCATCAAGACTCCAAAGAAATCACTTCAAAAGCCATTAAAAGAGGGCGTATCAATAGCCTTTCTCACGCTTCTAGCGCCATTAAAGAAGTGATCAATAACGCTAAAAAAATGGCAGGTTTGAATGCTGATGGCGATAAAAACAACCCCATGCCCCATTTTGGGGAATACCACCCTAAAACTAAAGCGATCGTTTCTTTTTCTGGGGCTTATACTGAAAGCATTAGAGATGTTACCGGTGTAGCGAGCACTAAAGATAATGTGGTAACCATTGATGAAATCAGCCGCGCTATCAATAACGCATGTGCTAAAGCAGGCTTGGATAACGACAAACACATTTTGCATGCCCTCCCCTATCGCTTCACTTTAGACAAACAAGAAGTGAATGACCCTTTAGGAATGAGCGGGACTCGCTTGGAAGTCTTTATCCACATTATCTATACAGAAAAAAACAACATTGAAAATTTAGAAAAAATCATGATCCAATCTGGGGTAGAGATTGAAAACATCGTGATCAATTCTTATGCAGCCTCGATTGCCACCTTGTCTAATGACGAAAGGGAATTGGGCGTGGCTTGCGTGGATATGGGCGGAGAGACATGCAACCTTACGATTTATAGCGGCAATTCCATACGCTATAACAAATACTTACCCGTAGGCTCCCACCATTTAAGCACGGATTTGTCGCACATGCTCAACACCCCATTCCCTTACGCTGAAGAAGTTAAGATCAAATACGGGGATCTTTCTTTTGAAAGCGGCGAAGAAACACCCTCTCAAAATGTCCAAATCCCTACCACTGGATCAGATGGCAATGAAAGCCATATAGTGCCGCTTAGTAAAATCCAAACTATCATGAGGGAAAGGGCTTTAGAAACTTTTGAAATCATCCACAGGAGCATTCAAGATAGCGGCTTAGAAGAGCATTTGGGTGGGGGCGTTGTTTTGACCGGCGGGATGGCTTTAATGAAAGGGATCAAAGAGCTGGCTAAAGCCCATTTCACTAATTACCCCGTGCGTTTGGCCGCTCCTATGGAAAAATACAATATCATGGGCATGTTTGAAGACTTGAAAGATCCTCGCTTTTCAGTCGTGGTTGGCTTGATTTTATACAAAGCAGGGGGGCATACCAATTACGAAAGAGACTCTAAAGGGATTATCCGCTACCATGAAAGCGATGATTACACAAGAGTAGCCCATCAATCAAGCCCTACCCCCCATATCCATTCATCGCCCACAGAAAGGAATTTGAGCGATTTAAAAACCTCTAACGCTCCTTTAAACACCGCTAAAAACGATGACTTCTTGCCTATAAAACCCACCGAACAAAAAGGTTTTTTTAAAAGTTTCCTTGATAAGATTTCCAAACTCTTTTAAGATACAGCCATTTCTTTATGCGATAAAAACGCCTTGATAGTTATCAAAAGCCAGAAAACATGGTATAATCCTTTAGCTATTTATCAAAGTTTAAGATTTGCAAAAATCGTATCTCAAGGGGAATGTGGCTATGGTTCATCAATCAGAGATGGAAAATTATAATATTGGTCAAGCGAGCATTGAAGAAGTAAGCGATCCAGCTTATAAAGGGGCTAAGATTGTCGTCATCGGTGTTGGAGGTGGGGGGTCTAACATGATTAAACACCTGGTTGAATACGGCGTGCATCAAGATGTTACACCCATTGCAACAAACACTGATGGCCAACACCTCAAAAACAATCCCGCTCCGGTTAAAATCCTTTTAGGCAAAGAATCCACTGGAGGTTTAGGCGCTGGGGGGGTTCCTGATATCGGCAGAAAAGCCGCTGAAGAAAGCGCTAATGAAATCAGAGAAGCGATTAAGGACGCCAAATTAGTCATTATCTCTACAGGGCTTGGAGGAGGGACTGGGACTGGAGCCACCCCCACTATCGTTAAAATCGCAAAAGAAGTGGGAGCGCTCACGATTGCTATCGTTACTAAGCCTTTCAAATACGAAGGGAGTCAAAAAAGAAAGAGGGCTGAAGAAGGATTGAAAGAATTGGAGCAATCTAGCGATTCTATTTTGGTTATCCCTAACGACAAAATCCTTCTCACCATGAAAAAAAACGCTAGCACCACAGAATGCTATAGGGAAGTTGATGATGTCTTGGTTAGGGCTGTGAGTGGCATTTCTACCATCATCACTAAACCCGGTAATATCAATGTTGATTTTGCCGATTTAAAGAGCGCTCTTGGTTTTAAAGGCTTTGCGTTAATGGGTATTGGTGAAGCCACTGGCGAAGGTTCTGCTAGAGCAGCGGTGGAAAATGCGATCCAATCGCCTCTTCTTGATGACGCTTCTATTGAAGGGGCTAAGAGCATTATTGTCTTTTTTGAGCACCACCCTGATTATCCTATGATGGCTTATTCTGATGCATGCGATTTTATTCAAGAACAAGCCCATCAAGATGTTGATGTGAAGTTTGGCCAACACACGAGCGAGAATATCCCCATTGATCATGTGCGCGTTACTATCATTGCGACCGGTGCTGAAAGAAACAGCGGTGGAGCGAGTTTGGAATCTATCGCTACGCCCTCTCAGCCTATGGTGAAACAAACAAGAAAAGTGGGTAATGGCGAGTATTTAAAGATCCCTACTGAAGAAGAGCTATCCATACCCACAACCATGAGGATTCAGCAAGATTAATTGCAAGTCTCGCTTTTCTCCCCTATTTTTATAGGGCTATAATAAAGCGGTTTGTTAGGTTCGCTCTCATTTGTTTTTTAGAATAAATTAAAAAGCTTTGATTTTAATGGGTGTGCTAGTTTTTAGAGCGTTTGGGGGATTTTAAAGTGCTTTAAAGGGGGAAATTATCCCAAAAACACCCCATAGTTAATGAAGCGCTAGAAACTCATTTGGCAAAAACCAAGGGCTTTCATGCTTGCGTAAATTCATAAACTCCGTTATAAATTTGAGAAGTCAATGCATTTTTGATTTGATTGAGGAGCTTCACATCTCATCAAATACAGATAATATTTGTCCCATCAAAATAATTGATAGTAGCAGTGATTTTATCAGACAAGTCATCACTTTCTTTGATAATCTTTTTTCAAAAGATCGCACGCATCAGTGAAAAACTCTCGCTCATCGGCTTATGAGTTTTCTAACACGCTCGCAATAGTGCATTTGGAATTATTTGCACCGATGAAAATGTTTTTAAAATCGCTTGATGTGGGTTACTCCTTTAAAATTCAAGTATTACTGCAATCGCCTCACACCAATCACTTAGAAGAGTCTTGATTTTTAATAGCAATATCTAGCTTGTTGAAAGGGATTTCAATGTGGTTAGCGTCTAGGGCGTTTTTGATGCGTTCAATGAGTTCGCTGCGCACATTAAAGATCCCGTCTTCAATCTTTGCCCAAACTCTAATGGTGAAATTCAATGAGCTGGATCCAAAATCCGTGATTCCAATAAAAGTGGGCATGTTTTTATCAATTTTATCCATTGCATCAATAACATCTTTTATCGTCTTATGCACCAGTTCAATATCGCTCCCATACCCTACCCCACAAACCCATTCAATGCGCCGGCATGCAGTGTTATTGCTATTGATAATATTAGAATTAGCGACACTTCTATTGGGCAAAACCGCCAAACGCCCGTCATGCAAGCGTAAAGAGGTGTTAAAAAAATTAAGTGCTTCTACTTTGCCCTCTAGGCCAGAGATTTCAATGATGTCTCCTTTTTTGAAAGGGTGTAAAATGATAAGGATTATCCCTCCAGCAATGCTTGAAAGATAATCTTTTAAAGCCAACGCCACAGCAATCCCCACCGTTCCTAAAACAGTGATAATAGAGGTGGTTTGCACGCCTAGCGTGCTGAGCGCAATGATTGTGGTGATGATAAGGATTAAGATAAAAATAACCTGCGCGACAAAATTCGCTAAAATCTCATCCTTTTTGGATAAAAGTTTTATGGTTTTGTTCCGTAAGAAAAACGAAAAATAAAAACCTATACAAAAGACAATGACAGCCTTGATCAAGATTATCCCAAAATGCTTTGCCTGCGGAAAAAAATCCACTAACAGCGTTTTAATTTCATCCATAAATTTTTCCTTGCAAATCACAAAATCGCTAGAAACGACAAGATAACTTATCCTATCGTTATGTAGCTAGTTTTGACATGTTAGCATGTTTAGGACTAACTTTATTATCACAACTCAAACGCTCAATCTAACGCCTTGGATTTTAAATTTTATTTTATGATTTTAGATTTTATTTTATTGTCAAACTCGCTTTCTTAAATCTCTAAAAGACTTTGAATAAAACCCCTAAAACCCAAAAGTAAACCAACAACACTGAAACTAAACACCAAACAAACAAAACAATGAGTCAATAATAAAATTAAATAAAAAGCAAGACTAAAAAACATTTCCCTATCCCTGCACCGACCTACATTCCCACTCTTGAAAAGAGCAGTATTATCAGCGATGAAGAGCTTGACTTCCAGGTTCGGAATGGTTAACTGGGTAGTTCCTCTTCTCTAAAGGCACAAGGAAAAGGGAGCTAAAGATAAAACGCATTTACCCTTAACTCCCCTTTCTCTTTATAAGGAGCTGTTTTTAGAAGGTAGTTAATAGCTCTTTAATTAAAACAAGTTAGATTTTATCTTGTTTCTCATTAAAGTTTAATCGTATAAAAGTCTTTATAAAACTCCAACTCTCTTACACTCAGTAAGGCAGTGGTAACTTATCCATGCTCTATTGCCGTTATCTTATCAAAAAGCAAAAAACAAGCCAAACGCTCTATTAGTAGTAGTCAGCTAAACGCATTACTGCGCTTACACATCTACCCTATCAAGCACATAGTCTTTGTGCGAGCTTCAGGGAAAGTTTATCTTGGAGTTGGCTTCCTGCTTAGATGCTTTCAGCAGTTATCACATCCGTGTGTAGCTACCCAGCGATGCTCTTGGCAGAACAACTGGTGCACCAGTGACACGTCCATCCCGGTCCTCTCGTACTAGGGACAGCTCTCCTCAACTTTCCTACGCCCACGGCAGATAGGGACCGAACTGTCTCACGACGTTCTGAACCCAGCTCGCGTACCGCTTTAAATGGCGAACAGCCATACCCTTGGGACCTGCTCCAGCCCCAGGATGCGATGAGCCGACATCGAGGTGCCAAACCTCCCCGTCGATGTGAGCTCTTGGGGGAGATCAGCCTGTTATCCCCGGGGTACCTTTTATCCTTTGAGCGATGGCCCTTCCACACAGAACCACCGGATCACTATGACCGACTTTCGTCTCTGCTTGACTTGTATGTCTTACAGTCAGGCTGGCTTGTGCCATTACACTCAACTTGCGATTTCCAACCGCAATGAGCCAACCTTTGCAAGCCTCCGTTACTTTTTAGGAGGCGACCGCCCCAGTCAAACTACCCACCAAGCATTGTCCTGCCTGTGGATAACACAGGCCAGTTAGCTAACAGAAACATCAAGGGTGGTATCTCAAGGATGGCTCCATAAGAGCCAAAGCCCTTACTTCAAAGCCTCCCACCTATCCTGCGCATGATATTCCCGTTAGCAGTGCTAAGTTGTAGTAAAGGTCCACGGGGTCTTTCCGTCTTGCCGCGGGTAGGAGGAATTTTCACCTCCACTACAATTTCACTGAATCTCTGGTTGAGACAGCTCCCATCTCGTTACGCCATTCATGCAGGTCGGTATTTAACCGACAAGGAATTTCGCTACCTTAGGACCGTTATAGTTACGGCCGCCGTTTACTCGGGCTTCAATTCAACGCTTCATCTTGCGACTGACGCATCCTCTTAACCTTCGAGCACCGGGCAGGCGTCACACCTTATACTTCCTCTTACGAGTTGGCAAAGTGCTGTGTTTTTGGTAAACAGTCGGGAGGGACTCTTTGCTGAGACCGCATTGCTGCGGCACACCTTATCGCGAACTTACGGTGCTAGTTTGCAGAGTTCCTTAACCAGAGTTCTTTCACGCGCCTTAGAATACTCATCTCATCTACCTGTGTCGGTTTGCGGTACGGACGACTATGGATATGCTTAGAGGCTTTTCTTGGCACGACGGTATCAGCGATTCTCCCTTTGTCCTGAAAGGACTCAAAGAGCCTGTTTGGGTTTCAAATACAGAGGTGGATTTGCCTTCCCTCCAATCTACGCCCTTAGACTAGCGCTTCCATCAGCTAGCTCGCTTAACCCTATGCGTCCCCCCATCACGCTCCATAGTCGGTATTGGAATATTAACCAATTTGCCATCACCTACCCCTTTCGGACTCGGCTTAGGACCCGACTAACCCTACGATGACGACCATCGCGTAGGAAACCTTAGATTTACGGCGGATACAATTCTCATATATCTTATCGTTACTCATTCCTGCATGCTCACTTCATACCGCTCCAGCACTCCTTACCGGTATACCTTCAACGCTGGTATGAACGCTCTTCTACCACTGTGTTTAACACAATCTACAAATTCGGTGTCTATCTTAGCCCCGTTATATTTTCAGCGCATGACCACTAGACCAGTGAGCTGTTACGCTTTCTTTAAAGGATGGCTGCTTCTAAGCCAACCTCCTGGTTGTTTGAGTAGCCACACATCTTTTTCCACTCAGAATAGAACTTAGGGACCTTATTTGGTAGTCTGGGTTGTTCCCCTTTTGACGATTGATTTTATCACCCACCGCCTGACTCCCAAGATACGATAAAAGGTATTCGAAGTTTGATAGGGTTTGGTACCGCGGCGAGCAGCCCTAGCCCAATCAGCGCTCTACCCCCTTTTATTATCACTTGAGGCTATACCTAAATATATTTCGAAGAGAACCAGCTATCACTAAGTTTGTTTGGCCTTTCACCCCTATCCACAGCTCATCCCAACCCGTTTCAATGGGTACGAGTTCAGTCCTCCACGCGCTATTACACGCGTTTCAACTTGGCCATGGATAGATCACTTAGCTTCGGGTCTGCAGCATCTGACTTGTTCGCCCTATTAAGACTCGCTTTCGCTACGGCTTCGCATTCGCTTAACCTTGCCAGATACCACAACTCGCAGGATCATTATGCAAAAGGCAGTCCATCACCCTGATAAATCATAGGGCTCTGAATGATTGTAAGCAGATGGTTTCAGGTTCTATTTCACTCCGCTCACTGCGGTTCTTTTCACCTTTCCCTCACGGTACTTGTTCGCTATCGCTCAAAGAGTAGTATTTAGGGTTGGAGAGTGGTCTCCCCGGCTTCAACCTGGATTCCTCGTGTCCTGGCCTACTCTGGATACTGCTACCTGAAAACGCCTTGTCGCATACAAGGCTATCACTTTCTATGGCTTACCTTTCCAGGTAACTCTGCTAAAGCGTTTTCTTGGATGTTGCAGTCCTCAACCCCGAATGCAAGCACTCGGTTTGCCCTTTTCCCCGTTCGCTCGCCACTACTTAGGGAATCTCGTTGATTTCTTTTCCTCTAGTTACTGAGATGTTTCACTTCACTAGGTTCGCTCTCTAAATTAGAGTAACTAATATCTCTATTAGTTGGGTTGCCCCATTCGGACATCTACGCATCAAAGCTCCTTGACAGCTCCGCATAGCTTATCGCAGTCTAGTACGTCCTTCATCGCCTCTCTTTGGCAAGGCATCCGCCATCTGCTCTTAAAAGCTTGTTTTAAATTTTAAAATATCCTTTAAAACCCGCCCTTTTATAATGAATAACGACAATTGCACGAATATTCTTCAGCGCTACCACTGCCTTAATGAATATAAGACAGAGTTATTGTAGTTTTAACTTTACTTTTACATAGGCTATTAACAATGTTAAATCAAATAACTTCGTTTTTCTTTAAAAACCTGCTATAATCGTTCTGTTAAACCCTTTAAAGAAGACTAAAAATGCTTGATCCCTAATCTTTATTTAATGACCAAGTTTTATCAGCTGGTAAGCTTTTTATGCTTTAAAGCTTTTTAGCTTTTATGACTTGTTTGAGTTAAAATTAAAGAACTTTTTAAAGCTTGTCTTTAAAAACGAAATGTAATTATAGACATGCAATGCTTAAAGTTTGCTTAAAGTTTTTGGGATTTGAAAGAAATTTTAGAGTTTGAAAGAAATTTTAGAGTTGGAAAGGAATGGATAAAAGTTATTGGAAATGATGGGGGAGCGATTGGATATGGGGGTAGAGAATAAAGCTTTAATATTAGGATAAACGCATCATCAAATAAAAACGCATCATTAAATTAAACACATCATTAAATAAAAACAAACGCATCACCATTTAAAATAAGATAAAAACGCATCATCATTAAAAAATAAATACGCACCATTAACCATTGATTGAATACCGCTAGATACAATACTATGAGTTATCTTTTTTTCAAAAAAGGGGTAGAAATGGCATTCAATCATTCAATCATTCAATCATTCAATCATTCAATCATTCAATCATTCAATCATTCAATCATTCAAGCAACGCTACCATAACTTTTATCACTTTTACCAAAACCTATTTAAAAATCTTTTACTCTTTATTATTCCCTCTACTATTAACCTTTTCATTAACCCACACCGCAATCTTTTTAAACCATTTGATTCCATAAGCCCCATTTTTAAATCAGTGGGGCTTACAGAGTTAAATTCAATACAAGGAGAAGATAATGGCAAAAGTAGAAGTGGAGTTAAAAAAACTCCATCAAATTTTAGTGGATGCTGAATATTTTTATCAGGTTCCCGATTACCAACGCCCTTATGTGTGGGATAAGGATCATTTAGGGGCTTTGATTGATGATTTAGTGGGCAGCTATACAAACAATAGAGAAGATGAATATTTTTGCGGCTCTATTGTGATCACTGAAAATCCAAAAGATAAAAGATGGGATGTTGTGGATGGCCAACAGCGGTTAACGAGTTTTATCATTCTGGCTTGCACGATTTTAAGGCTTTATAAACACAGGTTAGAGCAAAAATCTAAAGATTTTATTGAAGGGAGTATTTATGATAAATACGATAAAGAAAAAGAGCGTCTGAAGTTCTTAACCGCTCAAAATTACAATAGCATTTTTGAAAACACGGTGTTAAACCATTTGGAGTTTGAAGACAACATTAAAAAGAGCGAGTTGAATAAAAAATTTGAAGAAAACACTTATTTGCGTAACGCTTATTATTTTAGAGAGCTATTGAATGAGAGCGTGGAAAATGGTTCAATAAGCGATATGGATGATTTTGTCAAGTGGTTTTATGAACATATTAGGTTGACCAGGATCATTTGTTTTGATCAAGACAGCGCGATGCAAATCTTTCAAGTGCTAAACGATAGAGGCCAACCCTTAAGCCCTATTGATATTTTAAAATCCAATTTAATGCAAGAAATCAAACAAGATAGTGAAAAGCGTAAGGATTTTATAACCACTTGGGACAAATTGGTTGAAGCTTGCAAGAGCGTTGAAGGCATAGATATTGATTTGGAAGACTTTTTTAACATGTATTTGGAGTACGCTGATCCTAGCGTTTCTAAAAAGAGAGCCGATAAGGGATTAAAAAAGGTATTCAAAGACAGCAAAAAAGACGCTTGCGGGTTCATCTATGAGGTCAGCGAGTTCATGAAAGCCTATACCGCATTGCTAAAAAAACAAGACCGACACATCTATTTATTGAGGTATCTCCCCTCTAGGTATTGGGCCAGCATTTTAACGACCGCCCTTTATGTCAAATACCCTGATTTTGACGCTTTGAAAAAGCTTTTGGTGTCTTATTATTACCAAACTTGGATTGCAGGAGGCACGATCACGCGCATCAAGCAAACGAGCATCAACATTATCAAAAACGTTAAAAGCAATAAGAGCGTTAAAACCATCAAAGAGCTTATATTGAATAACATCGACTCTTATAACACCTTTAACCAATACCGCTATAACTTATGGGATAGCCCTTCTGTTTATCCTAGCAAATGGGTGCGTCCTGTCTTAGCCCTAGCTAATTATTTCATGGCAGATGAAGAGAAACCTCATTTTATCGTTATGGATGCCGAAACCCAAGTGGAGCATATTTTGCCCCAAAAGCCCAAAAAAGGCAGTCAATGGAACGCAGATTTTGACAAAGAAAAAAGAGAAAAATGGGTAAATAATATCGCGAATTTAACCCTTTTAAAGCGCAAAAAGAACGCAAAAGCTTTAAATGGGGATTTTGATGAAAAAAGAAAAATTTATGGCGGCAAAGACCCAAGCAAAGTGATTAGCTGTTATGACATCACTAAAGAATTGTATAGCAACTATAGGAAGTGGAATGAGAAGTCTCTCCAAGAGCGATACGACTTTTTGTATGGAATTATCACGCCCATTTTACACATAGAAGGGTAAGAAGAAGAATTTGAAGAGGAATGTGAAGATGATTTTGATCTAGAATGATTAAAGATTGCTAAGCATCAAAACAACAAAGAGGTGATCAATGCCTAAAAAAGAGCTATTAAAGATGTCAAAGAAAAGGATTTTTAAAGACTTCTTAAAAGAAGCCAAACAACACCGCCCCATTGTTTTCTATACAGACAATGATTGTGATGGCATGTTGGCTGGCAGCGTTTTAATGTCTATGTGTTACAGATTGGGTATTAAAGATTTCTTTTTCTTTAGCCCCTTAAGGAATGCGCATGGCTATGGTTTCACTGATTTAGCCATAAATGATTTATTGTCTCAACCTTGCATCTTTAACCCTAAAACCAACCAATTAGTCCGCCTAGATCACATTAAAAACCAATTTCAAAAAGACCCCTTATTGTTTAGCGCTGATTTGGGGGCAGATTTAGTTTCTAACATAGAATTACAAAAAATCTTATTAGAACATTTTGAACAATGCATCATCACAGACCACCATAAGAGTTTTGAAGTTGATTTGATTGATAAAAATAAAATCGCCTACATTAACCTGAATGATGAAAAAGACGCTAACTATTATAGCGGGGCTTTCACAAGCGCTTTAGTCTTTGGTCAAATCTTTCAAACGCAAACCACTCCTTTAGAAAACGAATTGATCGCTATCACGCTTTTAAGCGATTGCATTGATTTGGATCATGGGGATAATTTGGATATGGTTTTGAATTTAGTGCGAGTTAAACATGAGCGCATTCAATGCTTTTTCAAAGACAAAGATCTTTCTTTAGCCCAAGACGATTTAGATGAGATTTCTAACTTATACGGCTTTAATTGCATCAATTACATCAACGCTTTAAGCCGTTTGAGTGGGGCTAGAGAGTTTAAGGGTTGTTATGATAGCTATTTGCATTATCTGGTTTTAAAGCATTTCAATCCCATAAACGATCCACGCTTAAGCGTCTTTAATGTTAAGGAATTCAAAAGATACAACGACATTAAAAAGAAAATGGTGAAAGAAGGCGAAGAAAACGCTCAAATTTTTTCTTGCAACAAAATATTAGTGGCTCTTTTAGATGAAAGCTGCTCTGTTAAATGGGGTATCAGCGGTTTAGTGGCCAATAACTTTTTAAAAAAATACCCTTTCAATCGCTCCCTTTGTATCTATAAAGACAATAAAGACGGGTATAGCGGTAGCGCTAGAGGTGATGGGGATTTTTTAAGCCAGATTAAAACCATTCCTTTAATACAAGCTGGCGGGCATGAGGAAGCTTTTGGGTTGAGCTTTGCAAAAGAGGATTTTAAAAAAGTGATAAAAAGCTTACAAGCCTTATAAGGTCAAATAACGCTAAGGATGGATTTTAAAAAAGGACTTGACATGTTAATGGATTATGATTTTTTATTGTTATTGAATGATGAAAACGGGAAGCCAACCAGATACTACTATTTGTTACAAGATTTTGAAAAGGATTTTGTGGCTAGAGAAGTGGCTCAAAATGGAGCGAAGCGATTCGTTAAGGAGATCATTGGGAGAGAGAAAGCCTCTAAAGCTAAAAACAGCACCCTTGAAGTTTCTAACACGAAGTCTTCGGCTATTAAGAACGAAACGGCTAAAAGCGGCGATCTTAAAAAGGTGTGTGAGAAAATCAAAAGCGGGCTACCCTTTGGGATCATCTCAGCCTTTAAACCCTTTAAAGACGCTTTTTACAGAGATTTCAATAATGATGAGCAAAAATTACTGATAGGGGCAGCTAAAAGCGGTTGCATTCAATCTAGCACTGATAAACTGGCTCAGTTAAGAACGCGCTTACTTTATTGGCAGGACAAATCGGTTAAAGTGGATTGGGATAAACCCATTTTGATTAAGGACTTCTTTAAAGGCAATAATTACCTTTATAGGAGGCTTTGTTTTTTATTGGGGAAGCATTTTATGGACAGATTTTTAAAAAATAACGCTAAGGCGAGCGTGAAAGACTTTATGTCTAGTAAGGAGTTTGTCGCTAAATACCGATACACCCCCAAGCAAAATACAGAAAGAGCGAAAAAGTTACAATCGTATTTAGAGAGCAAGCGTGATTTTATAGGGTTTGTTCAAACGCTTAACTCTTTAAAAGACAACCCGCAAGATCCTTTTTTACCCCATGAAGAAACGAGCTTTTTGGTGTTCGCTAATGAGCCTACTATTGTATTTAATTTAATGGACTATTTATTGGTGTTAGTGCAAATATTCAACCAACAAGCGATCTGTTATTGTGGAAGCAAAGGCTCTATAGAATTAATCAACGCTTCACCGGGTGAGGACTTTAACAAGACACAAGATAGCTTCTCAGACATCAAATTCTCAATACCCAATCAATTAGAACAATCCCTCAACGCTCTTAAAAACAAACTAGCCGCATTCTTTTCAAAACACCCTGATAAACATAACGGCATGGAGTTTAATGAAATCGCTAAAACTCAAATAGAAGCGCTTTATATGCCACAATCTGGCGGTGGTTTTGATGATTTTCGCGAACATCTTGAAGAGAGCATTAAAAGTTTTATCAGAATGAAACAAAATCGTGGTTATCCTAAAATCTTTGATGTTGCGGACATAGAACAAGAAGAGAGGGAAGTCATTAAATGGCGAGAAAAAGAGAGAGCGTCAAAACAAAGCTATAAACAAAACCTTCAAATCAACAAAATCGCTAGCGATTTAAAGCGTCATCAAATAGTGGATAAAAGAACGATTTTAAGCGTGATAGACGCTGATATGGATCGTGGTTTTATCCCGCCTAAAGATTTGTTAAAGCAATTAGAAAAAATCAGCGCTTCTCTTTCTAAAGACATCGTAATAGCGATAAAGCAAGTAGAAAAATTAGAGCTTAACTACGCGCTAATAGACAATATCCAACACAACACGCTTGATGACACGCTTAATTTTACTTTTATTGTTGGGGATTCTTTGAGCGTTCAGTCGCTTTATGTTACCTTTGATCTTGTGATTGACATGGATAGACCTATGAGCGAGCAGTTCCTCAACCATATTGGGGAATTGGGGAGTTTTGAATCTAGAGAGGAAGCGTTAGAGTGTGTGCGATTATCGCAAACTAAACTGATCGTTGAAGTGCCCAGAGAAGCGCTAAAAAATGCGGAATTATCGCAAATTGAAGAAATATTGACTGGCTGTATTTTTAATGGCGCTTACCGCTTTCAAAACGATCTTAAGGGCAATAGACATGGAAATTTTAAATAAAATTCACACCACAACAAGGAGGAAAAAGCCATGCTGAAAAGATAAAGGACATTGAACGGATGATTATAGCGGATTTTAAAATTTTTTATCAAGGAGTATTTTATGGGTTTTCAAAACGAAAATCAGTTAAAAGTAGGAGCGTCGGTCAAAGCCACAATCAACGGCAAAGTGGTGGAGGCTAAAGTCATTAATATTGGGTTTAATCGTGTAACCTTAAGGAGCCAAAAAGGCAACGAAGCCACTTACGCTTTCAATAGCGAAAAATTCTTAAAATGGTTTAAGGAAGTGCCTTTGAATGAAGTTGCGAATAATCACGCTGAAACAAGCGGAGAGGATTTGTTAAAAGGGATTAAAATCGTTACGAGCGGTCCGAGTGTTAAAGAAAGGACTACTACTCCTAAAGAGGATAGGTTTAAACTCGCTTTTGGATTTAAGACTACTGATGATAAGACTAGCTTTGAGATTATTGCGGAGGATTATACTTTAAGCGAGAGAAAAAGTAGGCTTGGGGCGTTATTCTCTCCTATGTTTTTTGAGGGTAGTGGTAATCAAGCGGTCGCTATCATTCTTACCGCTCTTTATTATGCGGAGGGTTTAAATAAGCATAGCGACGCGGAGTGGAGTGCTATGATTGAAAGCCGAGATGTGGAAAAATGCGACCTTACGACATTTGACAACTTGGATAGAGTTGCAACGACTTTATTCTGTGGCGTGATTAAAGGATATGCGGAGGGTAATAAGGAGTTTGAAAAAGAACTTAACGACTTTTCTCCTGATGGTTTTTGGGCTACGACTTTACCTAAAAACAAAAATGAGGCGATGTTTGTGGCGCAACTCTTATGCGATGGCGGTATCAATAAGTATGGTTTAAGCTGTGCGGGTCTTACTAAAAACTTGCTAAAAGACATTTTTAACAATATTGGACTAGCAACTACTAAAGAGGTTGATGAGCATCTCGCTAATTTAGATAAAGAGGAGGCAGAGTTAAAAGAATAACCCCCCCCCTGTGGGGCGGCTCTCTTTTATTCTCTCTTTTTCTCTTTTATTTTTCTTTTATTGATTGATAGCGATTAAAGTCGTTTAAATCCTTTGTAGCGCTCTTTAAGAAATCGTGCGCAGATACCCGTTTTCGCTCAGCATGACATACAAGCGCCCCATGATTTCTTTCTTTTCTTCCATGTCCAGTTGGTTGTTGTCTTCAATTTTTTGTTTTAAAAGGCGCTCAATTTCTTTAGTGTCATAGTCCAAATCGTCTAGCACATCTAAAATCGTTTGGGCTTCGCAAATATCTTCCACTTCATAATCACCTTTTTCATCAAAAACCACGCTAAATTCCGTAGGGTGCGTGAATAAATTGTGCTTCATGCCTAAAACTTCTTGATACGCTCCCACTAAAAAGAACGCTAAAAAGTATTCTTCTTCATCTATATCTATATCATGCAAAAACAAGGGCTTTGTGGAATCAAAAGCGATTTCCCCATCGCTATCGCAAGTAATATCCCACAAGCTCGCGCTCCTGGTGGGCTTTTCGTCTAATTTATTCAAGGGCATGACCGGGAAATTCTGTCTCAAGCCCCAATAATCCGGCAAGCTTTGGAAAAACGAGCAATTCAATAAATAGCGCTCTTGGACCTGCTCTTGAATGCGTAAAATATCGTTATGATCCTTAACATAAAGCAATTGCACCGCTTTTTTGACGATCAAATGGGCTAAAACTTCAGTGTTGCTCCTGTCAATCAAATCAATATAACCCAGATCAAAAAGCGTGAATAGCGACTCGGTGTGATCAAAACTATCGTGCAAGTATTCAATGGCGTTTTTTTCATTGATATTAGCAAGCAAGTCTAGCATTTCATCAATCAAAGGAGGGTTATTATTTTCTTTGATTTTTAGGGATTTTTCATTGTATTCATGCGAAAACAATTCTAACACCGGGGCCACTAAAACGGCATGGTTAGCGGAAATATAACGGCCTGATTCAATGAAAATATCCGGCTCTATTTCCTGCTTATTTTTCACAATTTCCCTCAATAAAAACACCACATCAGCGCTGAATTCCTCTAAAGTGTAGTTTTTATCTTGGTGGTGCTTGTGTTGGGTGTATTCTACGGCTAACCCCCCTCCAATATTCACGCTATTAAGATTTTTAGCGCCCATTTTACGCAATTCTGCATACAAGTTACCCGCTTCTCTTAAAGCCTTTTTTAAGGGCGAAATATCGCTGATTTGAGAGCCTATGTGGAAATGTATCATGTGGAAATGCTCTAACAAGTCGTTTTCTTCTAAAAGGCGCATCGCTTCTAAAACTTCAGTGCTGCTAAGACCAAATTTAGAATTGATCCCCCCACTCTTTGCCCAAACGCCAGTGCCAGTGCTGTGCAAACGGATGCGAATGCCAATTTTAGGGCAGGCTAAAAACTCGTTTTGTTTAGCCACGGCGATAATGGTTTTTAACTCATTCAAACCCTCAATCGTTAAAGTGATTTCATGCTGCATGCTTTTAGCGATGAAGCCAAGCTCAATCATTTCTTTGTCTTTAAAGCCATTCACGGTGATAGGGGCTGTGGGGTTGGTGTAACTCATCGCAATAATGAGTTCAGATTTACTCCCGGCCTCTAACCCGTAATTCAGACCCTTAGCCCCCTGCACTAAAGGGAAAACAAACGAAGGCATTTGATTGACTTTTAAAGGGAAAACCGCCTTAAAAGCCCCGCTGTATTGATACTCTTTAATCGCTGAAGAAAACGCATCAAACAGGCTTTTGATTTGTTTTTGCACCAAATGGGGGAATCGCACCAACAAAGGCCCTCTATAGCCCTTATCGCGCACGCTTTGAACGATTTCTAAAAGCGAGGGGTTTTTGCCATGACAAACTTTAACCAAGCCTTTTTCTATCTTAAATTCGTTATTACTCCAAAATTTAATCCCATAATCATGGACTTCTTGCATTTTTTATCCTTTTGTTACGATAGGGTTTTAAAGAGATGGGGGTTATTTTTAAAATCTCTGATCGCTTCTTCATAAACTTTTTCAATTTGAATGACTGAATTTTCTAAAGTGTAATTTAAAGCGCTTTTAGCGTATTCGTTTTGCATCCTTTCTCTTTCAAGCTTGTTTTCTAACCACCAGTCTATTTTAGCGCTCAAATCTTTAGCGTTATTAGGCTCAAATAACGATCGTTCATCTAGCGCAAATTGCCTGGTCGCGCTTAAAGGGCTATTAGCAATAACAGGCACAATCCCCACACTAATAGCCTCTAAACACGCAATCGCTTCGCTTTCCACATTGGCTGTGTGCGCATAAAGGGTGCAAGTTTTTAAAATCTCTAACAATTCATTAGAATTGACAAACCCAAACTCCGTTTTCACGCCTAGTTTTTGGGCTAAAAGTTTGATTTTTTTCTCATCAGGCCCTTTGCCTTTGAGTAATAATACAATATCTTGTTTGTATTTGCTTAAAGCAACCGCTTTGATTAAAACGCTTTGATTTTTTTCATTAGAATAGCGCCCTACCATAGCGATTTTAAAGGGCGTGGTGTCAAAAAGGCTTTTTTGCGGGTGTTCAAATCTAAACATGGGATCAAAGCCGTTAGAAATAGCGTATTTTTTCCCTCCATAGTTGTATTTTTCTAATTCTTCTACAATGAATTTTGACGGGCAATGGATATGGTGGATATAGCGGTAATGCGAAGATTTAAACCACGAAAAAAGCATCATGTTAAACCAAGAAAACCACCCCAATTTCATGTTATAAGAAATATGCTCTGGCTGTAAATGGAAAGAACCAATATAAGGCACTTGCATTTCTCGCGCGATTTTTACGGCTGTCTTTTCTAGCAAAAAAGGCAAATAAGTATGGATCATATCCGCTCCCTTAAAAGCCTTTCTTAAGATTTTTTCATCCGGTTTAGCAAAAAGAATGTGTTGTTTGTGTGAAATTTCTGTAACTAGGGGGATATAACGCTCTTTAAGGTTGTAATACCCTTCTTCTTCACTCCCTAAATTATCCACATGAGGGGCAACCACCCTCATAACATGCCCTCTTTTTTTCAGTGCTTCAAAAAAACGAAACGCCGTCATAGAAGTGCCATTACTGGTGTCTTTAAAGCTATCCACGACTAAAACAATAACCATTGAACTACTCTTCTTTAAAATTGAATTTAAAAGGCTTTTTATCAAACACCACGATTTCTATCATTCCCTCTAAAACCTGAATGTCTAACACAAACGCCTCTATTTTGATTTCAGCTTTTTTCACGCCATCTTGAATCACTTGCGCTTTAATGAGCGCTTCTTGATTCAATTCTAGGGGGGCATAAAAATTGATGTTATTAGAAACCACCACGCTGTGTCTTTTATTCAACGCGCACAAGGCCGCATAATTGCACGCAATCAGCACAAACCCGGCATGCACAAAATTTTCTTCATACACCATGCTTTCATTGCCCTTGAAACGCGCATGGGCTATATCTTTTTCTAAAACGACCAATTCAGTGCCAACGCTTGGTTTGAAATTCTTACAAGTCTCTAAAGAGTCATAATCCACACGAACGACTGATTCTTGCACTATCTTAATCCTTTATAAAAACTAACGCTTGCTTGGTTTAAGCATTTTAAAATACCCCCTTAAAGGAGCGTCATACCCCTCTAAAGTTTTAGAGGGATCTGTTTTATCCAAAAAATCTTCCAAACTCTGCCCCAAAATAAAATCCGTTTTACGCTGTTCTTTAGGCGTGGTCTTTAAGACGCTAAGAATCTCAAAATTTTCAAACCCTACCCTTTCGCACCACCCTTTTAGCGCGCCAACACTGGGGATAAAATAAACATTTTTCATTTTAGCATAAGTTTTTTTAGGGCAAAGGGCGATGTCTAAGGGCGAATCAATGATTAAAGTATCCAACACCAACTCCCCTTTTATCTTTAAAGCATGATACAAGGCTTTTAAAGCCTCTAGCGGGCTTTTTCTGTGGTATAGCACCCCTAAGCAAAAAATGACATCAAAAGCGTTAGAATATTTTTCATGCAAATCCTCTACCCCTAAAGACTCATAAATGATTTTTTTTTCTTTATCAAAAAAGGGGGCTAAAAATTCAAATTGTTTTTTGACTAAAACGCCCGGATCAAACCCCACCAAACTTTTAGGCCCATGTTCTAGCATTTTAAACAAGTAATAGCCGTTATTGCAACCCACATCAGCCACAACCTTATCTTTTAAAGGAGTGGCGTTTTTGACCAGATCCCATTTAATGGAGCTATCCCATTCGCTATCAATCTTGATTTGAGAAATTTTAAAAGGGCCTTTACGCCATGGCCTTAACGCCATGATTTCTTCTAAAAGGGTTTTTGGATTGAGATTGTCGTTACAAATGAGCATGACTTACCATAGCGTGGGGGTTTTTTTAAAAAGAGGGGGGTTTAAAAGGGATTCTAAATGATGAGAGCTAATCCCATAAATAAAAGCGAAATTAAACGCTAAATTTCTTAATTGCTCTTTTAAGTTGTTTTGAGTGGTGTAACAATAAGGGTTATTTTTTTCAAAGAAAGCCGTGCTGTTTTTACGACAAAACACGACAATTTTCCCCCACGATAAAGTCTCAAGGGCTTTTTGAAGCATCATTTCAAACAATTCTTTTGACGCCTCAGCGACAACCACCCTTGCCGTTGCACCATAGGGGGCTATTTCTAAATTTTTATTCACAAAAAAGGGTTTGCAATGATCTAGTGGGCATTCTTTTTTGCCTAAAAGATTCAAATCAAACTCAATTTGTAATTTCTCGCACAATTGAATCACCCTTTTTAAAGGCTCTAAAAAGATGCATGGCATTTTGAATTCGTATTCTTGTTTTTCATAGACTAAAGCGTTGCAAAAAAACGATTGGTTGAGAACGCTTAAACGGCTTTCCTTTAAATCTTCTTTCAAGCGCTCTTGCTTATAAAACAAATGGAGCCACTCCAATTTATCAAAAAAGGCTATTTTACACCCCTCTATAATGAATAAATCTTCAAGGCTCTCTTTCAAGCACCACACAAAATCGCTCATGATGATTTTAGAAGCGATCTCTAATTCTATGGGGCTTAACAGCACCCCGACCACGCGCTCATTCAACAAACAAAATTTAAACAAATGATTCAAAGAATGCTCTATATCTTTAAGCTTGATCCATGCCACATCCCTATCGCTTAAAGGATATTCTCCTGTATATAAAATCCCATAAGCCCCTAACTCTAAAGCTTTAGGAATGAGAGTGTGATCTTTGGCTACAAATAAAGAGCCTTTTTGGACTTTGTTTAAAGACAAAACAATAGAATTAAAATAGCTGATTGAGGGCGTGTTTTGCAATTCGCCCAAACTCAATTCTACGGCTTCATTCACCCCTAATCGCATTTAGCTGATCAAACTTCCTGCAATTTTTTCTCTGGTAGGGCTAATTAAAGCCAGATTATGGCTATCTCGCACCGCCAAAATCATGCCCTCACTCATTTCACCCATAAGCTTTGCGGGTTTTAAATTAGCCACCACGCACACCATTTGACCCACCAAACTTTCAGGCTCATAATCCAAAGCGATCCCTGAAATAATCTGCCTCAAATAACCTTCGCCTAAATCCACTTTCAAGCGCAGTAATTTATTGGATTTTTCAATCCTTTGAGCTTCTTTGATAAGCCCCACTTTGATCTCTACTTTTTTAAAATCCTCAATGCTGATATAGTTTTCTTGTTTTAGTGGGGCTTTTTCTTTTCTATCTTTTTTTTCTTTTTCGTTTTTTTCTGGTGGGATTTCTCCCGCTTTTTCAGTCTTTTCAATTTTCTCCATTTTTGAAAATAAAGGTTCGGTGTCTTGTAAAATCATATCTTGTAATTCTTTAGCCTTAAAAAAGCGTTCGTAATTATTGGGCGTGATTTCTGCATGAAAAGCGCTCGCTAATTTCACAGCGCTCTTTGGCATGAACGCATAGAGTAAAAAGCTTGATTGCAAAAGCGCGTTTGCGATCAAACTCAATAAGGCTTCTAGTTTTTCTGATTCGTTGTTTTTGTGCAAAACCCACGGCTCTTCTTTAGCGATGAGTTTGTTTAAAAAATCATAAATGTTAAACAATTCTTCTAAAGCTTTATGCAATTGCATTTTAGGCACAAAAGAATTGGCGTTGTCTAAAATTTGATGCGCTTTTTCTAGCTCTTTAGAATAATAAGCGGTGATTTTGGCGCTTTTTAGAGAATAATTGAAATATTTTTTAGCCATGCCTAGCAAACGATTCAGCAAATTCCCCAAATCGTTGTTCAAATTCGCATTGATCCTTTCTATTAACGCTTTTTTAGAAAAATCCCCATCTTGCCCAAAAGGCACTTCACGCAATAAAAAATAGCGTAATTCTTCAATCCCATACTCCATAGCAATTTTTTGAGCGTCTAAAACATTACCCAAGCTCTTACTCATTTTCACGCCCTCTATCGTCCACCACCCATGCACGCAAAGCTGTTTGAATAAGGGCAGATTCAAACTCATCAAAAAAGCTGGCCAATAAATAGCATGGAAGCGTAAAATATCCTTACCCACAATATGCCTAGCGCGTTCAAAATGCGCCATTTTATTGTCTAAACCATTCAAATACCCTAACGCGCTCGCATAATTCAATAAAGCGTCCAACCAAACATACACCACATGTTTAGGATCGTTCATTTTTTTAGGCAAAGGAATGCCCCATTCAAAGCTCGTGCGCGTGATAGACAAATCCAATAAACCCTGCTCAATAAAAGAAGTTACCTCATTTTTACGATAAACGGGCAAAATCGCTTCAGGGTTTTTAGCGTAAAAATCCAATAAAGGCTTCTCATACGCGCTCAATCTGAAAAAATAACTCTCTTCTTCTAAAAGCGTGGTTTCTCTCAAGCAATCAGGGCATAAGACTTTATCGTTCGTATTGTCCGTTTTAGAGATCGCGCAATAACTCTCACAACTCACGCAATAATACCCGCTATAAGCGCCTTTATAAATATCCCCTTTTTCAAACATGATTTCAAAGGCGTTTTGCACGCATTTTTGATGCTCGCTGTCTGTGGTGCGGATAAAACCATCATAATCTAAATTGAAAAAATCCCACTGGTTTTTAAAAATCGTGCTAATGCTATCAGCGTAAGCTTTAGGGCTTTGATTTCTCAATCTCGCGCTTTGTTCGATCTTTTGCCCATGCTCATCGGTGCCGGTTAAAAAAAAGACTTCTTCGCCTTGAAGCGTGTAATACTTCTTTAAAGTGTCCGCAATCAAAGTCGTATAAGCATGGCCAATATGGGGAATATCATTCACATAATAAATGGGGGTTGTGATCAGTGATTTTTGCATCTTTATAATCGTGTTACCTTAAATTTGTTTAAATCTCTTAATTTTAACATGCTTTTAAAAATTTAGAGAATAGAGGTTGCATTTATGCTTATTTGTGGGGTGTTTTTAGCTTAAAATTCATTATAATTAACGCTCAAAAAATTGAAAAATAAGTTAAGGAATAGACAGATGATTTCAAAATTTTTGCTCAAAAACATGTTCAAGCAGTGGAAAAACGGCGATTATCAGGTCGTTTTTTGGGATAATAGCGTTTATAGGAATGGCGAACATTCGCCTAAATTCACCCTTAAAATCCATCGCCCCTTAAAATTTAGCGATATTAAAAAAGACATGTCTTTGACGATCGCTGAGGCTTATATGGACGGCGTGATTGATATTGAAGGCTCTATGGATGAGGTGATGCATTCTTTGTATTTGCAAACCAATTATGAGCATTTGCACAAACATGACAACGCTAAAGCTATCCAAAAACCCCTTAAAGAAAGCTCCAACATTTCTAAACATTACGATCTAGGGAATGACTTTTATTCTATCTGGCTAGATGAAACCTTAAGCTATTCATGCGCGTATTTCAAAAAAGACGATGACACCCTCCATGCCGCCCAGCTCCAAAAATTAGATCACACTTTAAAAAAGCTCCACCTAAAGCCGGGCGAAAAACTGCTGGATATAGGCTGTGGTTGGGGCTATCTCTCTGTAAAAGCTGCACAAGAATACGGGGCGGAAGTGATGGGGATCACCATTTCTAGCGAGCAATACAAACAGGCTAACAAACGAGTCCAAGAGCTAGGGTTAGAGAATAAAGTAACGATCAAATTATTGAATTACCAGGATTTAGACGGGCGTTTGTACCGCTTTGATAAGGTAGTGAGCGTGGGCATGTTTGAGCATGTGGGTAAGGATAATTTGCCCTTTTATTTCAAAAAAGTTAAAGAAGTGTTAAAAACGGGTGGGATGTTTTTGCTCCACTCCATTTTATGCTGTTTTGAAGGCAAGACTAACGCATGGGTGGATAAATACATCTTCCCGGGCGGCTACTTGCCCTCTTTAAGAGAAGTGATGAGCGTGATGAGCGAATGCGACTTCCACTTGCTCATGGCTGAAAGCTTACGCATCCATTACGCTAAGACTTTAGACATTTGGCGAGACAACTTCAACCACAATCTAGATCAAGTGAAAAGACTCGGCTATGATGAACGCTTTATCCGCATGTGGGATCTGTATTTAAGAACTTGCGCGTCCGCCTTTAGGGTAGGGAGCGCGGATTTATTCCAATTGCTTTTAACCAACAGCGTGGATAACACTTTCCCCTTAACCAAAGAATACATCTACCAATAATTTCAGATTTTAGCCCCTTCTTTTAGGCTAACTTCTGGCAAACTCTCCACATACAAACTCTGTGATGGGAAAGCAAAACTCAAATGGTGCTTTTCTACAATCCCCATGATTTTTAGCATCACGTCTTCTTTGACTTCTAGCCACTCTTCCCAAACCACCGTCTTAGAAAAGCAATACACCAAAATATTAATAGAGCTGTCCGCAAATTGATCCAAAAAGACAAACAGATTGTTTTTATACCCTAAAAAATCGTCAATAGAAACAATATCTTTTTTAAACATGTAGCGGTAATCGCTCGCGTTTTGCAAAGCGCTATCGGCTCCATTGGCGATTTTAGGGTGGTTTTCTAACATTTCTTTAATGTCTTTCACGCAAAGCTGTAAAGCGCTTTGACTGGAGCTATAAGTTAAGCCTATTTCCATTTTAATACGCCTTCCCACTTTACGACGGCTCCAATTTCTGATGGGTTTTCCGGCTAATTCTGAATTAGGCACGGACAAAAGAGCGTTATCAAAGGCTCTGATCGTGGTGCGTCTTAACCCCATTTCCACCACCGTGCCCTCCACTTCACCGCACACGATCCAATCCCCTTGAGAAAACGAATTGTCTAATAATAAAATGACAGAAGCAAAAAAATTCGCCAACACATCTTTAACCGCCAAAGCCACCGCTAACCCCCCAATCCCTAAAGAAGCGATAATGGCTGAAACATTAAACCCCAGTTGTTTCAAAACCCCTAAAAGCGCGACAATAAAGATCAAAAAATACACGACTTTTAAAATCAAGTTGATCACTTCTTTTCTAAAATTGTGCGTGCTTTTGGTAGCCATATTCGTAACTAACGCTTCCCCATAGCCTTTAAAAAGCGCTATCACTAACCATGCTAAAAGCATGATATACACCGCACCCACCCACATAGAAACTTTAGGGGGCGATGCGTTAGGGTAGTAGAAAATGTCTAAAGCCACATCGCAACTAAACAGGGCTAAAAAGACAGAAACCGGCGAAACAATGCTTTTTTGCACATTGACATGCATTTTTTTATTGCGTTGCATGATTTCAAAAATCCAATCCAGCAATAAAGCTAAAAGCCAAGTGATCAACTTCCTTAAGCCCAACAATAAGGCTAAAATCATCAAAGCAAGTGCAATCTTACTCACTTGCAAACTATGGGTCGTGAAAGGCAAGACCTTGCTGATTTTGTTTAACACAAAATCCATATTCACTTCCATGATCAGGTTTTTAGGAAGCACTTCTTTAGGGTGGTTTTTAATGTAACGCAAGACTTCGGTATAAGTGTTCAAACGCAATTCATAATCGCTAAACATCTGCTCTAATTCATGCATTTTGACATTGTCTAAATTTTTAGGGAAAGTGTAGAGTTTGAATTGCCCTAAACGCAAAAGGAAAGCATCGCTGATACTTTCCACATCTTTTTGTTCGCTAAAAATATCAATACTGCTCCTGATTTTATCTATAAAACGATACAAAATTTCATCTATCAACAAAATATCTAAAGACAATCTATCTTTCATGAAAGTGTAGAAATTATCGCCCTTAATGCTTCTAGACAAACGCTTTTTGATTTTCTCTTGCTCTTTTAAATTTTGATTGATATCAATGCCAATTTTATCCCTTTCATTCAACACTTTAGAAGTCAAACTTTTAATCAAATCATTCTTTTGGGTGTTATACAGAGAGACTTCAGCGCTTCTTTCAGGGTTTTTTTTGTAAGTTTCAATGACTTGATTGAGCTGGTTGATTTGATTGAAAATTAAAAACAGATCCACCGCATCTGTTTCATGCTCTTCAACCGCTCTCAAAGGATTTAAAAAGAGCGATAATACCAATACCCACCACAATAATAAACGCATGCGAAACCCCACTCAAACAAGATAAAATTTTTCTCACAATTTCTAGCGATTATACCAAAAATTAGAAACGCTTCACCCCATAAAGTTACCCATGCAATTTGAAAACGCTTTTTGTTTATCCCTAAAAAGCGGGCTTTAGCTCAATTGTGAGCCTTTTTTTAGATCGCTATGTCGCTTGATGCGATGTGTTTTGAGTATTTTTACATTTTACAATTAAAATACAGCCTTAATTTTTAACAAGTCTTGCTTTATTTAATATTTTTATAGTAGGATTTTGCATAGGTCGTAGTCAAAAAGCTTTCCCTGTTCGGTGCGATAAAGTCACGGATAATGTGCATGTCTTTTATTCTTACATATTTCTCATTTTTTAGGTTTTTATAACCGCTTTTATTAATGTCTTCATGCAAGATTTGTGTTTTAGAGATTTCCAACCCTATCACTTGTAATCGGGCTATTTTGATGATCAATCTTTAGAAGAAAAAACCATAAAAATGTAGTATCCTATGCCTACTAGAAAAACAAGAATCAAAAAAATGAGTAATCCCCACTCTAAAGAATCCATAACTCCTCTTTAAAGAATGTCAAAAGTGGTGCGCTTGGCAGGACTCGAACCTGCGACCTACGGCTTAGAAGGCTGTTGCTCTATCCAGCTGAGCTACAAGCGCATGATACTTAGCGTTAGGTGGTGCGCCCGAAGGGAGTCGAACCCCTAACCCCCAGATCCGAAGTCTGGTGCTCTATCCAATTGAGCTACGAACGCTTACAATTCAAATAAAGAAACGACTAATATAAATTTGGTAAAACGCTTATTTAATGAGATGGGGTGGAAGATGGGAATTGAACCCACGACCCTCAGGACCACAATCTGATGCTCTAACCGACTGAGCTACTCCCACCATTCAATGAAAGGAAGCGACATTCTACCAAAGAATTTTAAACAGAACAATAAATTATGCAAAAAAGTGGTCGGGGCGAAAGGATTCGAACCTTCGACCCCTTGGTCCCAAACCAAGTGCGCTAACCAGACTGCGCTACGCCCCGAAATTTTCACATGAAGCACTATTATAGCTGAATTTTCTGATTTTTGAGTGTGATTTTTCAAAAATGCCGCTAAAATCAAAAGCGGAACTCAAAAATTGTATTAATTCCAACTCCCCCACCCTTTTAAAAAGCTACTTTTTAAAAACAGCTCTCAATGATTTTTAAGCTTTTTGTTTCTTAAAACTACTTCCGTTTTTTCATTTCACTAGAAACTTTTTCATAATGTTCCATGTGTTTTTTGCTTAACTCTTTGGTGATATTCACCATCACTTTGTGATAGGCTTGATTCATGATTTTTCTAATGGCTTGGTCATGGTCGGTTTCTTTAATCTTATGCACAAAAGTTTTGGGGACAAAACCTCCAGAATTGGCACGGCTCAATTCCACTCTTTCAATCACAGCCTTAATCTTTGAAACATCAATACCAAAACTATGGATAATATCTTCACTTTTTGGCTCAACAAAATTCAAGTTCAAATACCCTGAAGACATGTCTATCACTCTTTCTTCGCTAATCGCATCGCTCCCTTCTACAATATCTTCTAAGATAGCCACATTCCCATCCATGCGTAAAACGAGCAACGCTTTTTCTTTGATGTCTTGAGGGATTTCGCTAGCATCTTGAAATTGCGAAACGCTATAGCCTTTTCTCTCTAAAAAACTGCTCAATTGGAGGAATAAAGACTTCTCAAACTCTTTTTGATAATTTTCAGGGATAACCTTATTAGCTTCTATCTTAGGATCGATTAAAACGACTAAATGACCATTTTTAGGCTCTTGCTTGCCTTTAATAGGATAGTGGAAATGCAACTCCACAGACTCGCCCATATTATTGTGCTGTTGCTTTGCAGGCATTCCATCAGCTAGAGCCGTATAAAACGCCCCACTCGCTAATAACGATCCTAAAACGATTGCCAAACTACCTTTTTTCATTAACTTCCTTTCTTTCTTTTTCTTTAAAATCAATTCCTAATCTTACCCAAAAAATCCCACTTTTAGTGCTATTTTTTAAGATAATCATTCCCATTCAATCGTTCCTGGTGGCTTAGAAGTAATATCATACACCACCCTATTGATACCGCTCACTTCATTAGTGATACGATTAGAAACCTTTTCTAAAAAAGAATGCTCCAAAAATGAAAAGCTCGCTGTCATGCCATCGCTCGCATTCACCGCTCTTAAACAAATAGCGTTTTCATAAGTGCGATTATCCCCCATAACCCCCACAGAATTGACATTCAACAGCACGCAAAAAGCCTGCCAAACCTTGTCATACAAATTGGCTTTTTTAAGCTCTTCTATAAAAATAAAATCCGCTTCTTGCAAGCGTTTGATCTTACTCTCGCTGACTTCGCCTAAAATCCTTACCGCAAGTCCAGGCCCTGGAAAGGGGTGGCGCATTAAAAAATCCTGGCTAACGCCCAATTCCTTACCCAACAAACGCACCTCATCTTTAAACAATTCCCTTAAAGGCTCTATGAGTTTAAAATCCATCCATTCAGGCAGTCCGCCCACATTATGGTGGGTTTTGATCACTTTTGAAGGCCCTTTAACGCTCACGGATTCAATCACATCAGGGTATAAAGTGCCTTGGGCTAAAAACTCAATTTTGCCTTTTAAATGGTGCTTCTTGGCTTCTTTTTCAAACACTTCAATAAAGGTTTCGCCGATGATTTTTCGCTTCAATTCAGGCTCGCTCACGCCCTTTAATTTAGACAAAAAGATTCCTTTAGCGTCTATCGTGTTTAAAGGGATTTGCAAGTCTTTAAACATCGCTTGCACCCTTTCTTTTTCATTTTTACGCAACAAGCCATGATCCACAAAAACAGCGATCAAATTATCCTTAATGGCTCTGTGCAACAGCGTAGCGACCACCGTAGAATCCACGCCCCCACTCACCGCGCACAAAACCTTAGCGTTAGCAATTTTTTCTTTCAACCTTGCAACTTCTCTTTGAGCGAAATGCTGCATCCCCCAAGTTTTTTCACAGCCACAAACCAAAAGGGCAAAATTTTCTAAAATCTTACCCCCTTCTTCGCTTTGAACGACTTCTGGGTGGAATTGCAAGCCAAAAATCTTGCCGTTTTCAATCGCGCAATGGGGGGAATTAGGGCTTTTTGCAAGGGTAGTGAAGCCTTTAGGCAGTTCTATGACTTTATCCATATGACTCATCCACACAAGGCTTTTGGTTTTCACGCCTTCAAAAATCACAGAATCTTGGGTGATTTCTAAAACAGCCTTACCAAATTCTTGCTCGTTCGCACCAACCACTACCCCCCCCAAAAAATCCACCAAATACTGCATGCCGTAGCAAATCCCTAAAATCGGCACATTTAAATCAAAGATTTTCCCACTAGGCTTGTAAGCGTCTTTAGCATACACGCTCGCTGGCCCCCCACTCAAAATCAAACCTTTAGGGGCTTTTTTTTGAATGTTTTCTATGCTTTCAAAAAAAGGGACTATTTCTGTATAAATCCCGCTCTCTCTCAATCTTCTAGCAATCAGCTGTGTGTATTGGCTCCCAAAATCTAATACTAAAATCATCGCTCATTCTTTATTTTTGTGGGATCTGTGTTTTATTGTATTGATTCTTGTAATTCACCCTATAGCTTTCAGCCAATGCGGGCACTTTTTGCACAAACCAGCGTTCTAATTTTTCTAATTCGTATCTGTAATTTCCACCTTTTGAGCAATATTGAGTATCAATCAGCGAAAACGCATAGAGCGTTTTATTTTCTTTAGATTGGAATAAAAACTCCTTATGGAATAGCGCTTTTTCAGGCATGCCGCTCATCAGAGCCTCAGGCAATAAAAAAGCGTCAAAATCACAAAGCACCTTTTTACTCAATTTGTTGCTTTTGGTAACCACAAAAACGATCTCTTTTCTCATGTCTTGTTTAAAAGCTAATGAAAGCACATTCAAAAAGGGCGGGGTTAAACTTTTATCCACCCTAATCTTAAAAGCTTTAGAATCCCCTAATAAGACTCCCATAGACAAAACCAACCCCATGCAACATTTCAAACTCGTTTGAAAAATATTCATCTTTTATCCTTATAAGCGTCAATATTGAAAACAGAAATTAAACACATTGATTGGGTATTATAATATAAAAATTGAGAATTACGCTTCAGCTTGGCTAGTGGTCAAGTCTTTAGCGTTTAAGTCTTTCTAAAACACTCTCATGCTAGTATGTTCACTTTTTTTAAGCCCCAATAATGCTTGGTGTTGAAATGGAATGATAGGGCTTGACCAGTTCATACTTTCTAAGTCTTCTGATATTAACTAAGGCGGTATTGGCTGAAATGGCTTGTGTCATGCTGCTTGTGGGGCGCAAAGAAGTGAGCGTATTCACATGCCCTCCATTGCATCGTGGGTTTCTAACCCTGACATCTTCTGGGTCATACCACGCCCCTTTTTGGATACTCAAAACCCCTTGACGGATATTCTTAGTTACAAACGCTCCTGCTAACAACCTCCCCCTAGCGTTAAACACTTCTACAATTTCACCATGCCTAATGCCTAATTTATTAGCGTCTAGTTCGTTGATCATTACAGGCTCTCTGCCTTGAATTTTATACACATTCCTAACCCAAGTGTTATCAAGCTGTGAATTGACACGGTATTTTGGGTGCGGAGAGATTAAATGGAACGGATAAGTCTCAGCCATTTTAGAGCCTAACCACTCAGCTGGCTCAAACCAAGTAGGATGCCCTTTAAAATCGGCCAATTTAAAATCCGCGCATTTTTGAGAAAAAATTTGAATTTTCCCGCTCTCTGTATCCAGCTTATTATTAATAGGGTCTTGCCTGAATTTCGCATGACGCACAAACTTTCTCGCATTTTCAGGGATTTCAAACTCCACAAAGCCATCCCTCCAAAATTGATCAAACGATTTCAAAGTAGGGCCATCGCTTTTTTCATAAAGGCTCTTAATCCATTCCATGTAACTCTTAGATTCCGTGAATTTCTGCTCTGTTTCATTGCCCCCAATGCGTAAAGCAAGCTGTCTGAAAATTTCATAATCGTCTTTAGATTCATAAACAGGCTCTACCACCTTACGCATGGCATAAACCACATTTTTAGAATAACTCCCTCCAAAAGTAATATCATCTCTTTCCATAGTGCTAGTGGAAGCAAAGACAATATCAGCAAATTTTGCCGTAGGCGTCCACCAAGGCTCATGCACGATCACGCAATCTAAGGTCCTTAAAGCGCGAATCAGCTCGTTTGTATCAGCTTCATGCCCCAACAAATCCGTCCCGCAATTGTAGATCATTTTGATTTTAGGTAATTTAAGTTTTTTACCCATAAAATCAATTTCTTTATCCGGATTCAAAATCGCTTCAGAAATTCTAGATGCTGGAATAACGCTTTTTACAGAATTATGCCCTTGCGAAATCATAGGAACAATTCTTGCCCCAGAGCTCGCTTGAGCGTTTCCTCCATAATGCATAGAAAAGCCAAAGCCCCCACCAGATAAGCCCACTTGACCAATCATACTGGCTAAAACAATTAACGCCCAATCCGGTTGCTCGCCATGCTGAGCTCTTTGCATGGCCCAATTACCCGCTAAAAAAGTGCGCTTAGAGACAAATAAATCCGCTAATTCTTTGATTTTTTCTGCACTCACTCCAGTGATTTGAGACGCCCATTCTAAAGTCTTAGGCACATTATCGCTCTCTCCTAGCAAATAGGGTAAAAATTTATCAAAACCATCAGTGCATTTAGCGATAAACGCTTTATCGTATTGGTTGCTCGTATAAAGATAATGCATCATGCCTAGCATTAACGCTACATCAGTATTAGGGCGGATGGGTATCCATTCAGCACTGAAGGCTTGAGCGGTTTCGGTATAAATGGGATCGATACTGATGAATTTAATACCAGCTCTTTTATACTTAGGGTAGTAGCTGTCATTGACATGGTTTGGCACAAAATAATCAATGCGGTTGCACTTGAATAAATCCGCCCCCCACATGACATACACCTTACAATTTTTAATCATCTCTTCATGAGTGGTTTGTTGCGAATAAACTTCCATCCCCTACAATCATAGGGTTTATTCTTGCAGCCGCGCCAATAGCCCCCCCTAAAGTCGTGTTAAAAAAACGCCATGCTAAATGATGACAACGATGCAAGCTACCCGCATGCCCCCAGCCGCCATAACTGGCATTATAGATGTTTTCTTTAGGGATTTCTTTAAGCTTTTTAGCCGCTAAATCCAACGCCACATCCCAACTCACGCGCACAAACTCTTCTCTCCCGCGCAATTCTTTGTGGTTTTTTTTGTTTTCTAAAAAGCTCTTACGCACGCAAGGATACTTCACCCTACTATCTGAATACACCCTATCTGCCATCGCTTTTAACATCATGGTAGGGTTATAATCGCTCTTTTGGGGGACAATATCTTTAATTACTCCATTTTGAACCTTTGCGATAAAGGGGCCAAAATGCGTTGCATGCGGAATGGATTCTACTTTTTCAAAAACACCAACAGCTTTCAAAACATTAGCACTAGCGAGCGCGATTGGGATTTTTGTTAGGATACTTCTGCGTGAAATGGACATGGTTCTCCTTCAAGCTTGCATTCTGTTAAAACACCCCAAATTCTAACATAGATTCACCTAAAATTACCGCTAATAAGCCCTCAGCATGGGCGTTAATTTAAACTACTTTTTATTCACGCTGCTCATGTCAGCGACTTTCCCCCACATCAAGCGGTATTTCCTCTTCATAAATTCAATTTCTTCTCTCGCTTGATTGAGTTCATCTCGCAAAAGATCGATGGTTTTTTTATCTTCTTCATAGACTTCTTGCATAGAGATTAAAGCGTCTTTTAAAAACATGTTTTCATTTTTAAAGGCTGAAATCGTTTCATCTTTAGCGCTAATGACCTTATCATGCAAGTTTAAAATCGTGTTAATGGTCTTTTCCATAAACACAGGTTCTAAAGAACGCCCGTTCATATCCATAGAAATCAAATTATTTTCTACCTTTTTGATTAAAGCGTTTGTCCCGCTGCTCGCATCAATTAAAAGCTTGTTGTGGCTTATTTTGCTCTTGATTTTACCAAGATTCACTAATTCCAAGATCCTTTCTTTAGGAAGCCCTGAAAGGCGGCTAAACTCTTCTAATTCAAGCCATGCTAAAGCGCTCAAATCTTCTAAAACCACCGGCTCTTTTAACTCTCGCTCTTTATCCTCTACCTCTTGCTCATTTGGTTGCACCGCTTGCGCTTTGTTCAAATCTAAAATATCCAAATTTTTCCTTAAAAATAGTTTTAGCTTAACGCAATTTTTTAACCGCTTTTTTCAAGCTGTCCAGCAAATAATCAATATCGTTTATGGAATGCGTGAAATGCAAGCTCACTCTAAGCCATCCGGGTTTAGCGTTAAAATCGCTTGACTTTTGAGCGTTAAGATTCAATAAATCATGCCCATAAGGCCCCGCGCAAGAGCAACCTGCCCGGGTTTCAATAGCGTATTCATAGCTTAAAACTCTCGCTAAATCATAGGGCGAAATCCCCCCAATATTAAAAGCCACTACCCCCACACGACTCGCTGTTAAATTCCCATAAATATTAATAGCGGGCAAGTCTTTTAAGCCATGCATGAGCACTCTTAAAAGGTTGTTTTCTTTCTTATGGATAAAATCCAAACCGCATTCATCTCTCAATTGATACGCTAGAGCGCTCCTGTAAAATTGCAACAATCCTGGCGTGCCAAACTCTTCTCTTAAAGGCAATTCATCAATAAATTCATGCCGTGTGCGATTAGCGTATTTAATCACGCCCCCTGCGCTAAAACTCGGGGCGATTTGAGTGTCAATCAAATCTTTAGAAATGCCTAAAAGACCGCACCCTCCAATACCCCCTAAAAGCTTATGAGGCGCATAAAAACCGGTTTGGTATTCGCAATCTTTAGGGTTAGCATGCACGCTAAAATTCGCTAAATCCAAAGCTAAAGTGGTCTTATATTTCTTACACAATGATGAAACTTCTTTTAAGGGCGTGAGCAGTCCGGTTACATTAGAAGCCGCGCTCATAGAAACCAGGCTGTTAGGGGATTTTTTTAAAGTTTGCTCTAAAATTTCTAAATCCAATAAACCATGTTCATTTAAAGGGATACGCACCACTTCACACAAGCCTTCACGCCAGCTAATCTCATTAGAATGATGCTCATAAGGCCCTACAATCACACGCTTTAAAGCCATATCTTTCAAATACGGCTCTAAATTTTTCTTCGTTTTTGAAGGGATACACACCCCTAAAATTTCTTGAAATTTCTTAATCGCTGAACTCGCCCCATACCCCGCACTCAAGACGCAATAACCATCGCTCAAATTTAAAGAACGCTTCAACTTTTCTTGGCACTCTTTTAAAAGCATGCCCATTAAAATCGCATGTTTAGAAGCGACAGAATGAGCGTTCGCGTAATAAGGCAGTAAAGATTTCACGCGCTTTTCCACTAAAACGCTCGCTAAACCTGAAGCCCCCCAGTCAAAATAAGACACCCCTTTTTTTAAAATAATACTGGATTTAACTTGCTCTAAAGGATTCTCGTTAGGGTTGAGTAAGGGAGCAAAACTCCTATTTAAAAACGCTTGCACAAAACACCACCAACGCTTTTAATGTTTGTCTCCGCTTAAAATATGAAAATGCAAATGCATCACCTCTTGCCCTGCGTTTTTACCCACATTCGTTAAAAGCTTGTAACCCTTCTCTTTGATGCCTAATTTTTCCACCACTTCAAAAATAAAACTTGTCATTTGCGCCATAAGCTCTGGGGTGATGCCGTTAAAATCCTGAATGCTTTGTTTGGGTATCACTAACGCATGCACTTTAGCTTTAGGGTTAATGTCATAAAAGGATAAGAAACGCTCGTTTTCTAAAATCTTAGAACAAGGGATTTCGCCTTTGATTATTTTTTCAAACACATTCATGCTTTTTTGCTCCCTTTTAAGGTTTTTCTTTTATTAAAGTTGTATTATAGCTTTTTAAAAATAAAATATAAGGATCGTTATTGCACACCTTAATAGAGCGATTAGAAAAGGTTACTAATAGCAAAGAGTTAGAAGAAGTGCGCTTGAATGCTTTGGGTAAAAAAGGGGTTTTTGCGGATAAATTCAACCAACTCAAAAATCTGAACGGCGAAGAAAAAAACGCCTTTGCCAAAGAAATCCACCATTATAAGCAAGCGTTTGAAAGAGCCTTTGAATTGAAAAAAAAGGCTATTATAGAGCTTGAATTAGAAGAACGCTTGAAAAAAGAAAAAATTGATGTGAGCTTGTTTAACGCTATCAAAACAAGCTCTTCTCACCCTTTGAATTATACTAAAAATAAAATCATTGAATTTTTCACCCCATTAGGATACAAGCTTGAAATCGGCTCTTTAGTGGAAGATGATTTCCATAATTTCAGCGCTTTAAACTTGCCTCCTTACCATCCTGCAAGAGACATGCAAGACACTTTCTATTTTAAAGATCACAAGCTTTTAAGGACCCACACTTCGCCCGTGCAAATCCACACCATGCAAGAACAAACCCCACCCATTAAGATGATTTGTTTAGGCGAAACCTTTAGGTGCGATTATGACTTGACCCACACGCCCATGTTCCATCAAATTGAAGGGCTTGTCGTGGATCAAAAAGGGAATATCCGTTTCACACATTTAAAAGGCGTGATCGAAGACTTTTTGCATTATTTCTTTGGTGGCGTGAAATTAAGATGGCGCTCTAGCTTTTTCCCTTTCACAGAGCCAAGCGCTGAAGTGGATATTAGTTGCGTGTTTTGCAAGCAAGAAGGCTGTAGGGTTTGCTCGCACACAGGCTGGCTAGAAGTGTTGGGTTGCGGCATGGTCAATAATGCGGTGTTTGAAGCCATAGGGTATGAGAATATGAGCGGGTTTGCTTTTGGCATGGGGATTGAAAGATTGGCTATGCTGACTTGCCAAATCAATGATTTGCGCAGTTTTTTTGAAACTGATTTGAGGGTGTTGGAGAGCTTTTAATGAAACTGAGTGTCAATGATTTAAGCGTTTTTGTAGATGCGCCTAAAGATGTAGCCAAACTCTGTGAGAATTTGAGCCGCTTAGGCTTAGAAGTGGAAAGCTGTATCCCTTGTATCGCCCCTAAAAATGTGGTTGTGGGTAAGGTTTTAGAAAAAGCCCCCCATAAAAACGCCGAAAAACTCAGCGTGTGTCAAGTGGATATTGGCAAAGAAGTGTTGCCAATCGTGTGTGGGGCTAAAAATGTCGCACCAAACCAATTCGTGCCAGTCGCTTTAAAT
The DNA here is from genome assembly GCF_030323545.1 of Helicobacter pylori. Lineage (NCBI taxonomy): Bacteria > Pseudomonadati > Campylobacterota > Epsilonproteobacteria > Campylobacterales > Helicobacteraceae > Helicobacter > Helicobacter pylori. Next base: position 526,718 of record NZ_CP122954.1, on the reverse strand, counting down.
GGGGCGCTAATCGGCTCAACAACCATCGCTAAAACTGAGCTTAGGGGGGTTGAAAGCTGTGGCATGATTTGCTCTAGCGCTGAATTGGGCTTCCCTAAAATCAATGATGGCATCTTGGAATTAGATGAGAGTGTTGGGGAGTTGGTTTTGGGGAAAGAATTAAATGAATACGCCCCTTTCAACACGCATGTTTTAGAGATTTCATTAACCCCCAATCGTGGGGATTGCTTGAGCGTTTTAGGGATTGCCAGAGAGGTTAGTGCGTTTTATCACACGCCCCTAAAACCTATTAAGGCTTTAAATTTTACGCCAAAAAGCGATTTGATCACGCTTAGTGCGGGCGAAAATATTGAATCGCATCTGGCTTATTATTTGGTTTGCAACCATTCTTTAAAAACCCCTTTAAATGTCAAACTTTCGCTCGCTCACAATAACGCCTTAAGCGAGAACGATCTAAACAATTTCATAGAATTTAGCGTGCATTTTAGTGGGGTAATAATGAACGCTTATAGCCTGAATGCAACCCCTATTGATTTGAGCGTGAAAAACGATGAAAATAACCTTGAAAGCGTTTATATCAACCATCAAAAACGCTCCACTATCGCTATAAAACATCAAGATCAAAAAGATTTGAGCGGGCATTTGCTTTTAGAAGCGAGCTATATTGATCCTGTAAGCCTGTCTTTAAAATTACACATTCTAAAAGATAAAACGCTTCAAAAAGACAATGCCCTTATTTATAGAAGCGCTAGGGGGAGCAACCCTAATTTATCAGACGGCTTGAATTTTTTAAGTGCTCATTTGAAAGCGACGGTTTTAGAAAGCAAACAAACCGAACATTCTTTAAAAGATCGCGCCCTTAAATTCAAACTTGAAGACATTACCGAAATTTTGGGGCTTGCTGTAGAGGAAGAAAAAATTCAAGGCATTTTAAAAAGTTTAGGCTTTAAGGTTAGCATAAAAGAGCCAAACTCAAAACCCCAAATTTTAGAGGTTGTGGCACCAAATTTCAGGCATGACATTCAAACGATCCAAGATATTGCTGAAGAAATCTTACGCTTTGTAGGGATTGATCATTTGATTTCAAAGCCCCTTGATAGCGTCAGTAACAAAAATTCAAACCCCCATTATGACACGCACCGCTTTTTTGAAAACCTTAAACACAAGGCTCTCGCTTGCGGTTTTAAAGAAGTCATTCATTATGTGTTTTATTCTAAAGAAAAACAGCAAAAACTAGGCTTTGAAGTTTTAGAAGATCCCCTAGAATTGCAAAACCCTATCACAACGGAGTTAAACACCTTAAGAACGAGCCTTGTTTGCGGGCTTTTAGACGCTAGTTTAAGGAATAAAAATTTAGGGTTTAAAAGCATAGCCCTTTATGAAAAGGGGAGCGTGTATAACTCTAAAAGAGAAGAGATCCAAAAACTAGGCTTTTTAGCGAGCGGCTTACAAAAAAAAGAAAGCTACCCTGATGCTAAGGGCAAGGCTTGGGATTTTTACTCTTTTGCCGAATGCGTTTCAAAAGTTATAGGGGATTTCAACTTGGAAAAACTAACCGCTCAAACCCCCATTAACCACCCCTACCAGAGCGCTAAAATCATTCAAAATAATGAAATTATAGGCGTAATCGCTAAAATCCACCCTAAAGTGATCCAGGAATTGGATTTGTTTGAAAGCTATTATGCTGAGATAGACGCTTTTAAACTCAAACGCCCCGCCATGCTATTAAAACCCTTTAGCATTTACCCTAGCAGTGTGAGGGATTTGACTCTAATCATTGATGAGAATACCGCTTTTAGCAGGATTAAAAAAGCCCTAGAAGACGCTCAAATCCCTAATTTAAGCGAGATTCTACCCCTTGATATTTTTAAAGAAAGCCATAATTCCATAGCCTTAAGCGTGCGTTGCGTGATCCATTCTTTAGAAAAAACCCTAAATGATGAAGAGGTCAATTCAGCCGTGCAAAAAGCGCTTGAAATTTTAGAAAAAGAATTTAACGCTCGCCTTAAGGGATAATATAAAGGATAACATGTGATAGAGCTTGACATTAACGCTAGCGATAAATCGCTCTCGCACAGAGCCGTTATTTTTAGCTTGCTCGCTCAAAAGCCTTGTTTCGTGCGGAATTTTTTAATGGGAGAAGATTGTTTAAGCTCTTTAGAAATCGCTCAAAATTTAGGGGCTAAAGTGGAAAATACCGCAAAAAATTCTTTTAAAATCACACCCCCAACAACTATAAAAGAGCCTAACAAGATTTTAAATTGCAACAATTCTGGCACCAGTATGCGTTTATACAGCGGGCTTTTAAGCGCTCAAAAAGGCCTTTTTGTTTTAAGCGGGGACAATTCCTTAAACGCACGCCCCATGAAAAGAATCATTGAGCCTTTGAAAGCTTTTGGAGCAAAAATTTTAGGGAGAGAGGATAACCATTTCGCCCCCTTAGTGATCTTAGGGAGTTCCTTAAAAGCTTGCCATTATGAAAGCCCTATCGCTTCAGCTCAAGTCAAAAGCGCTTTTATTTTAAGCGCCTTACAAGCTCAAGGCACAAGCGCCTATAAAGAAAATGAGCTTAGCCGTAACCACACAGAAATCATGCTTAAAAGTTTGGGAGCTGATATTCAAAATCAAGACGGCGTTTTAATGATTTCACCCCTAGAAAAACCCCTAGAAGCCTTTGATTTTACCATAGCTAATGATCCGTCTAGCGCGTTTTTTTTCGCTCTCGCTTGTGCGATTACGCCAAAAAGCCGCCTTCTTTTAAAAAATGTCTTGCTCAACCCCACCCGCATAGAAGCTTTTGAAGCGTTGAAAAAAATGGGCGCTTCCATAGAGTATGCGTTTCAATCCAAAGATTTAGAAATGATTGGCGATATTTATATAGAGCATGCCTCTTTAAAAGCGATTAATATTGATCAAAATATCGCCAGCCTTATTGATGAAATCCCTGCTTTAAGTATCGCTATGCTTTTTGCAAAAGGCAAAAGCATGGTCAAAAACGCTAAAGATTTACGATCTAAAGAAAGCGATAGGATTAAAGCGGTTGTTTCTAATTTCAAAGCTTTAGGGATTGAGTGCGAAGAGTTTGAAGACGGATTTTACATAGAGGGATTAGAAGATATAACTCAATTAAAACAGCGCCTTTCTCAAAAAAAACCCCCCCTTATCCAAAGCTTTAACGATCACAGGATTGCGATGAGTTTCGCTATTTTAACTTTAGCATTGCCTTTAGAAATTGATAATTTAGAATGCGCAAACATTTCTTTCCCGCAATTCAAACGCTTACTCAATCTATTCAAAAAAGGGAGTCTCAATGGAAATTAAAATGGCTAAGGATTATGGTTTTTGTTTTGGCGTCAAAAGAGCGATACAAATCGCTGAAAAAAATCAAAACAGCTTGATTTTTGGCTCGCTCATTCATAACGCTAAAGAAATCAATCGTTTGGAAAAAAACTTCAATGTGAAAATTGAAGAAGACCCTAAAAAAATCCCTAAAAATAAGAGCGTGATCATAAGAACCCATGGCATTCCTAAGCAGGATTTAGAATACTTGAAAAATAAGGGGGTCAAAATCACTGATGCGACTTGTCCGTATGTGATCAAACCCCAGCAAATTGTGGAATCCATGAGCAAAGAAGGGTATCAAATCGTGCTTTTTGGGGATATTAACCACCCTGAAGTCAAGGGCGTGATCAGCTATGCCACTAACCAGGCTTTAGTCATCAATTCTTTAGAAGAATTGCAAGAAAAAAAGCTCCAACGGAAAGTGGCTTTAGTTTCTCAAACCACCAAGCAAACCCCAAAACTCTTGCAAATCGCTTCTTATTTGGTGGAAAGATGCACTGAAGTGCGTATTTTTAACACGATTTGTAACGCTACTTCTTACAACCAAAAAGCCGCTTTGGATTTGAGTAAGGAAGTGGATATTATGATAGTCGTGGGCGGTAAAACTTCTTCAAACACCAAACAGCTCTTAAGCATCGCCAAACAGCATTGTGAAGACAGCTACTTGGTAGAAGATGAAAACGAATTAGAGTTAGCGTGGTTTAAGGATAAAAAATTGTGCGGGATTACCGCTGGGGCTTCCACGCCGGATTGGATTATAGAAAATGTCAAGCAAAAAATCAGCACGATTTAACACATTTTGAAAATTTTCTTTAAAAAAACCGCTGATTGTTAGTTTTTAAACGATTTTGTAAGCCAAAAAAGGATACAATACCCCTAAGGATTTTATATTTATTTTATAGTAAGGCAGTCAATGAGCAAGATACCAGATGATCAGAACTTTAATGACGAGGAGGAAAACTTCGCAGAACTCTTAAAAAAAGAAGAAACCCTAGAAAAAGGCACTATCAAAGAAGGGCTAATCGTTTCCATCAATGAGAATGATGGTTATGCCATGGTGAGCGTGGGCGGTAAGACAGAAGGTCGTTTGGCTTTGAGCGAGATCACCGATGAAAAGGGGCAGTTGCTGTATCAAAAAAATGACCCCATTATCGTGCATGTGTCCGAAAAAGGTGAACATCCTAGCGTTTCCTACAAAAAGGCCATTTCCCAACAAAAGATTCAAGCGAAAATTGAAGAATTAGGCGAAAACTATGAAAACGCCATTATTGAAGGCAAGATTGTAGGCAAGAATAAAGGGGGCTATATCGTGGAGTCTCAAGGCGTGGAGTATTTTCTCTCCCGCTCGCACTCTTCTTTAAAGAATGACGCAAACCATATCGGCAAACGCATTAAAGCGTGCATCATTCGTGTGGATAAGGAAAACCATTCTATCAATATTTCTCGCAAACGATTCTTTGAAGTCAATGACAAACGACAGCTTGAAGTTTCTAAAGAATTGTTAGAAGCTACAGAGCCGGTGTTAGGAGTTGTGCGCCAGATCACCCCTTTTGGTATTTTTGTAGAAGTTAAGGGGGTTGAGGGCTTAGTCCATTATTCTGAAATCAGCCATAAAGGACCGGTAAACCCTGAAAAATACTACAAAGAGGGCGATGAAGTCTGTGTCAAAGCCATCGCTTATGATGAAGAAAAAAGACGCCTTTCACTCTCCATAAAAGCGACCATAGAAGACCCATGGGAAGAGATCCAAGACAAGCTAAAACCCGGATACGCCATTAAGGTGGTGGTGAGCAATATTGAAAATTATGGGGCGTTTGTGGATATTGGTAATGATATTGAAGGCTTTTTGCATGTTTCTGAAATCTCTTGGGATAAAAATGTCAGCCACCCTAGCAAGTATTTGAGCGTGGGGCAAGAGATTGATGTGAAGATCATTGACATTGATCCAAAAAATCGCCGTTTAAGGGTTTCTTTAAAGCAACTCACTAACAAGCCTTTTGATGTTTTTGAATCCAAACACCAAGTGGGGGATGTTTTAGAAGGCAAAGTAGCGACTTTAACGGATTTTGGGGCGTTTTTGAATCTGGGTGGGGTGGATGGTTTGCTCCACAATCACGACGCTTTTTGGGATAAAGATAAAAAATGCAAAGACCACTATAAAATTGGCGATGTGATCAAAGTGAAAATCCTTAAAATCAACAAAAAAGATAAAAAGATTTCTTTGAGCGCGAAACACCTAGTTACTTCCCCTACAGAAGAATTCGCTCAAAAGCATAAAACAGATAGCGTGATTCAAGGCAAAGTGGTGAGTATTAAGGATTTTGGCGTATTCATTAATGCTGATGGCATTGATGTGCTCATCAAAAATGAAGATTTGAACCCCTTGAAAAAAGATGAAATCAAAATAGGGCAAGAAATCACATGCGTGGTGGTTGCGATTGAAAAATCTAACAACAAGGTGCGTGCTTCTGTGTATAGGTTAGAGCGCAAAAAAGAAAAAGAAGAATTGCAAGCTTTTAACACGAGCGATGATAAAATGACTTTAGGGGATATTCTTAAAGAAAAACTCTAAAGAGCGATTTTAAAAACATAAGAATAGCATGAGATTTAAGAGTGTTGTTGCTTTTATTTCCCTAGCTGTCGCTCTTGGCGTTTTAGCCTATTTGTTTTTAAGCGTTAAAAAAGAAATGCCCGCTACTTCTCATGCGATCTCTCAAACAAATGCGATCTCTCAAACAAATAAAAGCTACTCTCAAACAGACGCAAAAAACCATGACATCAACCTAGAAGAAAATAGCCCTGATGAAACCTCTCATAATGAAAAAGCCTCTCATAACGAAGAAGATCGCAATAACGCCCTTTCTCAAAACCTTGATGTGCAAGAAGTTATCAATTACCCTGTTATAGAGCATCATTTTGAAATCCCTTTTGAAGAAAAAAAAAGGGAATATTCAAAGCTTATCATTAAGGATTTAAAGGACTATCAATGGTGGTGCTTAAAAGAAATCCTTAAGAAAGAACAAATTGATTACGCTTACGATAACACCAAAAACCAACCTAACCTCATCATCTATTTAGATAAAAACAAAAAAGAACGCTTTTTAGCTGATTTAGACTATTATAAAATACGCTATCATGCTGTTTTTTAAATTCAAAGGATAAAAATGTATCAAGTAGCCATTTGCGACCCCATCCATGCTAAAGGCATTCAAATTTTAGAAGCTCAAAAAGACATTGTCTTGCATGATTATTCCAAATGCCCCAAAAATGAGCTTTTAGAAAAACTCACTCCCATGGATGCGCTCATCACGCGTAGCATGACCCCTATCACAAGCGATTTTTTAAAACCCTTAACTAATTTAAAATCCATCGTGAGAGCGGGCGTGGGAGTGGATAATATTGATTTAGAAAGCTGCTCTCAAAAAGGCATTGTAGTGATGAATATCCCTACCGCTAACACGATTGCCGCCGTGGAATTGACCATGGCGCATTTGATCAATGCGGTGCGTTCGTTCCCTTGCGCGAACGATCAAATCAAACACCAAAGGTTATGGAAAAGAGAAGATTGGTATGGCACGGAATTGAAAAATAAAAAGCTAGGCATCATTGGTTTTGGGAATATTGGCTCTAGGGTGGGCATTAGGGCTAAAGCCTTTGAAATGGAGGTTCTAGCCTATGATCCTTATATCCCTTCTTCAAAAGCCACTGATTTAGGGGTCATTTACACAAAAAATTTTGAAGACATTTTGCAATGCGATATGATCACTATCCACACCCCTAAAAACAAAGAAACCATTAACATGATAGGCGCTAAAGAGATCGAACGCATGAAAAAAGGGGTTATTTTGATCAATTGCGCTAGAGGGGGGCTTTATAATGAAGACGCTCTTTATGAAGCTTTAGAAACCAAAAAAGTGCGTTGGCTTGGCATTGATGTCTTTTCTAAAGAGCCTGGCATTCACAACAAGCTCTTAGACTTGCCCAATGTTTATGCGACCCCCCATATTGGCGCGAACACTTTAGAATCCCAAGAAGAAATTTCCAAACAAGCCGCTCAAGGGGTTATGGAATCTTTAAGGGGTTCAAGCCACCCGCATGCTTTGAATTTACCCATGCAAGCTTTTGATGCAAGCGCGAAAGCCTACTTGAATTTAGCGCAAAAATTGGGTTATTTTTCCAGTCAAATCCATAAGGGCGTGTGCCAAAAAATTGAGCTTAGTCTTTGTGGGGAGATCAACCAATTCAAAGACGCCCTTGTAGCCTTTGCGTTAGTGGGGGTGTTAAAACCTGTTGTAGGGGATAAAATCAATTACATTAACGCCCCCTTTGTGGCCAAAGAAAGAGGCATTGAGATTAAGGTTAGTCTTAAAGAAAGCGCTTCGCCCTATAAAAACATGCTCTCTTTAACTCTAAATGCGGCTAATGGTTCAATCAGCGTGAGCGGCACGGTGTTTGAAGAATATATTTTAAAACTCACTGAGATTGATGGGTTTCATATTGATATAGAGCCAAAAGGTAAAATGCTTCTATTTAGGAATACAGATATTCCAGGCGTTATTGGGAGTGTGGGGAATGCGTTCGCTAGGCATGGCATTAACATCGCTGATTTTCGTTTGGGGCGTAACACGCAAAAAGAAGCCCTAGCACTCATTATTGTAGATGAAGAAGTTTCTTTGGAAGTTTTAGAAGAGCTTAAAAATATTCCTGCATGCTTAAGCGTTCATTATGTGGTTATTTAAGGTAGTTGGATGCGAGATTTTCTAAAGCTTTTAAAAAAACATGATGAATTAGAAATCATTGACACCCCCCTTGAAGTGGATTTGGAAATCGCTCATCTAGCCTATATAGAAGCGAAAAAACCTAATGGGGGCAAAGCCCTTTTATTCACGCAACCCATAAGAAAAGAACATGGCCAGATCAAAACCTTTGACATGCCGGTTTTAATGAACGCTTTTGGCTCTTTCAAACGCCTGGATCTTTTGTTAAAAACCCCCATAGAAAGCCTGCAACAACGCATGCAAGCGTTCTTGCACTTTAGTGCTCCTAAAAATTTCACTGAGGGTTTGAAAGTCTTAAAAGATTTATGGGATTTAAGACACATTTTCCCTAAAAAAACCACTCGCCCTAAAGATCTCATTATCAAGCAAGATAAAGAAGTCAATTTGTGGGATCTGCCCGTTTTAAAAACTTGGGAAAAAGATGGCGGGGCTTTTATCACTATGGGGCAAGTCTATACCCAAAGCTTGGATCATAAAAAAAAGAATTTGGGCATGTATCGTTTGCAAGTTTATGATAAAAACCATTTAGGCTTGCATTGGCAAATCCATAAAGACTCCCAACTCTTTTTCCACGAATACGCTAAGGCTAAAGTCAAAATGCCCGTCAGTATCGCTATTGGTGGGGATTTGCTCTACACATGGTGCGCGACAGCCCCCTTACCTTATGGGATTTATGAACTCATGCTCTATGGGTTTATGAGAGGAAAAAAAGCGTGCGTAATGCCATGCTTGAGCAATCCTTTGAGCGTGCCAAAAGATTGCGATATTGTGATAGAAGGGTTTGTGGATTGCGAAAAATTAGAGCTTGAAGGGCCTTTTGGGGATCACACTGGCTATTATACCCCCATTGAGCCTTACCCTGTTTTAGAAGTCAAAACCATTAGCTATAAAAAAGATTCCATTTACTTAGCCACTGTGGTGGGCAAACCCCCTTTAGAAGACAAATACATGGGGTATTTGACTGAACGCTTGTTCTTACCCTTACTCCAAATGAACGCCCCCAATCTTATAGATTATTATATGCCAGAAAATGGGGTGTTTCATAATTTGATTTTAGCCAAAATACACACGCGCTATAACGCTCATGCCAAGCAAGTCATGCATGCTTTTTGGGGTGTGGGGCAGATGAGTTTTGTCAAACATGCGATTTTTGTCAATGAAGACGCTCCCAATCTAAGAGACACCAACGCTATCATTGAGTATATATTAGAAAATTTTTCTAAAGAAAAAATTCTCATCTCTCAAGGCATATGCGACGCTTTAGATCATGCAAGCCCTGAATACGCTATGGGGGGGAAACTCGGTATTGATGCGACCTCTAAAAGCAATACCCCCTACCCCACGCTTTTAAACGATAACGCCCTACTAGCGCTTTTACAAGATAAAATGCCCAATATCGTTCTTTTGAAGCAATACTACCCGCACACCCGTAACCCCATTTGCTTCATTAGCGTGGAAAAGAAAGATAAAAGCGTCATTGAATTGGCTAAAAACTTGCTCGGTTTTGAAGAGCATTTACGCATTGTCATCTTTGTAGAGCATATCAGCAACGATTTAAACAACCCTTACATGCTGTTATGGCGCATCGTTAATAATATTGACGCTAAGCGTGATATTCTCACCTCTAAACATTGTTTTTTTATAGACGCTACCAATAAGGGCGTTATGGATAAACATTTTAGAGAATGGCCCACCGAAACCAATTGCTCCATGGAAGTCATAGAAAATTTGAAAAAGAAAGGGCTTTTAAAAGATTTTGAAACTTTAAATCAAAAATTCCATCTCACGCATTCTTTCAGCACGCACAAAGAAGATCTATAAAGAATAGCCATAAAGAAGAATTATGTTAGATTACCGCCAAAGGATTGATACTCTCATCACCAAAATAGAAAAGGCTCGCATCGCCTATTCAAGGCACCATATTGTCAAAATCGTGGCTGTTTCAAAAAACGCTTCCTTAGAAGCTATCCAACATTACTACAACTGCTCTCAAAGGGCTTTTGGAGAAAATAGAGTTCAAGATTTAAAAACTAAAATGCGCTCTTTAGAGCATTTACCCCTTGAATGGCACATGATAGGCTCTTTACAAGAGAATAAAATCAATGCGCTTTTGAATTTAAAACCCGCTCTTTTGCATTCTTTAGACTCTTTAAAACTCGCTTTGAAGATAGAAAAGCGTTGCGAAGTATTGGGCGTCAATCTAAACGCTCTTTTACAGGTTAATAGCGCGTATGAGGAAAGTAAAAACGGGGTGGTGCCTGAAGAAACGCTAGAAATTTATTCTCAAATCAGTGAAACTTGCAAGCATCTCAAACTTAAGGGGCTTATGTGTATAGGCGCTCATGTTGATGATGAAAAGGAGATTGAGAAATCCTTTACCACCACCAAAAAGCTTTTTGACCGATTAAAGAACGCGAGTATTCTTTCAATGGGCATGAGTGATGATTTTGAATTAGCGATTGCTTGTGGGGCGAATCTTTTGAGGATTGGCTCTTTTTTGTTCAAAGAGTAAGATGCTAGAATCTTATGCACTTAAAAGCGGGGCTGTTTTTATCTCTGATGCGCATTTTTTGCCTAAAAGCCCTCATTTAATCAATACGCTTAAAGAACTTTTACGCGCCAAACCCCCACAAGTCTTTTTCATGGGCGATATTTTCCATGTTCTTGTGGGCTATTTACCCCTAGACAAAGAGCAGCAAAAAATCATTGGTTTAATCCATGCTTTAAGCGAAATTTCACAAGTCTTTTACTTTGAAGGCAACCATGATTTTTCCATGCGTTTTGTATTCAATTCTAAAGTGGTGGTTTTTGAGCGCCAAAACCAGCCCGTATTATTCCAACATGATAACAAACGCTTTTTACTAGCCCATGGGGATTTATTCACCACTAAAGCGTATGAATTTTACATCACGCAACTCACTTCCACTTGGGCTAGATTTTTTTTAACTTTTTTAAATTTATTAAGTTTTAAAACCTTATACCCTCTTTTTAAAAAACTCATTTATCAAAAACCCATCCGCCTTTGGGAATTAGATCCAAAAGAATTAAAAGCCTTTATTGAAAAGCGCCTAAAAGCCTATCAAAACTACATTAAAAATCTTAACATTGGTAACATTGACGGCATTATAGAGGGGCATTTTCACCTCAAAAGCGGTGCAAAAATCCCCTTGAATGCGCCTATTTATTGCCCACTGCCCTCCTTTTATTACGAACAAAGCCTTTTTAAGGTATCATCAAGCGTTTTAGAACCATCTCAAAATAAGGACGCCTAAATCATGGCAGAAAAAACAGCTAACGATTTAAAACTAAGTGAGATAGAACTCGTGGATTTTCGTATTTATGGCATGCAAGAGGGCGTCCCTTATGAGGGGATTTATGGCATTAATGTGGCTAAAGTCCAAGAAATCATCCCCATGCCCACCCTTTTTGAATACCCCACGAATTTGGATTACATTATCGGCGTGTTTGATTTGCGCTCCACGATCATTCCGCTTATAGACTTGGCTAAATGGATAGGGATTGTCCCAGATAAAAGCAAGGAAAACGAAAAAATCGTCATTATCACGGAATTTAATAATGTCAAATTGGGCTTTTTAGTCCATTCGGCTAGGCGTATCAGGCGCATTAGCTGGAAAGATGTGGAGCCTGCATCCTTTAGCGCCTCTAATAGCATCAATAAAGAAAATATCACCGGCACGACCCGCATTGAAAACGACAAAACCTTGCTCATTTTGGATTTAGAAAGCATTTTAGACGATTTAAAACTTAATGAAGACGCCAAAAACACTAAAGATACCCCTAATAAAGAGCGTTTTGAAGGCGAAGTGTTGTTTTTAGACGATAGCAGAACGGCGAGAAAAACCTTAAAAAACCATTTGAGTAAATTGGGTTTTAGCATCACTGAAGCTGTGGATGGGGAAGACGGGCTGAACAAATTAGAAATGTTGTTCAAAAAATACGGGGACGATTTGAGGAAACATTTGAAATTCATTATTTCAGATGTTGAAATGCCTAAAATGGATGGCTATCATTTCTTATTCAAGCTCCAAAAAGACCCTAGGTTTGCCTATATTCCTGTGATTTTTAATTCTTCTATTTGCGATAATTACAGCGCTGAAAGGGCTAAAGAAATGGGGGCTGTAGCGTATTTAGTCAAGTTTGACGCAGAGAAATTCACCGAAGAAATTTCTAAGATTTTAGACAAGAATGCGTAATTCTTTTTATAAAATTGTAAAATACTCTTATCTCAAACGCTAAAAAGGGGTTTTAAATGGATGATTTGCAAGAAATAATGGAGGACTTCTTGATTGAAGCCTTTGAAATGAACGAGCAGTTGGATCAGGATTTAGTGGAGTTGGAGCATAACCCTGAGGATTTGGACTTGCTCAATCGCATTTTTAGAGTCGCTCATACTATTAAAGGCTCTAGCTCGTTTTTGAATCTCAACATTCTCACGCACCTCACGCACAACATGGAAGATGTCCTGAATCGCGCCAGAAAGGGCGAAATCAAAATCACGCCTGATATTATGGATGTCGTGTTGCGCTCCATTGATTTGATGAAAACTTTACTCGTAACGATTAGAGATACCGGCTCTGATGCTAATAACGGCAAGGAAAACGAGATTGAAGAAGCGGTCAAACAGCTTCAAGCTATTACAAGCCAAAATTTAGATGGCACTAAAGAAACTTCAGGAACTAAAGAAGTTTCCAAAGAAGAAGTGAAAAAAGAAGTGAAAGAAGAAAATAAAGAAAACAAGGCAAAAACCCCTACTGCAGAAAACCCCGCGAGCGATAACCCGCTAGCCGATGAGCCGGATTTGGATTATACTAACATGAGCGCTGAAGAAGTGGAAGCGGAAATTGAACGGCTACTCAACAAGCGCCAAGAAGCCGATAAAGAACGAAGAGCCCAAAAAAAACAAGAAGCCAAACCCAAACAAGAAGTTACCCCAACAAAAGAAACCCCCAAAACCGAAACTAAAGCTAAGGCTAAAGCGGATACTGAAGAAAATAAAGCCCCCTCTATTGGCGTGGAGCAAACCGTTAGGGTGGATGTGCGCCGCTTGGATCACTTAATGAATTTAATCGGTGAGCTTGTGTTGGGCAAAAATCGCTTGATCAGGATTTATAGCGATGTGGAAGAACGCTATGATGGGGAAAAGTTTTTAGAGGAATTAAACCAGGTGGTTTCTTCTATTTCAGCGGTAACGACAGACTTGCAACTTGCGGTGATGAAAACCAGGATGCAACCAGTGGGCAAAGTGTTCAATAAATTCCCTCGCATGGTAAGGGATTTGAGCCGGGAATTAGGCAAGAGCATTGAATTGATCATTGAGGGCGAAGAAACCGAATTAGACAAATCCATTGTAGAAGAGATTGGCGATCCGCTCATCCACATTATCCGCAACTCATGCGATCATGGGATTGAGCCTCTAGAAGAAAGAAGAAGGCTTAACAAGCCTGAAACCGGTAAAGTGCAATTGAGCGCGTATAATGAGGGTAACCACATTGTGATTAAAATCTCTGATGATGGCAAGGGATTAGACCCTGTGATGCTTAAAGAAAAAGCGATTGAAAAAGGGGTGATTAGCGAAAGAGACGCTGAAGGCATGAGCGATAGGGAAGCGTTTAACCTCATTTTCAAGCCAGGCTTTTCTACCGCAAAAGTCGTTTCCAATGTTTCAGGCAGAGGCGTTGGCATGGATGTGGTGAAAACCAATATTGAAAAGCTCAATGGGATCATTGAAATTGATTCAGAAGTGGGGGTAGGCACGACTCAAAAGCTTAAAATCCCTCTCACTCTAGCTATCATTCAAGCTTTACTCGTGGGCGTTCAAGAAGAATATTACGCTATCCCGCTTTCTTCAGTATTAGAAACCGTGCGCATCAGCCAGGACGAAATTTACACCGTTGATGGCAAAAGCGTGTTGCGTTTGAGAGATGAGGTGCTTTCTTTGGTGCGCCTTTCTGATATTTTTAAAGTGGATGCCATTTTGGAATCCAACTCAGATGTGTATGTGGTCATCATTGGCTTGGCCGATCAAAAAATTGGCGTGATCGTGGATTATTTAATCGGTCAAGAAGAAGTGGTCATCAAGTCTTTAGGTTACTACCTTAAAAACACTAGAGGCATTGCTGGCGCTACGGTGAGAGGCGATGGGAAAATCACTCTTATTGTAGATGTGGGAGCGATGATGGATATGGCAAAAAGCATCAAGGTCAATATCACTACCTTGATGAATGAATCCGAAAACACCAAGAGCAAAAATTCTCCTAGCGATTATATTGTCTTAGCGATTGATGACAGCAGCACGGATAGAGCGATTATCCGCAAATGTTTAAAACCATTAGGCATCACGCTTTTAGAAGCCACTAACGGGTTAGAAGGCTTAGAAATGCTTAAAAATGGCGATAAGATTCCGGACGCTATTTTAGTGGATATTGAAATGCCTAAAATGGACGGCTACACTTTCGCTTCTGAAGTGCGTAAATACAATAAATTCAAAAACCTGCCTTTGATTGCAGTAACCAGTCGGGTGACTAAAACCGATAGAATGCGCGGCGTTGAATCCGGCATGACTGAATACATCACCAAACCTTATAGCGGTGAATATTTAACCACCGTGGTGAAGCGCAGCATTAAATTAGAAGGAGACCAATCGTGAGCAACCAATTAAAAGATTTATTTGAAAGACAAAAAGAAGCTAGTGCAGGCTCTAAACAAGAAGACAATGAAGAAATTTTGCAATTCATCGGTTTTATTATTGGCGATGAAGAATACGCCATTCCTATTTTGAATATTTTAGAGATCGTCAAACCCATTGGTTACACGCGAGTCCCTGAAACCCCAAACTATGTGCTTGGCGTGTTCAATTTAAGGGGTAATGTCTTTCCGTTGATCAGTTTGCGTTTAAAATTTGGCTTGAAAGCTGAAAAGCAAAATAAAGACACTCGTTATTTGGTGGTGCGCCATAACGATCAGATTGCTGGGTTTTTCATTGATCGCTTAACTGAAGCCATTCGCATCAAACAAACGGATATTGATCCGGTTCCAGAAACTTTGAGCGATAACAATAATCTAACTTATGGCATTGGGAAACAAAACGACAGACTCGTAACCATTTTAAGAGTGGAAGAAATCTTAAAAAAAGACTTCTAAAAACCTTTTTCTATCAAACCCTTATGGGTTTTGTGAAAGATTTATTCCATTAAAAGCTTGATTAAAATCAAGCGATAATGTTTGATTGAAAATAGAGTCTTTTTTAATCTTTTCTTTTAAAAATAGCGTGAAACTTTTTTAAACGGATTAAAAAGAACTTCTTATTTTTTAGTCTTTGTTGCCAACGCTTTTTAATAAGTGGGGCTTTTGCATTGAGACTCGCTAGATTGTAGCTCCCTCCTTTTAAGAATTTCCTATTCCAACACTTTTAAAAGCGCTTCATAATTAGGCTCTTCTAAAATGTTTTGAACGATTTCTTTATAGATAACCACTCCCTTATCATCAAGAACAAACACCGATCGAGCGAGTAAGCCTTGCAAAGAGCCTTTGCCTAACAGCACGCCGTAATTTTCCCCAAAAGCCTTATACCTAAAATCGCTTAAAATTCTCAAGTCCTTAATGCCTTCAGCACCACAAATTTGTCCTTGAGAAAAAGGTAAGTCCATAGAAATAACGCTAAAACTCACAGAAAGCAGTTTGCCGGCTTGCTCGTTGAAGCGTTTGGCTTGGAGCAAACAAACCGATCCGGTTAAGCTAGGGAGTGCACTAATGACTTGAAAACGCACGCCCTGCTTCAATAAACTGACTTCTTGCAAATCGCCATTTACCAATTTCACATCAGGAGCTTTATCGCCCACTTTTAAGGCTTTCCCTCCCAATTGGTATGTTTCTTCTTTAAAAGTAATTTTTTGCATTGTTAAATCCTTTCTAATGAATTGCTATATTGCGTTAGGATAATAGTCCATTAAGGTTAACTTTTAAAAAATTTAAAAAGAATTTGTTTAAAAAGTCGTTTTAATTTTAAAAAACCCCTTAAAATCTACAAAATTTGCATAACGATCAATTTTTAAGAAAAGATTTACCAAAAAGTATTAAAAAATGATTACAATACGGCTATCTAATCACAAGGAGAAAACATGTTTACATTACGAGAGTTGCCTTTTGCTAAAGACAGCATGGGAGATTTTTTAAGCCCTGTAGCGTTTGATTTCCACCATGGGAAACACCATCAAACTTATGTGAATAATTTGAACAACCTCATCAAAGGCACCGATTTTGAGAAAAGTTCTTTGTTTGATATTTTGACGAAGTCTAGCGGAGGCGTGTTCAATAACGCCGCTCAAATTTACAACCACGATTTTTATTGGGATTGCCTAAGCCCCAAAGCGACTGCCTTAAGCGATGAGTTAAAAGGGGCTTTAGAAAAAGATTTCGGCTCATTGGAAAAATTTAAAGAAGACTTCATTAAGAGCGCGACCACTTTGTTTGGCTCTGGCTGGAATTGGGCAGCGTATAATTTGGACACTCAAAAAATTGAAATCATTCAAACGAGCAACGCTCAAACCCCAGTTACGGATAAAAAGGTGCCACTTTTAGTGGTAGATGTGTGGGAGCATGCTTATTATATTGACCATAAAAACGCACGCCCTGTGTATTTGGAAAAATTCTATGGGCATATCAATTGGCATTTTGTTTCTCAATGCTATGAGTGGGCGAAAAAAGAAGGCTTAGGCTCAGTGGATTACTACATTAATGAGTTGGTGCATAAAAAAGCTTAAGCGTTACGGCTATTGTGGTTTAAAGATTTTTAAACCACGCTTCTTTTTTGAATGAAAGACACTCTATTTAATCAATCCCTAAACAAACGCTTTTGTTTTGATGAGAAAGTCGCCCATGTTTTTGATGACATGTTGGAGCGTTCCATCCCCTATTACCATGAAATGTTGGATTTGGGGGCGTATTTTATCGCTCAAAACTTAAAAGAAAATCTCAATCCTAAACCCTTGATTTATGATTTGGGCTGTTCTACCGGGAACTTTTTTATCACGCTTAACCAACAAATCCAACAAGATATTGAGCTTGTAGGGATTGACAATTCCATGCCCATGCTTAAAAAAGCGCAAGAAAAATTAAAAGATTTTAAAAATGCCCGTTTTGAATGCATGGATTTTTTAGAGGTTGAGTTTAAAGAAGCGAGCGCGTTTTCATTGCTTTTTGTGCTGCAATTTGTCCGCCCCATGCAAAGAGAGGTATTGCTCAAAAAGGTTTATAACAGCCTTGCGTTGAATGGGGTTTTATTGGTGGGCGAAAAGATCATGAGCGAAGATCGGATATTAGACAAGCAAATGATAGAGCTATACTACCTTTACAAACAAAATCAAGGCTACAGCCACAATGAAATCGCTTTCAAAAGGGAAGCGTTAGAAAATGTGCTTGTACCTTATAGTTTAAAAGAAAATGTCGCTCTTTTAGAAAGCGTGGGGTTTAAGCATGTGGAAGCGTTGTTTAAATGGGTGAATTTCACGCTGTTAGTTGCCAGAAAAACATGAATTTTTTGAAATAATATATAAAACTTAAGTTTTTAAAAAATATCCACAGGATCCATATTCACGCTGCAAGGGATATTGGGGGCGGTTTTTAAAAGCACATGCACGCTTTTGATTAAGCTTAAAGGATCTTTGGAACGCAATAAAATCAGGTAGCGGTAAGAAGAGGCGATTTTTTCAATGGGGGCTTTAAAGCTGGAGAGCGTTACGCCCTTTTCTAAACACGAAGAAAGGGTTTGAGAGGCTTTTAGGCTCAATTGTTGGGCTTTTTCTTCGTTTTTATGCTTAAACTCTAACAAACACAGCCTTGAAAAAGGCGGGTAGAGTTCGCACCTTTCTTGCAATTCGTATTGTAAAAAATCTTCATAATCTTCTAAGAAATTTTCCAACAGATCGGTTTCGGTGCTTTGAATGAACACTTGGCCAGAAATTTGCCTAGCGCTCCTCCCAGCGATTTGATAGAGTAACGACACGCCTTCTTCTAAAGCCCTGTAACTATTAGATTTAATGATATTGTCTATGCCTAAAACAACCGCTAAACTCACTTTAGCATAATCATGCCCTTTGCTTATCATCTGCGTGCCGATTAAGATATTGGTTTTTTGAGCGTTGAAATCGTTTAAAATATTGTAGAGTTTTTTTTGCGTGCTGGTGTGATCTTTATCCAAAATCGCTATTTTAGCGCCTTTCAAAAGGCCTTCTAATTCGTTCAACACTTGCATAGTGCCTATCCTTTTACCCACTAAAACTTCGCTTTGGCATGTGCTGCAAATTTTAGGGATAGGGCTTGAAAAATGGCAATAATGGCACATGAGTTTGTTGGTTTTTAAATGCAAGCTCATATTCACGCTGCAAAAGGGGCATTGAACGCTTTTGTAACAACTTTGACACAGCAAGGTTTTGAAATTAGCCCTTGTAGGCACAAAAATAATGGCTTGCTCGTTTTTGTCTATCACTTGTTGCAGCACTTCTAGGAGTTTGGGCGTGATAAAACGCTCCGTTTTTTCAAAAATAATGTTTTTTTGCGTGGGGGTGTAGCGCCCCTTTAAGCGCACTAAAGCCTTATCTTTAAAGCGTTTGTAACTATTCAAACTTGGCGTAGCAGAGCCTAAAATGACTTGAATAGGGAATTTATGGGATAAATACAAGCATAAATCCCTAGCGTTATACATGGGGCTTTGCTGGGATTTGTAAGAAAAGTCATGCTCTTCATCTACAATGATTAAACCCAACTCCTTAAGGGGCAAAAACAACGCGCTTCGTGTGCCTACCACTAATTTGATTTCTTGCGAATAAAGCTTTTCTAAAAATTGTTTTTTTTGATTTTGAGAGAGTTTGCTATGCCACAAGCCTAAATTTTCTTTAAAAACCCTTTTAAGGCGTTGTTGCATTTGAGGGGTGAGGGCGATTTCTGGCACTAACAGTAAAGCGCTTTTTTTTTGCTCTAAAGTTTGAGCGATTGAATGCATATAAATCTCGGTTTTCCCGCTACCCGTATCGCCAAAGAGCAAGCTTGCTGAATGTTTTTGCAATTCTTTTAAAGCGTTTGTTTGCGTTTGGCTTAATATATTAAGAACAGGCTCAATTTTTTCTAACCCCACTAAATCGCATTCTTTAAAAGGGGTAAAAAGGCTTAAGACTGAAGAAAGATTAGCCGAGTAATATTGAGCGATAAATAGAGCGAGCTCTATTTGAAAGGGGAGTAAAAAATAAGGGGTTTTTTCCAGTTCTAGGCATTCAAAAGAGGGTTTTGAAACTTCTTCAAGAACGACGCCCAAAAGCGTTTTATTCCTTAAATGGATATTGACTAACGCTCCTTTTTGGTGCCGCTCCTTAGAAAAATAAGTTAAAGGGGGGGTTTTATTTTTTAAAGGAGCGATTAAGTGATAGAACATGATGAGATTTTTTCTAAAAGCTTTTTGAGTTCATTGTGCAAATACTCGTTTTGACAACTTTCATGCAAATAATCCTTTAAAAGCTCTAAGGCGTTTAATTCTTGGTTATGGAAACGCTCTTTTAGGGTGCGTTTCATCTCATCGCTAAAGGTGTTATTGAGAGAGATTTTATAGCATTTGCCTAAATAAGTGATTTCTAAGCTGTCGTTTTCGGAATGCATGTTTTTAATGGTTTATGACAATAAATCAGAGATTTTGTCATAAAGACCTTGAATGCCCTTATCTTTAGCGCTCAATTCATCGTATAAAATAGCGATTTGAATGTCTTTTTCTTCATTTTGCGCATTCAGCGTGGTGTTTGCTTGGCGTAAAGCGTTCAACTCTTCTTCTTGTTTTTTGATTTTTTCAATCAATTCATCAATTTTAGCGCCCAATTGGTTTAACAAACTTAAAGATTGCATAGTAAGCCTTTCATGGTTTTTAAAAGTTATTATATCAAAGCTATTTAATTATCGCAAAATACCCCTATCCCCTTAAGGTAATGACTTTTAGCATAAAATAAAGTAACCAAAGCCCCATGTTTTAAACCATTCTTATGGCGGTATTTGGTATTTTTGATTACCATAAAGCAACAAGATAGAAATCTTGACATGGGAGTGGTAAATGCAAAAAAATATATTGAAAATAACTCTGTTGTTGGTTTTCCTCTTTTTAAAAAACGCTGTTGGTTTAGAGGATAAAAAAGCCGATCTTAAAAGCGTTCAAAATACGCCTAAAAATTTACCCCCTATCCAATTAAGACTCAATCAAGTCCATGAAGAACTTATAGAAATGTTAGAAAATATGGGGAAAGGCACGCAGTATGAGTTCCCTAAAATCAAAGAAATCCTAGAGCAAAGCGAAGAAGAATGGCTCAAAGTCGCCCATGAAGAATGCGTGGCGTTGGTCATGCTCATAAGCCCTAAAGCTTCTATTGAAAATAGCCCAATTTATGAGAATTGCTATGAAGCTTATGTGAAGCAAAGAATCCATGATTTATATGATTTTTACATAGAAAGCAAAAAGGTGAAAAGAAAAATCAAGAAAGCCCATAAGCAAGTGCTCGCTCTTAATGAATCCAAGCCCCTAACAAAAGAGCTGCCTAAAAACGAAAATAAAAAGAGCTTAGTAAAACCCAGCTTAAAAGATGCGAGTATCCCTAAAGGGTATTATTTGCAAGTAGGGGCTTTTTTGAATGCGCCCAGTAAGGATTTTTTGCAAACGCTCAAAACTTTCCCTCACCAAATAAAGAAAAAAGACTCCCTCACGCATTATTTTATTGACCCTTATAAAACGAAAGAAGAAGCCCTAAAACAGCTTGAAAATGCGCTTAAAAGCTTTAAAAATAAGCCTGTATTGGTGGAAAAATAATTTTTACTTAGTTTGATTGGATTTTATAAAGCCATATAGCTATTAGCACGACAAACAAACTCGCGCCCAAAAACACATAGCCTATTATTTTATAAAGGGGGATAAAATTTTTTTGAATCTCTTCTTCTGCAATAATGATTTTAGAAACCCCCAAGCGGTTCGTTGGGGTGCTGTCTGTGAAATAAAAGCCTTGTTTTTTAAGCGTAAAATAAGGGGTTTTGATTAAGGCGTCATTTTTAAAAGAGGCCACAAACGCCCCGATATTAGAAAACTTGACTTTGTTTTTCTCATCTAATAAGACAAAGGGGGTGTTTTTGAATCGTTCTTCTAAGGTTTTTAAAGGCTCTAAAGAATGGGCATTATCCAATTCTAAAAGGCTTTTAGCGATCGCATCAGCGGTGTATTGCATGCGTATTTGGGTGTTTTCTAAGAGGTTATTTTTCGCATAAAAGAAAAATAACGCTAACAAAACCCCCACTAAAAGCAAGGTAGAAAGGGCGTAAAGGATTAAAAAACGCTTTTTAAAAGAATGGGGCATGACAAACCTTTTTGTTTATAGCGGGTTGCATAACACAGCTTTTTACGATTGGATTAAAAACGCTCAAAAACAGCCTCTTTTTTCTACCATATTTATTTAATATTATGGCAAATTTTTGAAAAATTGTTATAATTCCTACACTTTTATTGGCAAATTGATTGAGAAAGGAGTTTAGAACATGCTTGACATATGGATAGATATGATAATTTGTATTTTTTATTTGCTCTTTTTTACGACTCCTTACATTGTGGGCGATATTTTGCAATTGAAATTTATCCGTCAAAAGCTCTGCGAGAAGCCTGTTTTACTCCCACAAAAGGATTATGAAGAAGCGGGGAATTATGCCATTAGGAAAATGCAATTATCCATTATTTCTCAAATTTTAGACGGGATAATCTTTGCTGGTTGGGTCTTTTTTGGTTTGACGCATTTAGAAGATCTCACGCATTATTTAAACCTTTCTGAAACGCTAGGTTACTTGGTGTTTGCCTTGTTGTTTTTAGCGATTCAAAGCGTTTTGTCTTTACCCATTAGCTACTACACCACCATGCATTTGGATAAGGAATTTGGCTTTTCTAAGGTGAGTTTGTCGTTGTTTTTTAAGGATTTTTTCAAAGGGTTATTGCTCACTTTAAGCGTGGGATTGTTGTTGATTTACACTCTTATTATGATCATTGAACATGTGGAACATTGGGAGATCAGCTCGTTTTTTGTCGTGTTTGTTTTTATGATCTTGGCTAATCTTTTTTACCCTAAAATCGCTCAGCTTTTCAACCAATTCACCCCCTTGAATAATAGGGATTTAGAGAGTCAAATTGAGGGCATGATGGATAAAGTGGGTTTTAAATCCGAAGGCATTTTTGTGATGGACGCTAGCAAGAGGGATGGGCGTTTGAATGCGTATTTTGGGGGCTTGGGTAAAAACAAGCGGGTGGTGTTGTTTGACACTTTGATCTCTAAAGTTGGGACAGAAGGGCTTTTAGCCATTTTAGGGCATGAATTAGGGCATTTTAAAAATAAGGATTTGTTGAAAAGTTTAGGGATTATGGGAGGCTTACTCGCTCTTGTTTTTGCTTTGATCGCTCATTTGCCACCGATCGTTTTTGAAGGCTTCAATGTCTCACAAACGCCAGCGAGTTTGATTGCGATTTTACTCTTATTTTTGCCGGTATTTTCTTTTTACGCTATGCCTTTGATCGGGTTTTTTAGCCGAAAGAATGAATACAATGCGGACAAGTTTGGGGCGAGTTTAAGCTCTAAAGAGGTTTTAGCCAAAGCGTTAGTGTCTATTGTGAGTGAAAATAAAGCGTTCCCCTATTCGCACCCTTTTTATGTTTTCTTGCATTTCACGCACCCGCCCCTATTAGAGCGCTTGAAAGCTTTGGATTATGAAATTGAATGACCCTTTCACAAGCCCTAAATAAAGCCAAAAAAGGATTATCGCAAAAAGGTTTTAGGGGGGGATTAGAGTCTGAAATTTTATTAGGCTTTGTCTTGCAAAAAGAAAGGGTTTTTTTGCACACGCATGCCTATTTAGAGTTAAACCACGAAGAAGAGGTGTGCTTTTTTGAATTGGTAGAAAAGCGCTTGAATGACTGCCCCATAGAGTATTTATTAGAAAGCTGTGATTTTTACGGGCGCTCTTTTTTCGTGAATGAGCATGTTTTAATCCCACGGCCTGAAACGGAGATTTTGGTTAAAAAAGCCCTTGATATTATTTCTCAATACCACTTAAAAGAGATAGGCGAAATAGGCGTAGGGAGTGCTTGCGTGTCTGTTAGTTTGGCTTTGGAAAACCCCAAAATTTCCATTCATGCAAGCGATGTTTCATTAAAAGCTTTAGAAGTGGCGTCCAAAAATATTGAACGCTTTTGTCTAAAAGAGCGTGTTTTTTTAAAAAAAACGCATCTTTGGGATCGCATGCCAACGATACAAATGCTTGTCTCTAACCCGCCCTATATCGCTAGTGGTTATCCTTTGGAAAAATCCGTTCTCAAAGAACCGCACAAAGCCCTTTTTGGGGGGGTTAAAGGCGATGAAATCTTAAAAGAAATCATTTTTTTAGCCGCTGGATTAAAAATCCCTTTTTTGGCTTGTGAAATGGGGTATGACCAGTTAAAAAGCTTGAAAGAATGCTTAGAATTTTGCGGTTATGATGCAAAGTTTTACAAGGATTTGAGCGGCTTTGATAGAGGGTTTGTGGGCGTTTTAAAAAGTTTTTTAAGATAAAGTTAAAACTTAATTACCCTTTTAGTGTTACAATAAAAACACTTAAAATCATAAAGGATGCCGCTTATGTATATTGAAAAAATCCTCCAATCTTTACAGAAAAAATACCCCTATCAAAAAGAGTTCCATCAGGCCGTTTATGAAGCTATCACTTCTTTAAAACCCCTTTTAGACAGCGATAAAAGTTATGAAAAGCATGCCATTTTAGAGCGTTTGATTGAGCCTGAAAGGGAGATTTTTTTTAGGGTGTGTTGGCTAGATGATAACCATCAAATCCAAGTCAATCGGGGGTGTAGGGTTGAATTCAATTCAGCTATTGGCCCTTATAAGGGGGGCTTGAGATTCCACCCTAGCGTGAATGAAAGCGTGATCAAGTTTTTAGGCTTTGAGCAAGTGTTGAAAAATTCGCTCACCACTTTGGCTATGGGGGGTGCTAAGGGGGGGAGCGATTTTGACCCTAAAGGGAAGAGCGAGCATGAGATCATGCGTTTTTGCCAGGCGTTCATGAATGAATTATACCGCCATATTGGAGCCACGACTGATGTGCCAGCCGGGGATATTGGAGTGGGCGAAAGAGAGATTGGCTATCTGTTTGGGCAATACAAAAAATTAGTCAATCGTTTTGAAGGCGTATTGACCGGTAAGGGGCTAACTTATGGGGGGAGCTTGTGCAGAAAAGAAGCTACCGGTTATGGGTGCGTGTATTTTGCTGAAGAAATGCTGCAAGAAAGGAACAGCTCTTTAGAGGGTAAGGTTTGCAGCGTTTCTGGGAGCGGTAATGTCTCAATTTACACCATTGAAAAATTGCTTCAAATAGGAGCCAAACCGGTAACAGCGAGCGATTCTAATGGCATGATTTATGATAAAGACGGCATTGATTTAGAGCTTTTGAAAGAGGTTAAAGAAGTGCGTCGTGGGAGGATCAAAGAATACGCCCTAGAAAAACCAAGCGCGAAATACACCCCTATAGAAAATTACCCCAAAGGGGGGAATGCCATATGGCATGTGCCTTGTTTTGCGGCTTTTCCTAGCGCGACTGAGAATGAATTGAGCGTTTTAGACGCTAAAACCCTCCTTTCTAACGGGTGCAAATGCGTGGCTGAAGGGGCGAACATGCCCTCAAGCAATGAAGCGATTGAATTGTTTTTACAGGCTAAGATTTCTTATGGCATAGGCAAGGCGGCTAATGCTGGGGGGGTGAGCGTGAGCGGCTTGGAAATGGCGCAAAACGCGAGCATGCACCCTTGGAGTTTTGAAGTGGTGGATGCGAAATTACACCACATTATGAAAGAGATTTATAAGAATGTCTCTCAAACCGCTAAAGAGTTTAAAGACCCTACTAATTTTGTTTTAGGGGCTAATATCGCTGGCTTTAGAAAAGTAGCGTCTGCGATGATAGCGCAAGGGGTTTGATGGGTTTGTTTTACAAACTTATTTTTTAATCCATCTCCTTATGGTGTGCAACAAGGGTAAGGATTTTTGATAGGCTTTGCGATAGATTTTAAAAGAGGTGTTTTGAAACAATTTCTCCTTTAAACTAATTTAGGCAAACTCAAATGGCGTTTGAAATACGCCAAGATCACGAGAGCAAAAGGTATCGCTACCAAAAAGTATAAAAAAGTAGGGATCGGCAAGGGATCGCCTGCGGCATAGCTGTGCAAGCCAGAAAGGTAGTAATTCACGCCAAAATAAGTCATTAAAACCGAGTAAAACCCTAGCACGCTGCTGCTCGCTAAAATAAAGGGCCAATTTTGAGAGCCTAAAAAACGCAAATGCAAGATTAAAGCATAGACGCAAATAGAAATCAACGCCCAGGTTTCTTTAGGGTCCCACC
Organism: Helicobacter pylori; assembly: GCF_030323545.1. NCBI lineage: Bacteria > Pseudomonadati > Campylobacterota > Epsilonproteobacteria > Campylobacterales > Helicobacteraceae > Helicobacter > Helicobacter pylori. The sequence continues at coordinate 501,144 of NZ_CP122954.1, read as the reverse complement.
CCCAATAGCGCCCCCAAGATTCATTCGCCCACACCCCGCCTAAGAAATTCCCGGCCGTGAGCATAAACAGGCCTAAAATCATGCTCATTTCATTGATAGCGCTAATGGAAAGAATGGTTTTGTCTAAATTGAAACGCCCTTGTTTGCGCAAAATAAACAAAACCAAACTCAAAATCCCTAGCACAAAACACAAGCCCAAAAAGCCATAACTAGCGGTGATGATAGAGACATGGATATTGAGCCAATAGGATTTTAACACCGGCACTAAATGGCCAATTTGAGGGTCCATAAAGCCTAAATGGGCCACAAAGAGCGCGATACCGGCTAAAAAGCTAGAGGCCGATAGCGCGAGTTTGGAGCGTAAAACAAACCCTGCAATAACAGAAGCCCATGCGATATAAAGCATGGACTCATAAGCGTTGCTCCAAGGCGAATGCCCGCTCACATACCAGCGTAAAACTAGCCCCATAGAATGAGCGATCGCGCAAAGCAAGATAGCCATATAAAGGGTTTTAGTGAGCCAAATATTTGGAATCGTGTTTTTAACAAGAGAGCTGATCACAACGATAAAAAGCAATAACCCTAGAAGGATATAAGGAAGGGTCAGGCTGTTAAAAAAATTGGTGTGGTTTAAAAAAATTTCAGAATCCACTTTAGAAGAGGGTAAATAGAGGTTTTTGGCATGCTCTTGCTGGTAAATGCTTAAATCTTTTAGGGTTTTTTCTACCTTATCCCATTGATTGGTTTTTAAAGCGTCATCAAACCCGCTAAAAATATTTTTTAAAAACCCCGTTGCCACGCTTGAAATTTCTTTATTAGAGCTGTTGATCGCTTCAATGGGTGAGAGCCAAGCAGTGGTTTTATCGCTAGGGAAAATGCGTAAAAATTGAGCGCTAAAAAGCGTATAGACTAAGTTGATGCGTTCATCTACTTTTAAGACATCTTTATCCAACTCGTTGCGCTCGTTAGGGGATTTTTGATTGACTTCTTCAACAAGATTTTTTAATTTATACCCACGGCTATCAAACGCATCTCTAAAAGCGATACGGCTCTCATCTAAAGGCGTGCCGATAAGCTTTCTTAAGGCTTTACTAGAAGTGTAAATCATCTTAATACTGCGCCAATCATTGGGGAAAAACATGATCCCTAAAAGCGCTTGCATGGCGTTTAGCCCCTGAAAATCATCTTTTTTTAAAATCTTATGGATGTATTCAATGCTAATGGTATCAAGGGGTTTGATACGCCCGTCAAAATCCTGGACTTGAAGCCTTTGAAAGGCTTTTAAGTGGTCTTTGGAATACTCTCTTAAACGCTTCAAACGCTCTAAAATCGCGCTTTTAGAATCTTCTTTATTGGCGGGATTTTCTACGCTTTGTCGTTCTATTTGAGCGCTTTTTCCCCCATGCATGTCAATTGGAGCTTCATTGGCGAACGAGGAAGTAAAAGGGCTGATCAAAATTAAAGCGATCAAGAAACTAGCAACTTGTTGGGATTTTAAAAAGCGTGAAAGCTTTAAAAAACGCCCATTTTTATCCAAAAGCAACCACAAAGCCCCCAAAATAAGCATCGCATACCCTAAATAGGTGGGGATTTTACCCGGATCTTTATTGACAGAAAGGATTGTGCCTTTTTCATCTGTATCATAGGAAGATTGGAAAAAGCGATAGCCTTCATAATCTAAAACATGGTTCATAAAAATCCTATAAGGTTTGATTAAAGTGTTATCCAATTTCAAAACTTCCACCTCTGAAGCGTAAGATGAAGGGCTCATAGAGCCGGCGTAGCGTTCTAATTCAAAACGCTTCAGTTTGATTTGAAAGGGCAATTCAATGTAAGCGGATCCAAAACTTAAAGAGAGTTTGTCGTCTTTAAACACCTCGCTTTCTTCTATGCCTTCATTCCTGTTGGTTTTAATGAGGTTGAATTTGCGGCTCACGCCGTTATAGGTCGCTTTTAACACTAAAATGGTAGCGTCATCTTTTTTAATGGCGTTTTGCTTGTAAATCTCTAAGGGTTCTAAAATTAAAGGCTTGTGATTTAAAGTGGCATGAATGGGTCTTAATCGTTTGGAATGATAAAAGGTTAAAGGCGTTTTTAAAGAAAGTTTAGTGGTGTCATTAAGAGTGATATTAAGGTAAGTGTCCGCGCTTTCAAAAGAGCTTTGCGTGCTATTTTCTCGCACATGCATAAGCCCTTCTACACCAAAAAATCGTGTGATGGCTGCCCCTAAAATGATTAAAATCAAGGAGCTGTGGAAAAAAAGGCTTGCGTATCTTTTGCGCCCTAAAGCTTTAGATTTAATGAATGTGCCTATTAAAACCACCAATAAATACGCATGCAAAAAATTAAACCAAGGGGTGTTATACACAATCGCCTTACTCGCGCTCGTGCCGTAATCGTTTTCTATAAAAGTGGCTATCGCGCACGCTAAGGCATAGAGCGCGATTAAAGGGATAGCGACCCAAAAAGAAGCGAATAAAAAATAAATCAAGCTCTTAAGGCTTTTCATGCACTTTCCTAGCTGGATTTGTTTTTAGAAAGGTTGGTTTTATACTTGATGTAAGCCTTTAGTTTTTTAGTGAGATCCTCATCGTTTTTGGTGTCTTGATACTTCCCATCGCCGATAAATTCTAACACCGCTAAAAATTGCGTGGAAGGCATATAGCCGGGCAATTCATAGATGGTTTTGCCGGTTTTATCGGATAAAACAATCGTAGGGGTGGATTGGACGGCATAAATTTGCGCTAATTCTTCTGTGGACATTTTGATTTCTTTTTCATCATTTTTATCCTTATCGCCGACTTTAAAATCATGCTCTTTGGAGTAGCTGATATTGACATAGTAAGCGCTAAAATGCTCTTTAACATAGTCGTGCAATTCTTTGACATTTTTAAGATCTTTTTTAAACCTTTCACAATAGGAGCAACCATTACGGCCAAACACTAAAAGCATGTATTTATCGTTAGGGCTAATGGACTTATTGTCTGAAAAAATATCTTCTAAACCGGCATAGCTCTTTTTGTCTATATTATCTCGCTCATCATTTAATTCTTTGGAGCTTTGAGAACCGGAGCTTAAAAGATTTTCATCTAATTTGTCCTTATTGTTGGATTTGCAAGCGCTTAAAAATAACGAAATCAATAGCAAAACGCTTAAAAATTTCTTGGAAACATAAGAAAGTGAAAACATGTAATAACCTTTACTTTTTAATAGATTTGAAAACTTGGTATTTTACTATAATAATCGCTTTTTTATGCGCATTTCACTCACTTTTAAGGTTTTTTACTAATTCAATGATAAATTTTGCAAACTCTATAGAATCGTTTAAGCATGGGCAAACTAAATATTCTTTAACCGCCAAGCGCTCTGCCATCAAGCGGTATTGCATGTCTAGTTCATAGATCGTTTCAGAATTATCAATCGTGAAAGCTAAAGGATAGATGATAATATGAGATTTGCGGTGCTTTTCTATCAACTCTTCAGTGCTTGGCTCTAGCCATTTCATAGGCCCTAGTTTGGATTGATAAGAGAGTAAGACTTCTTTAAAAGGGATATTTTTTTGTTGCATCAACTCTTTTAACAAGCTCACATGGTGTTCGCATTCTTGCTGGTAAGTATCGCCGGCATCAATAACGCTTTTAGGTAAGCCATGGACAGAAAAGATTAAAACAAAATCCTGGCTTTTGCGGTTGTTTAGGGCGCTTAAAATCGTGTTTAAAATGATTTCATTAAGCTTTTTGTCAGCATAAAAGCGCTCTATCACTCGCACCTTAGGGCGGAAAGTTTCTAAAGATTTGAGAGCGTTAAAAGCGTCATTAAAACTAGAAAGGGTGGTGGTGCTAGAGTATTGCGGATACATGGAAAAAAACACCAAGCTTTCTACCTCTTTTAAGGCTAGATCTTGCAAGACCATAGACGCATAAGGGGGGGTATAACGCATCGCATAAGTGTAAAAGCGAGAAGGATCCAATTCGTTCAAACGCTCTGTAAGGGCGAATGTGATAGGCGTTAAAGGGGATTTGCCTCCTAATTTTTCATAGATTTTTTTGGATTTTTCTATGCGGCTATTGACAATCATTTTACCCACCATTTTACGCATGAAATTATTTTTAATGGTAAGGATAAAGGGGTCATCAAACATGTTTTTTAAAAACACCCCCACTTCATAAAGGCTGTTAGGCCCTCCCATATTCAAAAGAACGACTGCTTCTTTGGGGGATTTTGCGGCGTGATTTTCTAAATTATTGAGCTTTTCATTGATCAAATTCATCAGCACATGCTAAAATAAAACGATTAATAAAAAATAAATCGTTAGAAAGAAGTTAATGTTAGAGATGAGTTTGCAAGCATTAAATACACAAGATTCTTCTGTGATGGCTCAATCCTTGCTTATCCATGCCTTTTTTGCCGCTTTGCTTGCCCTAGCCTTTATGATCAATCTTTACACCCTTTTTAAAGAAAAGAATTTCATCCAATTGAACAAAAAAATCTATCTTGTCATGCCAGCGATTTACATTCTTTTAAGCATCGCTCTTTTGAGCGGGATTTTTATTTGGGCGATGCAACAATTTGAATTTTCTTTTAGCGCTGTTATTATGCTTTTAGGGCTGTTGTTGATGCTTATAGCAGAAATCAAACGCCATAAAAGCGTGAAATTCGCCATCACTAAAAAAGAAAGGATGGAAGCGTATATCAAAAAGGCTAAAATCCTGTATTTTTTAGAAACGATTCTTATTGTTGTGTTAATGGGTCTTTGAATGCGTTTTGTCTACCACCCTTTAGCCAAAGAGCCTGTTTTAAAAATAGAAGGCGAGAGTTATATCCATTTATACCGCTCAAGGCGTATCAAAAGCGCGAGTCGTTTGGATTTAAGAAATTTAAAAGACGGCTTTTTATACACCTATGAGCATGCAGAAATCACTAAAAAACACGCCCTTTTAAAGCTAGTGGGCGCGCAACCATTAGAGATTATGGCTAATAAAAAAACGCATTTGATTTTAAGCGTGATTGAAATCAAAAGCATTGAAAAAATCCTACCCTTTTTAAACCAGTTAGGCGTGAGCAAGTTGAGTTTGTTCTACGCGGATTTTAGCCAACGCAATGAAAAAATAGACAGCGCCAAATTAGAGCGCTTTCAAAAGATTTTGATTCATTCTTGCGAGCAGTGCGGCCGCAGCGCTTTAATGGAATTGGAAGCGTTTTCAAACACTAAAGAGGTGTTAAACGCCTACCCTAAAGCGAGTGTTTTGGATTTTAAGGGTGAAATACTACCCGCAAGCACGGATTTTGAAAAGGGCGTTATCATAGGGCCTGAAGGGGGCTTTAGCGAACCAGAAAGGGAGTGTTTTAAAGAGCGTGAAATTTATCGCATCCCGTTAGATATGGTGCTAAAGTCTGAGAGTGCATGCATGTTTGTGGCGAGTATCGCGCAAGTTTAGGGGGTTATTGGGGATTTTAAATCCTAGAAAATCCACCCGTAATTAAAAAACACTTTAAAATGACTGCCCCCCTCATTCAAAACAACAGAGTTCGCATAGATGCCATTATTAGAAGCGATTTTAATACCGCTTTGGATTAAAGGAACGCTAATGCCTACAGAATATTTAGAATGCTTGTAGCGGTAATTAAACCCAGTAACTATATCTAAATTACCGCTTCCTTTGACTTGATTGAAAACATAGTAGCTATTGTATAAGCCCCTTAACCCCCCAAACACCCCAAAAGAGGAAGCAAAAACTTTTTTAGTTGGATTGCCTTGCTTTTTATTAGCGTAAGTGGTGATGAAATCAAACAACACATCCATTCCCCCACCATAGCTTAATTGCTGGATTTTTTCGTTATTGGCTTGAGCGTAGTTGTATTTGATGATGCCGTAATAGGCTAACCCGATGTAGTCATTGAAATAATGTTGGTAGCCTATTTTAACATTAGCGCCTAAAATAGGGCTTCTAAAAGATTGTTGGGTGCTAGAAGTTAAAAAGCTTTGATTGAACGCACTAAACACAGAGCCAACAAAAGCTCTTGCGTTCAAACTGGCGTCTAAATAGTTAGCTTGGCTGCTCAAATTAGCGAAATTAATGGGAAGGGCGTTTTGATTGATGAGCTGCTGCCAAACGGCGGTGGTAACCCCTATAAGCCCAGCGGGGACTTGAGCGCAATTCGTATAAATGGAATTGGGGTAATTGCCCGCTGTATAGACTTGGTGGTTGTCCTTATAAAAAGAACATACATTATAGGTGTAACCATCCCGATCTTTCACTTCTTTCCCATTTGTAAATTTTAGTTCTTCTTTCCCATTGACTAACTCTTCTTTTCCACCCTCACATTCTTGTATGGCTACGCCGTTTTCTTGACACAAGCGCACTCTTTGATAAGTCATGTTCCCATTATGCGTATAGCCTTTAGTGTGGCTAAATTCATGGATAATGTCTCTTAATTCCACAATATCAACTTTGTTCAAAGTTTTACCAAACAATTTTTCAGGATTTAAGGCAGAAGCTTCTATCCCCAGATTACCATCATTATCATCAAGTTCATACCCTAGCCCTACAAACCCTGATTTTAGGATATTCACTTCAAGATTGATCGTTCTTCTAAACGCATCTATAACGGATTGTGGGGTTAGCACGTATTTTTCATAGATGGGAGCGACACGCCCGTTATTGAAAGGATTCACGCACTTAGGAAAGTCAGAGCCGCACTCTGATGAGCTGTTAGAAAATTGGAAAGGAGCGTTTAAAACGGCTTCTTCCCACGATTTGGAGTCAAACACCGCAATCATGTCTAACATTAAATTGGTCAATTCTTCTGCGGTTTGTGGGGTGAAATCTGACACACAATCATGGCAATTACCTTTAAAATTGTTAGTATCGGCGTTTTCATAACTCATCGTTACATTGGTCGTGATTTGACTGAGCTTTTGAAACAAACTCTGCGTGTTAGCATCAGAAAATTGTGTGGCAGTGGCTTGAAGTTGTTGGTAATTAAAGCTATCAGCTTGTTCAAATTCTGAATCATTAAACAAGCTTGCAGGCAGAATGATTTGAGAATCCTTAGGGATAGTCTCTATCACGCCTAAATTAACTACTTTGCCTTGAGCGTCTTTAAAACTCAGTTCAACATTGTTTAAATTGTAAGGCAGAAAGTTTTGTATGGTTACGCTCCCATTAACCATATTCGCATACACAGGGCTTTGAGAATAAAAAGTTAAGCCATTTTCTATATTGTCCGTGGTGAATAGTTCGGTCGCTTTTTCTAAAATGGTGCTTTAGGGTATGTAGTATCTCCCATAGACGCTTTGTGGGGTGGCTGTATCGCTCTTGTTTTGTTCTTTGGGTTGCTCTTTAGTTTGTGGGTGGGTTAGGGGGTTTTCATAGATTTTTTGGGTGTTTTGGGTGTTTTGGGTGTTTTGGGTTATTGTTTGTTCTTTAGTTTGTGTGCCTTCTAATAGCCCGGTTTCAAACCCGGCTTCTATAAAAAAGCCGTCTTTTTGGTGTTTTTGAAAGGCTTCTAAAGGGTTGAACAAGCCGATTAAAGACAAGCAAATCGTTTTACTAACGAATCTTAGCATGGTAATTTCCTAAATGGTTTAGCGTTTTGTTCTCAAAGAGTTTGCAACTCAATGAAACTGAAGTTTCGTATTATAATATATTTTTGAGAAATTGCGGTATTGTTTGTATTAAAAAATAAACAACGCTCAAAGGATAAGCGCTTTTATCTTTCTTCAAATCACTTTAAAATTTTAGGCAAAGTGATGCCCACTTGCCCTTGATACTTACCGCCTCTGTCTTTATAGCTTTGCTCGCACATTTCATCGCCTTGTAAAAACACCACTTGTGCGATCCCCTCATTGGCATAGACTTTAGCCGGTAGATTAGTAGTGTTAGAAATTTCAATCGTGATATAGCCTTCAAATTCCGGCTCAAAAGGCGTAACATTCACAATGATCCCACACCTGGCGTAAGTGCTTTTGCCTAAACAAATCGCTAAGGTGTCTTTAGGCATTTTAAAATACTCTATCGTATGGGCTAGGGCGAACGCGTTAGCGGGCAAGATAAAAAAGCCTTCTCTACTCGCATCAATTTTAGTCGCGTTGTTGGGGTCAAAGTTTTTAGGGTCAATTAAAGCGTTTTTGTTATCAAAGAGCATGAACTCACTCCCCACTCTAATATCATACCCGTAACTGCTCAAACCATAGCTGATCACATTTTTACCGACTTGCTTTTCGCAAAAAGGGCTAATCATGCCATGCTCTAAACTCATTTTTTTAATCCAAGAATCCGCTTTTAATCCCATACGCACAAAGCCTTTAAAGTTTGTTAATAATTATGTTATTATAACAATAATTTTTTGCTAAAAACGCTTATGGTTAGTAAGATGATGTGTTTGTAGCATATTTTAAAATAATATAAGGAATAAATCGTTATGAACCTTTCTGAAATTGAAGAGTTGATCAAAGAATTTAAAGCTTCTGATTTGGGGCATTTGAAATTAAAGCATGAGCATTTTGAGTTGGTTTTGGATAAGGAATCCGCTTATGCGAAACATAAAAGTGCGTTAAATCCCGCCCATTCTCCAGCTCCCATTATGGTAGAAGCGAGCATGCCAAGTGTCCAAACCCCTGTGCCTATGGTATGCACCCCTATTGTGGATAAAAAAGAAGATTTCGTGCTTTCGCCTATGGTAGGCACTTTTTATCATGCGCCATCGCCTGGGGCTGAGCCTTATGTCAAAGCGGGTGATACGCTTAAAAAAGGGCAGATCGTGGGCATTGTAGAAGCGATGAAAATCATGAATGAAATTGAAGTGGAATACCCTTGCAAGGTGGTTTCTGTTGAAGTGGGAGACGCTCAACCGGTAGAATACGGCACGAAACTCATCAAAGTGGAAAAGCTTTAAAATCCATGAATAAAGAAAATAAAAAGGTAGAAAAAAAAGAGCTTTCACGCATTTTGATCGCTAATAGAGGCGAGATCGCTTTAAGAGCGATCCAAACCATTCAAGAAATGGGTAAAGAATCCATAGCCATTTATTCTATCGCTGACAAGGACGCCCACTACCTCAATACAGCTAACGCAAAAGTGTGTATAGGGGGAGCCAAATCCAGCGAGAGTTACTTGAATATCCCTGCGATCATTAGTGCGGCGGAATTGTTTGAAGCGGATGCAATTTTCCCCGGGTATGGGTTTTTGAGTGAAAACCAGAATTTTGTAGAGATTTGCTCGCACCATTCTTTGGAATTTATTGGTCCGAGCGCGAAAGTCATGGCTTTAATGAGCGATAAATCCAAAGCCAAAAGCGTGATGAAAGAAGCCGGTATGCCTGTGATTGAGGGCAGTGAAGGGTTGCTTAAAAGCTATCAAGAAGCTGAAGAAATCGCTGATAAAATCGGCTACCCTGTCATCATTAAAGCGGCTGCTGGTGGGGGCGGAAGGGGGATGCGCGTCGTAGAAGATAAATCCAAGCTTAAAAACCTTTATTTAGCCGCCGAAACGGAAGCTTTGAGCGCGTTTGGCGATGGGAGCGTGTATTTAGAAAAATTCATCAACAAGCCTAAGCACATTGAAGTCCAAATTTTAGCCGATAAGCATGGCAATGTCATTCATGTGGGCGAAAGGGATTGCTCGGTGCAAAGACGCCAGCAAAAGCTCATTGAAGAAACCCCAGCAGTGGTTTTAGAAGAGGGCGTTCGTAAGCGTTTGCTAGAAACAGCGATCAAAGCCGCTAAATACATCGGCTATGTGGGGGCTGGGACTTTTGAATTTTTGTTGGATTCCAACATGAAAGATTTTTATTTCATGGAGATGAACACTCGTTTGCAAGTGGAACACACCATTAGCGAAATGGTGAGCGGGTTAAACCTCATTGAATGGATGATTAGAATCGCTCAAGGCGAAAAATTGCCCGAGCAAGAAAGCTTTTCTCTCAAAGGGCATGCGATAGAATGCCGAATCACTGCAGAAGATCCTAAAAAATTCTACCCAAGCCCAGGCAAAATCACTGAATGGATCGCTCCTGGTGGGGTGAATGTACGCCTTGATTCGCATGCGCATGCTCATTATGTCGTGCCTACGCACTATGATTCTATGATTGGCAAGCTTGTTGTGTGGGGTGAAAACAGAGAAAGAGCGATCGCTAAAATGAAAAGGGCTTTAAAGGAATTTAAAGTAGAGGGCATTAAAACGACCATTCCTTTCCACCTTGAAATGCTTGAAAATGCGGATTTCAGGCAAGCAAAAATCCACACGAAGTATTTGGAAGAAAATTTTTAAACTTAATTACAAGGAGATTTTAATGAAACAAGTGATTAAAAGAGTTCTTAAGGGTTTGTTGCCCAATCGGTTTTTAAACGCGTATCGTCATGTTGAAAACTTGGGAGCGATTAAAGAGCAAGTTCGTTCTAATGTTGAAACTCTAGGAGCGATTAAGGAGCAAATCAACTCTATAGCCAATCAGGTCAATTCCATTCTTTGGCGAGCCGAAAGGGTAATGTCTATCAATGAATTGTTTGTTGAAACCCCTAAAGATAAGATACAAAATTTTATCAAGAGCTTACACCCCATTAAGACAGAGCATGAATTGGTGCGTTTTGGGGCAAAACATGATGGGGGCTATTTGATACCTAAGGATTTTAAGGGGATTAGAGCACTCTTTTCTCCAGGTGTGGGTAATGAAAGTGCGTTTGAAGAATATTTTTATCGTCAATGCAAACTTGCAAACCATAACGATATATATATATATATATGGCAGACAAGTCGGTCAATGAACCGATACTGAATATCCCTAAAGAAAACTACTCCTTTATCAAAAAATTCATCGGTTGCACTGACAATGAAGATTTTATTACCCTAGACACTTGGGTCAATAACTCTCAAGTGGGCGAAGGGGATTTAATGTTGCAAATGGATATTGAAGGGGGCGAATACCTCGCCCTCATCAGTGCGAGCGATGTGCTATTGAATCGTTTCAGAATCATTGCTTTAGAAATCCATTGTCTGAAATATTTGTGGGATAACAACTATTTTGAAATGGTTCAAAGCGCTTTAAATAAAATTCTAAAAACGCATTATTGCGTGCATTTGCACCCCAATAATTGTTGTGCCTCTCACCATCACAGGGGTGTGAGTATCGTTGAAGTCATAGAGTGCACTTTCATCAGAAAGGATCGGGTGAAACATATCTTGGGCTATTGCGATGAGTTCCCACATCCATTAGACGCTGACAATGTGATTGAAAACCCCACGCTTATTTTACCCGGAAACTGGTATGGAGGCTGAAGTCTTTCTGTTTTGAAATGCTTGAAAATGCGGATTTCAGGTAAGCAAAAATCCACACGAAGTATTTGGAAGAAAATTTTTAAGTTTTAAGGATTTTCTTAAGCATGATTTAAGGATTTTAAACGATCAGAAAAAATCAGCATTAAATTTTATGATTTTATAGTAAAGTTTTTTCATGCAAACCTTGTTTAAAGAAATTACCCCTAAACGCTATGCCAATGGCAATGAGATGAAAGAAAATTCTAGCAATGTTCTAGATCAGTATTTCACTAAGCCTAGTGTGGCTTTAAAATGCTTTCAAAAAGCTTGTGAAGTTATTAAAAAATACGAAAATCTGGATGACTTTATTTTTTTAGAGCCAAGTGCAGGCGATGGGGTGTTTTATGACTTGTTCCCTAAAAATAGACGCATTGGTATAGACATTGAACCCAAAAGAGATGGATTTATTCAATGCGATTTTTTAAATTATAAATTGCCTACGCATCAAAAAGTGATTTGCTTGGGCAACCCTCCTTTTGGGCATCGTGGGGTTATGGCGTTAGAATTTATCAACCATGCTAGAAGTTGTGATTTTGTGTGTTTTATCCTACCCATGTTCTTTGAAAGTCAAGGAAAAGGCTCTATTAAATATCGTGTGAAAGGTTTGAATCTGCTTTATAGCGAACGCTTAGAAAAAAATGCGTTTATAGATTTTAAAAATAAAGAAGTGGATGTGCATTGCGTGTTTCAAATTTGGAGCAAAAAGTATCAAAACAAAAAAAGTGAATTTTCTTGGTATAAGAATCGCCATAAAGAACCCTTTGGCGAGTATATCAAGGTTTTCACGGTTTCGTTAGCTAAAAACAGAGAATGCGGTAAAGAGTGGATTTTTAATCAAAAAGCGTCTTTTTACATTTCATCAACTTTTTACAAAAGCACACAAATTGTAGAGAACTTTGAGGAAGTTAAGTATAAATCTGGTATCGCTGTGGTATTTACTAGCACTGACAAGGCTTTAAACGCTAAATTAAAAAAACTATTCAAAGAGATTGATTGGACAAAATACGCAAGTTTAGCGACTAATTCTTGCTATCATTTAGGAAAAAGTCATATTTTTCAAGCCTTATATGATCATTTAGATAGTTTAAAGGATAATTGATGGACTTAGAACAAACTTTTTTAAAAATTATTGAAAAAAAACATAAAGAATTGAATTTAGGACAAGATTACAACGCTATTTTTTCAAAAATTAGAGATTTTGAAGCCAACGCTATAGGGCAGATTGGTGAAGAGTTTTTAAAAAGCGTGCTTAACGCTATAGATGGAGTAATCAATGATGGCATTATTCATGATGAACACGATATTATGACAAAAAGTGGCGTATCCTTTGAAGTTAAAACAGCGCGAAAAGGCAGAACTAACAACACTTTTCAGTTCAATGGTATAAACCCACGATACAACTATGATTTTTTGATTTGCTTAGGAGTGTGCGAAGACAAATTGCTTTATAAAATTTTTAAAAAAGATGAAATCAATTACATTCATAAAGAAAGAAAACACTTCATGAAACAAAATGAGTTTAAAAAGCAATTGGTGCCAATGAATCCTGATGATCAGGTCAATTATAAGCTCACTCTCAATATTAAAGAATTGGAAGAAATTACAAATCTCATCAAAGAATTAGAAAGGGTTTTAGGGTTAGATTAATATTTTTTAGATAGAATTGAGTGGATCAAAATGTTTTTAGGAATAGAGTTTGCTTATCTTTAAGAAAGTCCAATGAAGTGGAGGATAAGATGTCTAAGATTTCAAATCATTATAACCCGTCTTTGATGATGAGGGATTACCACACCCAAAGGGTTGGTTCGCACACAAGAAAAGAAGAAAATAAGGAAATTCAAAATCTTTCAGAGAATGATGAAAAAATCAAATTAGCCAAACAAGCTAAGCAGGATAACCTAGCCATAGGGGATTTAGAAAGCCGTCTTAAAAGCTTAAAAGGCATGGATAAAGACGCTAAGGAATTGGTGGGGATTTCTAAAGCTTACGCTCATAATAATGAAAAAGATCGAAGCGATTTTGAGCATTTCAAAAGCCGTTTGGACAAAGCGGTTGATTCTTTCAATCAAAAATCAGGCAATGATAGTTTGAAACTCCCTGGCAATATTGACATTGACGACACGAAGGCTTTGGAAAAATTTTCAAAATCATTAGAAAGTGAGAAAGAAAACATTCAAAACTCCTTGCACCAGTGGAAAAAACAGCTCGCTGAAACGAATCATTTAAACAAGGAATACAACACCTTAGATAAAACAAGGCTGAACGCTCAAAAATTCCAAGATGTCCATGACACAAGCAAGATCACCCCATCTCGCTTGCAAGACTTGCTCGCTTGAAAGAGTTTGCTTATAGCGAGCCTTGTTTAGATGAAGAAGATAAAAAGGCCGTTTTAGAGGTTTTAAATTCCAAACAGCTCACGCAAGGCAAACGCTCTCTTTTATTTGAAGAAGCTTTGTGCGAGTTTTTGGGCGTCAAGCATGCGTTAGTGTTTAACAGTGCGACTTCAGCCCTTTTAACGCTCTATAGGAATTTTAGCGATTTTAACGCTGATTGTAATGAAATAATCACCACCCCTATAAGCTTTGTAGCGACAGCTAACATGCTTTTAGAAAGCGGTTACAAACCCGTATTTGCTGAAGTTAAAAACGATGGCAATATAGATGAATTAGCCCTAGAAAAGCTCATTAATAAAAAAACCAAAGCCATAGTGAGCGTGGATTATGCCGGTAAAAGCGTGGAAACAGGAAGCCTTCAAAAGCTTTGCAAAAAGTATTCTTTGAGTTTTCTTTCTGACAGCTCGCATGCTTTAGGGAGCGAGTATCAAAACCAAAAAGTAGGAAGCTTTGCGTTAGCGAGCGTGTTTAGTTTCCATGCCATTAAGCCTATCACTACGGCTGAAGGGGGAGCGGTTGTTACTAACGATAGCGGATTGCATGAAAAAATGAAATGGTTTCGCTCTCATGGCATGATCAAAAAAGATTTTTTTGAAGGCGAAGTCAAAAGCGTAGGGCATAACTTCCGTTTGAATGAAATCCAAAGCGCTTTGGGTTTGAGCCAGCTTAAAAAAGCCCCCCTTTTAATGCAAAAAAGAGAAGAAGTTGCTCTAGTTTATGATAGGATTTTTAAAGATAACCCTTATTTCACCCCTTTACACCCCTTGTTAAAATACAAAAGCTCTAACCACCTTTATCCTATTTTAATGCACCAAAAATTTTTTACACACAAAAAACTGATTTTAGAAAATTTGCACAAAATTGGCATTTTAGCCCAAGTGCATTACAAGCCCATTTACCAATACCAATTGTATCAACAGCTCTTTAACACAGCCCCATTAAAAAGCACGGAGGATTTTTATCGCGCTGAAATTTCCTTGCCTTGTCATGCGAATTTAAATTCAGAGAGCGTTCAAAACATCGCTCATGGCGTTTTAAAAACTTTTGAGGGTTTTAAGGTAGAATAAGTTTCGTTTAGGGCTTCAAATTTTAATCATTAAGAATGGTGCGGAAGAAAGGAATCGAACCTTCATGCCTTGCGGCGCTAGATCCTAAGTCTAGTGCGTCTACCAATTTCGCCACTTCCGCACACCGCACGCAATCGCATGCAATAAGAAGTAGAAAATAAAGAAGCAATATTGTAGCTGTTTAATCCTTTAAAAATACTGAAAAATTGAAGTTTTTTTAAGGTTTGAAGTTTTTTCTGGCTTTAGGGAGTTTTAAATTCTTTTAAGGTATTCTAACAAGGCTATATTTAGATAGTTTTAAGGAAATTAAGGAACAAAATGGAAGTTTCACGCAAGAAAATTTACAACCCCAATTCTACAGAGAGTGTGAATGAAAGAAAGATTTTTGGGGGTAATCCTACAAGCATGTTTGATTTGAATAAGATCAAGTATCAATGGGCGGATCATTTGTGGAAAACGATGCTCGCTAACACCTGGTTTGCTGAAGAAGTGAGCATGAATGATGACAAAAGGGATTATTTGAAATTAAGCACAGAAGAAAAGATCGGTTATGACAGAGCTTTAGCGCAACTCATTTTTATGGATAGCTTGCAAACGAATAATTTAATTGATAATATCAATCCTTTCATCACCAGCCCAGAAATCAATTTGTGTTTGGTGCGTCAAGCTTATGAAGAAGCCTTACACAGCCATGCGTATGCGGTGATGGTGGAAAGCATTAGCGCCAATACTGAAGAAATTTATGACATGTGGCGTAACGATATGCAATTAAAAAGCAAGAACGACTATATCGCGCAAGTGTATATGGAATTAGCCAAAAACCCCACAGAAGAAAACATCCTCAAAGCGCTTTTTGCGAACCAAATTTTAGAGGGGATTTATTTTTATAGCGGGTTTAGCTATTTTTACACTTTGGCTAGGAGCGGTAAGATGCTAGGATCAGCGCAAATGATTCGTTTTATCCAAAGAGATGAGGTAACGCATTTGATTTTATTCCAAAACATGATCAACGCTTTAAGGAATGAAAGAGCGGATCTATTCACGCCAAAATTGATTAACGAAGTCATAGAAATGTTTAAAAAAGCGGTAGAAATTGAAGCCTTGTGGGGGGATTATATCACGCAAGGCAAGATTTTAGGGCTCACTTCAAGCTTGATTGAGCAATACATCCAGTTTTTAGCGGATAGCCGTTTGAGTAAGGTGGGTATCGCTAAAGTTTATGGCGTCCAACACCCCATTAAATGGGTAGAGAGCTTTTCAAGTTTCAATGAGCAACGCTCCAATTTCTTTGAGGCTAGGGTGAGCAATTACGCTAAAGGGAGCGTGAGTTTTGATGATTTTTAAGGGGCTTGTTTGAATAGTATCAAAAACCATTTGATGTGTGAAGAAATCCACAAGCGTTTTCATTTGCACCCCAAAGTGAGGAAGGCTATGGAGAGCATTGAAAGAGAAGTTTTTGTGCCAGCCCCCTTTAAACACTTTGCCTACACTTTAAACGCGCTTTCTATGCAAGCGCAACAATACATTTCTTCGCCCCTAACCGTGGCCAAAATGACGCAATATTTAGAAATCGATCATGTGGATAGCGTGCTAGAAATTGGCTGCGGGAGCGGCTATCAAGCGGCGGTGCTGTCTCAAATTTTCAGGCGCGTTTTTAGCGTTGAAAGGATTGAAAGCCTGTATATAGAAGCGCGTTTGCGCCTTAAAAATCTCGGTTTAGACAACGTTCATGTTAAATTCGCTGATGGGAACAAGGGTTGGGATCAATACGCCCCCTATGATAGGATTTTATTCTCTGCTTGCGCTAAAAATATCCCTCAAGCGCTTATTGATCAGCTTGAAGAAGGCGGGATATTAGTTGCACCCATTCAAGAAAACAACGAGCAAGTGATCAAACGCTTTGTGAAGCAAAATAACGCTTTGCGTGTCCAAAAAGTGTTAGAAAAATGCTCGTTTGTGCCTGTCATAGATGGGGTGCAATAAAGATTAAGGCATGATCAAACACTATCTTTTCATGGCGGTTTCGCAAGTCTTTTTCTCTTTCTTTTTAGTGCTATTTTTTATCTCTTCTATCGTGCTATTAATCAGTATTGCAAGCGTAACGCTCGTGATTAAAGTGAGCTTTTTGGATCTAGTGCAACTCTTTTTGTATTCCTTGCCAGGAACCATTTTTTTTATTTTGCCGATCACTTTTTTTGCGGCTTGCGCTTTAGGGCTTTCAAGGCTTAGCTATGACCATGAATTGTTAGTGTTTTTCTCTTTAGGGGTTTCGCCCAAAACAATGACTAAAGCGTTTGTGCCTTTAAGTCTGTTAGTGAGCGCGATTTTATTGGTGTTTTCGCTTATTTTAATCCCCACTTCTAAGAGCGCTTATTACGGGTTTTTGCGTCAAAAAAAAGACAAGATTGATATTAACATCAGAGCGGGTGAATTCGGGCAAAAATTAGGCGATTGGCTCGTGTATGTGGATAAGGCTGAGAACAATTCCTATGATAATTTAGTGCTTTTTTCCAATAAAAGCCTTTCTCAAGAAAGCTTCATTCTAGCCCAAAAAGGCAATATCAACAATCAAAACGGCGTGTTTGAATTGAATTTATACAAAGGGCATGCGTATTTCACTCAAGGCGATAAAATGCGTAAAGTTGATTTTGAAGAATTGCATTTGCGCAACAAGCTCAAGTCTTTCAATTCTAATGATGCGGCTTATTTGCAAGGCACGGATTATTTAGGTTATTGGAAAAAAGCCTTTGGCAAAAACGCTAATAAAAATCAAAAACGCCGTTTTTCTCAAGCGATTTTAGTTTCCTTATTCCCTTTAGCGAGCGTGTTTTTAATCCCCTTATTTGGCATCGCCAACCCGCGATTCAAAACGAATTGGAGTTATTTTTATGTCCTTGGAGCGGTTGGGGTTTATTTTTTAATGGTGCATGTGATTTCTACGGATTTGTTTTTGATGACCTTTTTCTTCCCCTTTATTTGGGCGTTTGTCTCTTATTTGTTGTTTAGAAAATTCATTTTAAAGCGTTATTGAATGCGTTGTTTTAAGGCTACTATCGCTTATGATGGGGCGTATTTTTTAGGCTATGCCAAACAGCCTAACAAACTCGGCATTCAAGATAAGATAGAGAGCACTTTAAACGCACTAGGGATTAAAAGCGTTGTGATTGCGGCCGGGCGCACGGATAAAGGCGTGCATGCGAACAACCAAGTGCTGTCTTTTCACGCTCCAAAATACTGGAATGCTGATAAATTATTTTATTATCTAGCCCCCAAACTCGCCCCGCATATTGTCTTAAAAAAGCTAGAAGAAAAAAACTTTCATGCGCGTTTTGACGCTCAAAAAAGAGCGTATCGTTACCTTTTGACGAAAAATTTAAAAACGCCTTTTTTAGCGCCTTATATCGCTTGTGGGGATTATGGCTCGCTAGATGCATTAAACACCGCTTTAAAGCAATTCACAGGCAAGCATGATTTTTCCATGTTTAAGAAAGAAGGCGGGGCTACAACCAATCCTAAACGCGCTATTTTTAACGCTTTTGCTTATAAAACCTTTATCGCAGGGCATGAGTGCGTGGTGTTTAAAATCATTGGCGATGCGTTTTTACGCTCTAGCGTGCGTTTGATCATTCAAGCGTGCGTTCAATACTCCTTAGAAAAAATCACGCTCGCTGAAATTCAAGCGCAAATCCACAACCTCAAAGCCGCTATAAGAACGCCCATAATGGCTAATGGCTTGTATTTGCACAGGGTGTATTATTGAAACTTTAAAAGGTGTTCTTCCCAATCTAGAGCGCTTTTGATAATGGTGTCTAGGTTGTTATAAAGGGGTTTGAAAGGGGTGTTTTGTAAGATTTTAGCGTTATTGGCAATAAGGCTTGCTGGATCGCCCTGTCGTTTGTCTAAAATTTCCACTAAAAAATCGTTGTTTGAGATTTCTTTGACCTTTTCTATCACTTCTTTCACGCTATGGCCTTGATTGTAGCCGACATTATAAATCTCGCTCTTATTTTTTTCTAAAAGGGTTTGATAGCTCGCTAAATGCGCATTAGCCAAATCATCTACATGGATATAATCCCTAATGCAAGTGCCATCTCTTGTGGGGTAGTTAGCGCCAAAAATCCCCATTTTTTTCCTTTTCCCCACCGCGCATTCGCATGCGATTTTGATCAAATGCGTGGCGTTGAGCGTGCGCTGTCCTAGCGTGTAAGGCGTGGTATAATCATTGTGCATGCATGCCCCAGCCACATTGAAATAGCGCAAAATAACGCATTTAAAATCCGCTATTTTAGAAGTGTCCAACAAGATCCTTTCGCTCATCATTTTAGACGCTCCATAAGGATTAATAGGGTTTAAGGGGCTTTCTTCATTCAAGCTTGAACTAGATTCGCCATAAACCACGGCCGTAGAAGAAAAAATAAAACGCTTGATTGTATACTTTAAGCAAAGTTTGACAAGCTCTAAAGTGTTGAGCGTGTTGTTGGTGTAGTATTCTAAAGGCAAGCGCGTGGATTCTTCTACTGAGATTTTAGCCCCAAAGTGCAAGACAGCTTCAATAGGATCTTTTAGCTGCTGCTTATTCAAAAAGACGTCTAATTTGTGCGTTTCATTCAAATTCGCTTGAATAAAAGTAACCCTATTAGGGTAGTAACGCTCTAACGCTTTGAGGTGCTCTAAAAAACCGGTGCTTAAGTCATCTACAATAATGATGTTTTCTTTGGTTTTTTCTAAAAACGCCCTTGCGGTATGCGAGCCTATATACCCGCACGCCCCTGTGAATAATAATGCCATAAAACCCCTTTTAAAATGAAAAAATAACAACTATTATAACATCTTAATCCCATTTATCATTTAAGGATTTCTTAAGAAAATTTAATCTATAATTTCATCTTTATTGACTTTAAGGGCTTATAGCTCAGGTGGTTAGAGCGCACCCCTGATAAGGGTGAGGTCGGAGGTTCAACTCCTCCTAAGCCCACCATTTTTTTACAATCTTTGGGGAATTAGCTCAGCTGGGAGAGCACCTGCTTTGCACGCAGGAGGTCAGCGGTTCGATCCCGCTATTCTCCACCATTGTTTTCTCCTTAAATTTTTTTATCAATCATGTTTGGTTGAGAAAATCCTAAACGATTAAATCGCCCTTGTTTAACGCCGCAAGTCTTTTAACTTAAAACTCCTTGATAAAAGATTGAATTAAATTGAGATTTTTGGTTATAAAAATTCTTATTACCGCTCGTTAAGACTTTATAAAAAATGTTAGAAACCCTTATAAAACAAGCTAATATATTCTATTCAATTTGCTTCAAGGACAAACAAACATGAAAAAATTTCTTTATACCATACTCACGCTTCTTTTAATCGGCCTTTTAATAACTTATCTTATCCTTTTCACAGAATGGGGGAACAAGATCATCGCTTCGTATATAGAAAAAAAAATCAACCCAAACGAGCGCTACTTGATCGTTAAAACCTTTAAATTACGATTCAACTCTTTGGATTTTAAAGCTCAAGCCAACGATGATTCTATTCTCATTCTTAAGGGGGATTTTTCACTTTTAAAGCAAAGCGTGGATTTGAATTACCAGATAGATATTAAAGATTTACGCTCTTTCAAAGAATGGATACCCTACCCTTTAAGGGGGGCTATTATGACTTCTGGGAATATCAAAGGGCATAGAAAAGCCCTTGTGATTCAAGGCGTCTCTAATATCGCTCAATCACACACTGCCTACAACGCCCTTTTAGATGATTTCAAGCTTTCTCACTTAAGTTTGAACGCACAAGATGCCAATTTAGAAGATTTGCTTTATTTATTCAACCGCCCCGCTTATGCGAACACAAAAGTGTCCTTACAAGCGGATTTTAACTCTCTAAAACCTTTAGAAGGGCATTTGATTCTAACAGCCAATAACGCTTTAATCAATAACGCTCTAATCAATCAAATTTTTCATTTAAACCTTAAAGACACGCTGGTTTTCAACCTCTCGCACTCAAGCGATTTTAAAGAAAACAAAGCCATCAGCGACACCACCCTGACTAGCCCTTTAGCCAATTTTACAGCCCTAAAAAGCGAATATTTTTTTTCTGTTTTAAAGCTCAACGCCCCCTACACTTTAGAAATACCCAATCTAGCCAAACTCCAAAACATTACCAACCACCCCTTAAAAGGGAGTTTGACTTTAAAAGGCGCTATAGAACAAAGCCCCAAGCTCTTAAAAGTCAGCGGCCATTCAAATTTACTGGACGGCGCGCTGGATTTCACGCTTTTAAATAAAGATTTGAAAGCCCGTTTTTCCAATATTTCCACTTTAAAAGCCTTAGATTTATTCAATTATCCTAAGTTTTTCCAATCCATTGCAGACGCTAATTTGGATTATGACCTTAGCACCAAGCAAGGCAGTCTGAAAGCCCGCCTAAAAAACGCAAGATTCCTTAAAAATTCATTCAGCGATTTCCTCTACTCCATTTCTAAATTTGATATTACTAAAGAAATTTATAACGATGTCAATCTAGTAAGCCAAATCAACCAGCAACGCCTGCTCTCCAATCTCAGTATGAAAAGCCCCAAAACCCAATTAAAAATCCATAACGGCTTATTGGATTTAAACACCAAGCAAATGGACATGCTCATGGATGCAGAAATTTTAAAATTCATTTTTAAAATGAAACTTCAAGGCAACATGCACCAGCCAAAATTTTCCCTCATCTTAAACGAAAAAGCCATCCAACAAAACCTGCAACAAGGCTTGAAAGAAATCCTAAAAAACGACACCCTAAAAAAAGGTTTAGACCATTTGCTTAAAGATGATAAGCTTAAAGAAAAGCTTGAAAAAGGGCTTAAGGGGCTTTTTTAACCCTAATTTTAAAGGATAGAAATGGCGTGCATTTTAGTTAGCGGGGCGACTTCAGGGTTTGGGCTAGAAATCGCTAAGGCGTTTTTACAGAAAAATCATGTGGTTTTTGGCACAGGGAGACGAAAAGAGAATTTACAAGAATTGCAACTCGCTTATCCCAAGCATTTCATTCCCCTGTGTTTTGATCTTAAAAACAAGCTTGAAACTAAGCGGGCGGTAGAAACTATTTTTTCCATGACGGATCACATTGACGCTTTAATCAATAATGCTGGCTTAGCGCTAGGCTTAAACAAGGCTTATGAATGCGATCTGGACGACTGGGAAGTCATGATAGACACGAATATCAGGGGGTTGTTGCATCTCACTCGTTTGATCTTGCCCTCTATGATAGAACATAACCAAGGGACCATCATCAATCTTGGCTCTATCGCTGGCACTTACGCCTATCCTGGAGGGAATGTCTATGGAGCGAGCAAGGCGTTTGTGAAACAATTTTCTTTAAATTTGCGAGCGGATTTGGCTGGCACTAACATTAGAGTGAGCAATGTTGAACCTGGCTTGTGCGGCGAAACCGAATTCAGCATGGTGCGTTTTAAAGGCGATAAAATAAAAGCCCAATCTGTCTATGAAAACACCATTTACCTCAAGCCACAAGATATTGCTAATATCGTGCTATGGATTTACGAACAACCCTTGCATGTCAATATCAACCGCATAGAAATCATGCCCATAAGCCAAACTTTCGCTCCCCTACCCACCCATAAAAACCCTTAAGGGGTTTTAAATAAACTTAACTTCAACAACCCTTTAATTTATCTCCAAAAAAAGGGGATTTTGGTTATTTTATTTTAAACTCATTATTTTAATGGGATAGGAAGTATTTTAAAATAATCCTCCCCTAAAATCCGCCTAACCCAAAAAGACCGCTTTTTAAAGCCGTTTAATGAAGTCTTATTCAAACTAAACTTTGATCTTGAGCTGCTTGAGAGTATCGCACGCCCCTTTAGCGCCTAATTTACAGCCTTTTTTAAAGTTTTCTATGGCTTGCTTTTCATTCCTTGTTACGCCTTCGCCATTGTATTGCATGGCCCCTAAATTGAAACACCCTCCGCCATTTTCCAATTCGCATGCTTTAGAATAACGAGCGAGAGCCTCTTTAAAATTCTTCGCCACGCCATCGCCATGATGATACATATTCCCTGCGTTAAAGCACCCCGGGCTGTCTTTTAGTCCGCAAGCTTTATCATACGAAGCGAGCGCCTTTTTCAAATCTTTAGGTGCGCCTCTGCCTGCATCATACAAGCTCCCTAATATCGTGCAACCATCGCCATCGTTTAAATCGCAAGCTTTAGTGAAATATTCCACCGCTTTTTTAAAATCCCTGGTTACCACTTTACCATCATGATAAATCCCCCCTAAGCTCGCGCACCCTTCAGCGTATTTCAAATCGCACGCTTTAGAATAGTATTGTAAGGCTTTATTGGTGTTTTGGGACACGCCTTGCCCGCTGTAATATAAATTCCCTAGCAAATGACACCCATTGCTGTAATTCAAATCGCACGCTTTAGCGTAAAAGGAGGCGGCTTTTTTCAAGTCCTTTTCTACCCCTTGCCCTTGATAATAAAGCACCCCTAAATTA
The DNA here is from genome assembly GCF_030323545.1 of Helicobacter pylori. Classification (NCBI taxonomy): domain Bacteria; kingdom Pseudomonadati; phylum Campylobacterota; class Epsilonproteobacteria; order Campylobacterales; family Helicobacteraceae; genus Helicobacter; species Helicobacter pylori. The sequence continues at coordinate 477,879 of NZ_CP122954.1, read as the reverse complement.
AAACACCCACTATTTTCTTTCAAATCGCAAGCTTTTTCAAAATATTTCTTAGCTTGAGTGAAATCTTGCTCTTTGTAGCTCTTTGCCCCCAAACCCACAAGCTCTTTAGGGTCTTGCTCTGCTATTAGCCCCCCTAAACACAACGCGCCCAAGCACAAAACCCTAAAAAGGGATTTTTTGACATTTTCTAACATGATGTATCTCCTTATTAAAAATTTTATTATAGTGTTATTAAGCAAATATAAAATGTCATGATCTTTTTATTATCTTAAAGCTAGCAATCGCTTACAAATTTCTGTGATTTTATCCCACTCTTTGTTTTGAATCAAATTTTTAGGGGTAAGCCAGCTCCCCCCCACGCACAAAACATTTTCTAAATTTAAATAAGAGTGCATGTTATCTGCGCTAATCCCCCCAGTAGGGCAAAATTTCACCCCTTTAAAAGGGCCATTAAAAGCGTTTAAAAGCTTAACGCCCCCGCAATACTCTGCCGGGAAAAATTTTAAAGCGCTATAACCCAATTCTAAGGCTTGCATGACTTCACTACTGCTAGAAACCCCGGGTATTAGGGGCATGTCTTTTTTCTTTGCGTATTCTAAAAGCTTTATCGTAAGACCCGGGCTAATCAAAAACTCTGCCCCCCTATTTTGAGCTTGCTCTAATTGGGTGGGATTTAGGATCGTGCCAGCGCCCACGCGCATTTTTGGCGCATTCTTAGCGATAAGCTCTATGGCTTCTAAAGCGCAACTGGAACGCAAAGTAACTTCTATGATTGGAATACCCCCCTCTATCAGGCTTTGCGCTAAAGGCACAGCGTCTTTTATATTCTCAATCACCACCACAGGGACAATGGGGCTAATTTGTAAAATCTCTATTATTTTATCTTGCATTTTATCTCCTTTATATTTTTATACCTTTATACCAAAACTCATGCCGCCCTCTTCAGCGGTATTGGCATTCAATCTCAAGCTTGTAAACAATTCCCTACCCAACCCAAAACTAGGCTTCTCTAAATTTTCTAAGGTTTCTAAAAACAAGGGGTTGATGCCTCTCTTTTCAAAATCCTTTTCAAGCACATTCAAAGCGTTATTAGGAGCGTCTAATTCTATCAAATCGCCATCTTTAATCTTAATGATCGCCCCGTTTAACGCTCCCTCAGGGCTTAAATGGATCGCACTAGGCACTTTCCCGCTCGCCCCGCTCATGCGCCCATCCGTAACCAGCGCAACCTTATAGCCCATATCCTGCAAAGCCCCTAAATTCGTGGTGAGTTTGTGCAATTCTGGCATGCCGTTAGACTTAGGCCCTTGGAAAGGCAAGACAGCCACAAAGTCCCTTTCTAATTCTTTATTTTTAAAGCGTTCCAAAAATTCGCTTTGGGTTTTAAAAACAATCGCTCTGGCCTTGACTTTCCTGTGCTCATCTTTAATGGCTGAGATTTTAATCACGGCCCGCCCTAAATTACCCTTTAAGATTTTAAGCCCCCCATTAGCGGCAAAAGGCTCGCTAACAGGGCGTAAAATGTCCGTATTCAAGCTATGATTGACAGCGTCTTTATACGCCAATTGGCCGTTTTCCAAAAAGGGGGTTTTGGTGTAATTTTGCATGCCTTTTTGCGTTTTGGTATCCATAATGGTATGCACATCTTCAAATAAAAGCCCCTCTTTTAACAATTCTTTGATGACAAACGCTAATCCCCCACACGCTTCAAAAGCATTCACATCCGCCGATCCGTTAGGATAGACTTTAGCTAAAAGGGGTATGAGATTAGAAACAGCGTCAAAATCGTCCCAATTGAGAATCACCCCACAAGATCTAGCGATAGCAATCAAATGTAAAGTGTGGTTAGTAGAACCTCCGGTTGCCATTAAGCCTATAAGAGCGTTAAGAATGCTTTTTTCATCAATGAGTTTGGCTAAAGGCAGGACTTCCCCGCTCGCTAATCTTTTGGCGCTCTCTTCTACTAAAACCTTCCGTAAGGGATTGTTAGGGTTGATAAAGCTAGAATTAGCTACATGCAACCCCATAAACTCCATCATCATTTGATTAGAATTAGCCGTGCCATAAAAAGTGCAAGTGCCCACATCATGATAGCTTTGCATTTCCACTTTTAAAAGCTCTTCTCTGTTGATCTTTCCCATTGCAAAATCCTGGCGTGCTTTGGCTTTTTTATAATTTTCTATCCCGCTCACCATAGGCCCGCTTGGCACAAACACGCTCGCTAAATTCCCAAAGCTTAACGCTCCTATGAGTAAGCCTGGCACGATTTTATCGCACACGCCCAAAAAAAACGCCCCGTCAAAAACATTATGGCTTAATCCCACGGCGGTGCTTAAAGCGATCACATCTCTACTGAATAAGCTCAATTCCATGCCATCATAACCCTGCGTGATACCATCACACATCGCTGGCACCCCACTAGCGACGCTCGCATAAGCGTTATGCTCTTGCAACTCTTTTTTAATCCAGTCAGGGTAATTTTTAAAAGGTTGGTGGGCTGAAAGCATGTCGTTATAAGCCGTGATAATCGCAAAATGCTTTCTTTTATGCGAACCTAAAGGCATTTTTAAATGCTCTGGCATGCTCGCTGTAACATGCGCAATATTCGCACAACCCAAGCTCTCAATCTTGGGCTGGTTTTTAGGGTTAAAGATATTTTCTAAATAAAGCTCTCTGGTTTTTTTGCTACGCTCTGTAATTTTTTCTTTGATTTGTTCTAAAGAATGCTTAGGCATGAACACCCCTTCAATTAAGATTTAATATATAATAATAACTTAAAAACACTCTAAAAGGGTTATTGATGCTGGATTTTGATTTGGTTCTTTTTGGCGCGACTGGGGATTTGGCCATGCGAAAGCTCTTTGTTTCGCTTTATGAAATTTATACCCATTATGGTTTTAAAAACGATTCTAGGATTATTGCATCAGGACGTAAGGAGCTATCCAATGAAGAATTTTTAGTGCTCCTTTGTGAAAAAACGCAGTTGCATTCAAGAGAAAAGGGTGAGGAATTTTTAGCCCATATTAGTTATTTGCGCGTCCGTTTGGATAACCCTAAAGACTTTGAAGAATTGAGTAAAATCGCTACAAAAAATAACCCCTTGATCTTCTACTTTTCTATCTCGCCTAGTTTTTTTGCAACTACCGCTCAAAATTTGGCCCAAAACGCGCTCAATCATGCCAACACACGCTTGATTTTAGAAAAACCTTTAGGGCATGATTTAAAGACTTGTCAAGAGATTTTCCAAAGCATTAGCGCTTTTTTTAAAGAAGAGCAAATCTTTAGAATCGATCATTATTTAGGGAAAAAGGGCGTTCAAAATATCCTTGAATTGCGCTTAAATAACCCTATCTTAAACATTTTATGGGATCAAATCAGTGCGGTTGAAATCTGCGTGTATGAGACTTTAGGGGTGGAAGAAAGAGGCGAATTTTACGATAAAATCGGGGCTTTAAGGGATATGGTTCAAAACCATCTCTTGCAAGTTTTATCCCTTATCGCTACAGATTTACCCAACGATTTAAAGGATTTGAGGAAAGAAAAAATCAAAGTTTTAAAAACCTTACAACCCCCAAAAGATTTTAAAAAACAGGTTATTCGGGCCCAATATCAAGGCTATAGAGATGAAAATAAGGTCAATAAAGAGAGCCAAACAGAGACTCTTGTCGCTATTAAAGCCTTTTTGGATACGCCTAAATTTAAAGGCGTGCCTTTCTACCTTAAGCACGCTAAAAAAATGCCTAGCAACCAAGCGAGCGCGAAAATCCATTTTAATGCAGTCAATACGCTAGAATTTTTCCTCTCTCAAGATAAAATCACCCTCACCCTAAAAGATCATCAAAACCCCCTTATTTTAGAAACCCATCACAAACAAGAATTTTTACAGCCCTACGCTAAATTGCTCTATGATGCGATACAAAATAACCACAATAATTTCGCCCACCAGTTGGAATTAGAAGCGTCATGGGTTTTTATTGACACGCTCATAGAAGGTTTTATGAATAACGCCACGCCCTTATATTCCTATGAAAGCCATAATCTAAACGAATCCGAATTTTTAAAACCACTCTATCAATAAAAGGGATTTTATGGGTTATCAATTGTTTGAATTTGAAAATTTGAAAGATTGCCACAAGGCTTTAATAGAGCGTTTTAAAGAATTTTTTAACACCGCCTTAAAAAAGCACCATCAAGTTTCTATCGCTTTTTCTGGGGGCCGTTCGCCCATTAGTTTGTTGCAAAAATTGAGCGTTTTAGATCTCAAATGGCATGAGTGTTTAGTCAGTTTAGTAGATGAACGCATCATAGACACAAGCCACAATGATAGCAACACCAAATTATTACACGATTACTTATTGCAAAATAACGCCCTAAAAGCTTCTTTCATCCCGCTTTTGCCCAAAAAGATTTCTGGCGATACAAACGCGCTTTTTCATTTTGCTAACCAGCATTTCAAACAGCCTCATTTAGCCATTTTGGGCATGGGGACTGATGGGCATACGGCTAGCCTTTTTCCCGAAACGAGCGCTTTTTTAAACGAAGAAAAAGAAAATATCGTCTTGACTAAGCCCGCTAACGCTCCTTATGAGCGCCTGAGCATGTCTATTAACGCCTTAGAAAATTGCGAAAAACTTTTCTTAAGCGTTAGTGGGGTGCAAAAAAGGGAGGTTTTAGAAAAAGCTTTAAAAGAAAACGCTCCCTATTCTCTGCCGATTGCTCGGATTTTACATTCTAAAAAAGTTACCACGGAGGTGTTTTATGCCAAAAACTGAAACTTACCCGAGACTATTAGCCGATATTGGCGGCACGAACGCGCGCTTTGGCTTGGAAGTCGCCCCACGACAGATTGAATGCATTGAAGTCTTGCGGTGCGAAGATTTTGAAAGTTTGAGCGATGCAGTGCGATTTTATCTTTCTAAATGCAAAGAAAGCCTTAAACTGCACCCTATTTATGGCTCTTTTGCTGTGGCTACGCCCATTATGGGGGATTTTGTCCAAATGACTAACAATCACTGGACTTTTTCTATTGAAACGACACGGCAATGTTTGAATTTAAAAAAATTGCTTGTCATCAATGATTTTGTCGCGCAAGCCTATGCCATTAGCGCGATGCAAGAAAACGATCTGGCTCAAATAGGCGGGATTAAGTGCGAAATCAACGCCCCTAAAGCGATTTTAGGGCCAGGAACCGGGCTTGGGGTAAGCACTCTTATCCAAAACAGCGATGGCTCTTTGAAAGTCTTGCCCGGTGAAGGAGGGCATGTGAGCTTTGCCCCTTTTGATGATTTAGAAATTTTAGTGTGGCAATACGCCCGCTCTAAATTCAACCATGTGAGCGCGGAAAGGTTTTTGAGTGGGAGCGGTTTGGTGTTGATTTATGAAGCCCTGTCTAAACGCAAAAGTTTAGAAAAAGTGGCGAAGTTAAGCAAGGCTGAATTAACCCCACAAATCATTAGCGAACGCGCTTTGAATGGGGATTACCCTATATGCCGATTGACCTTGGACACTTTTTGCTCCATGCTAGGCACGCTCGCTGCTGATGTGGCTCTCACTTTGGGGGCTAGAGGGGGCGTGTATTTGTGTGGGGGGATTATCCCACGATTCATTGATTATTTTAAAACTTCGCCCTTTAGAGCACGCTTTGAAACGAAAGGGCGCATGGGAGCGTTTCTCGCTTCTATCCCTGTGCATGTCGTGCTGAAAAAAACTCCCGGACTTGATGGGGCGGGCATTGCGTTAGAGAATTACTTGCTGCATGATAAGATATAGCAGCGTTAAGATAGAAACGGGATTATACAAGGGGTGTGTTTGAGCGCACCAAACAACGATACCATGTAACCAACAATTATAAAATTAGTTAAACCTATAGAAACATAAGTAAACCATAAAAACAATACAATAGCGGTATTTTAATCAAACAAGGAGTTTTAATGAGAGTTCCATCTAAAGGTTTTGCTATTTTTTCTAAAGACGGGCATTTCAAACCCCATGATTTTAGCCGCCATGCTGTAGGCCCTAAAGATGTGTTGATTGACATTCTTTATGCAGGGATTTGCCATAGCGATATTCATAGCGCTTATAGCGAATGGAAAGAAGGCATCTATCCTATGATTCCTGGGCATGAAATTGCTGGGGTCATCAAAGAAGTGGGTAAGGAAGTTAAGAAATTTAAGGTCGGCGATGTGGTGGGCGTGGGCTGTTTTGTCAATTCATGCAAAGCGTGTAAGCCCTGTAAAGAACACCAAGAGCAATTTTGCGCCAAAGTGGTATTCACTTATGATTGTTTGGATTCTTTCCATGGCAATGAACCCCACATGGGCGGATACTCTAATAATATTGTCGTGGATGAAAACTATGTGATTAGCGTGGATAAAAACGCTCCTTTAGAAAAAGTAGCCCCCTTGCTTTGCGCGGGCATCACCACTTATTCGCCCTTAAAATTTTCTAAGGTTACTAAAGGCACAAAAGTTGGTGTCGCTGGGTTTGGTGGGCTAGGAAGCATGGCGGTTAAATACGCTGTGGCTATGGGGGCTGAAGTGAGCGTTTTTGCAAGAAATGAACACAAAAAGCAAGACGCTTTAAGCATGGGGGTTCAACATTTCTACACCGACCCTAAACAATGCAAAGAAGAATTGGATTTTATCATTTCAACCATTCCTACCCATTATGATTTAAAAGACTATCTCAAGCTCTTAACTTATAATGGCGATCTAGCCCTTGTGGGACTCCCCCCTGTAGAAGTTGCTCCAACGCTTAGCGTTTTTGATTTTATCCATTTAGGCAATCGCAAGGTTTATGGCTCATTGATTGGGGGCATTAAAGAAACCCAAGAGATGATGGATTTTTCTATCAAACACAATATTTACCCTGAAATAGATTTGATTTTAGGCAAGGATATTGACACCGCCTATCATAACCTAACCCATGGGAAAGCGAAATTCCGCTATGTGATTGATATGAAAAAATCGTTTGATTAAAGGCTTTGGCTCTAGCTCTTTTTTAAGAGCTTGAGTAGGATTTTTTTAACAATCCCATGAAGCCCTAGGATTTTAAGGGTTTTACTAATAAGACTCTTGAGTGGTATTGAAATGCAGTATTTAAATAATCTTCGCCTTGCGTTTTTGGGAATCTCATGAATGTGTAAAGAATAATGATTCAAAAATGTCTTAAAAGCGTCATGGGCGATCTGTTCTTCTGTTTTCCATAAAGGGAAGTAGTAATGATAAGCAATAATGCTATGGTAGTAGTGCCATTTTTCTCCACCTATCTCCCCACCTCCTGTGATCAAATAAGACCAATCGCTCATAAAAGGGGTTTTAGCCAAAGCGTTCAGCCATAAATCCGCTTTTAAACCAAAAGGATATGTCCAAGGTTTTATTTGAAAATAAGGATGGGAGTCGTATTGTATAACGATAGGTTCTCTTAAGGCTTGTTTAATGGTGTTATGATAAATTGCATTGACCACACCCCTTAAATGCTCTTCAGAAAGACTATAATAGTGTGGGAAAATGCAATACTCTATTTTTAATGGTGCGATCTTTGATCGACAAAATTCTGTTAATTGCGGTTCTTTATCTATTTTTTGTGTGTGCATGGTTTCTAATATTTTTTTACAAAATTGGTTTTTTCGTTGGTAAGTTAAGTTGCAATAAAAAAAGCCTTCATATGGGTATATTCTGTCATAAACCCCATAAAAATAATTCTCATCATCTTCTTTAATGCTTAAGAAATCAGCACTAAATTCATTGCAAAAGATGACATCCACATCGCTCCACACCATTTTGGAATATTTGGGGAACAAATCCGCTAGAAAATACTTCACTAACACCATTTTAGAAAAACGCTTGGTGAAATCCTCATCAAAAGGGTTAGGGATAGTGTCTAAAAAAGGTTCAATGTCTTTCACTTCTAAAGTGGCAAATTCTTTAAAAGGCTCTGTAATTTGGTGGAGTTTTGCTTCATCTTCTTCATTCAAGCCCACCACTAAAGCGTATAGGGTGTAACGAATTTTTTTATTGGCTTTAGCGATGCTTTCTAGCAAGGAATAAATACACGCGCCCGCAGGAATGAGGTAATTCTTATCAAAAGCAAAAGCGATAGGGATATGAAAATCTTGTTCTTTAAAAGAATGGCTTGAATATGAAGTCATAAAAATTAAACACCCTTTTTTAAAGCTATTTTATCCAAAAAAAAACCGAACTTGAAAGGGTTCTGTTTTTGGTTTTTATGTTGTTTTTAATGAAAGTTAATAAATTAATTTAAAGAAGGGTTTTAACCCCTTTACTCTAGCTCTTTTTTAAGAGCTTGAGTTTGATTAGAATTTTTTTAGCAATCCCATGAAGCCCTAAAACTCTAAGGATCTTACTAACCACCCTTTTAGCTAACGCTTTAGGCATCAAAAACCCAAAATAAATAAGCTTATTGAAAAATTTTTTCACTAAACCACAAGTTAATTCAAAAACTCTTGAATGGATTTTCCTTTCTTTAAACACAACAAACAGATACGATTTGAAAAACAAATACGGAGCCTTGAAAACAATTTCTTTTGAAGATTTTACTGAAGAAAAATAATGCTGCTCAGCCATTTTTGTGGTATAAAAGCTCTCATTGGTGTGCATTTTTTTAGTGTAATCGCTCATAAAAGGGGTTTTAGCCAAAGTGTTCAGCCATAAATCCGCTTTTAAACCAAAAGGGTAATCCCAAGGCTTCACCGCCCCCCACCAAGCGTCATAGTGGATAATGGTAGGGTTTTTGAGCGCCTCTAAAATGGTTTTCTTGTAATTCTCGTTTAAATACGCGTTAGAAAAATCTTTAATGGTGTAATAGAAGGGGAAAACGCAATACTCAATCCCTAAAGCTTTCATGTTAGGCCAACACCATTTCGTGAAATCCAACTCCCCTTTAGCCTCATTCCCCTTTAAAAGATCATGCATTCTTAAGGTGAAATTTTTCTTGCGCTGGTAATCTAAATGACAAAACAAAAACCCTTCCATCATGTGGTGCTTTTCAACTTCTAAAACCCCATAAAAATAATTCTCATCATCTTCTTTAATGCTTAAGAAATCAGCACTAAATTCATTGCAAAAGATGACATCCACATCGCTCCACACCATTTTGGAATATTTGGGGAACAAATCCGCTAGAAAATACTTCACTAACACCATTTTAGAAAAACGCTTGGTGAAATCCTCATCAAAAGGGTTAGGGATAGTGTCTAAAAAAGGTTCAATGTCTTTCACTTCTAAAGTGGCAAATTCTTTAAAAGGCTCTGTAATTTGGTGGAGTTTTGCTTCATCTTCTTCATTCAAGCCCACCACTAAAGCGTATAGGGTGTAACGAATTTTTTTATTGGCTTTAGCGATGCTTTCTAGCAAGGAATAAATACACGCGCCCGCAGGAATGAGGTAATTCTTATCAAAAGCAAAAGCGATAGGGATATGAAAATCTTGTTCTTTAAAAGAATGGCTTGAATATGAAGTCATAAAAATTAAACACCCTTTTTTAAAGCTATTTTATCCAAAAAAAAACCGAACTTGAAAGGGTTCTGTTTTTGGTTTTTATGTTGTTTTTAATGAAAGTTAATTTAAAATCGTATCTTGTCTTTAAATAAAATGTCGCTATTTTAAATGCTGCAATTTTAAAAGATGATGAAAGGGGCTGTATTTTAGTTTGATTTTCTTAAAAAAATCTCTTTATGCGTTGTTGTTTTCAGGTTTTTTAATAGCGCCTTTAATGAAAGCGGCTAGTTTTGTCTATGACTTGAAGTTCATGAGCTTTAATTTCAATTTAGTGGCCCCAAATAACAACCCCTATTGGAATAGCCTAACCAAAATGCAAGGTCGTCTCATGCCTCAAATCGGCGTCCAATTAGACAAAAGACAGGCCTTGATGTTTGGGGCGTGGTTTATTCAAAATTTACACACGCATTATAGCTATTTCCCTTATTCGTGGGGGGTTACCATGTATTACCAATACATAGGGAAAAATTTGAGATTTTTTTTAGGCATTGTGCCGCGAAGCTATCAAATAGGGCATTACCCTTTAAGCGCTTTTAAAAAACTTTTTTGGTTTATAGACCCTACTTTTAGGGGAGGAGCGTTTCAATTCAAACCAGCTTATGATCCTAACCGCTGGTGGAATGGGTGGTTTGAGGGCGTTGTGGATTGGTATGGGGGGCGTAATTGGAACAACCAGCCCAAAAAGAAAAATTACGATTTTGATCAATTCTTGTATTTTGTTTCTTCAGAATTTCAGTTTCTTAAAGGGTATTTAGGTTTGGGGGGGCAGCTTGTCATTTTTCATAACGCCAGCCATCATAGCATGGGAGATAATTACCCTTACGGCGGTAATTCTTACTTAAAACCAGGCGATGTAACCCCACAATGGCCTAATGGCTACCCCTATTTCAGTCAAAAAAATAACCCACAAGGCGGAGAAATAGGGAAATACTCTAACCCTACCATTTTAGATAGAGTCTATTACCATGCTTATTTAAAAGCGGATTTTAAAAATCTCATGCCTTATATGGATAATATTTTTATGACCTTTGGCACGCAGTCGTCTCAAACCCATTATTGCGTGCGTTATGCTAGCGAGTGTCAAAACGCTCAATTTTATAACAGCTTTGGGGGGGAATTTTACGCCCAAGCACAATACAAAGGCTTTGGGATTTTTAACAGATACTATTTTTCCAACAAACCCCAAATGCACTTTTATGCCACTTATGGCCAATCCCTTTATACCGGGTTGCCATGGTATAGAGCCCCTAATTTTGATATGATAGGGCTTTATTATGTTTATAAAAACAAATGGGTGAGCGTGCGAGCGGATGCGTTTTTTAACTTTTTAGGCGGAGGCGATGGGTATCATTTGTATGGGAAAGGGGGCAAGTGGATCACCACCTATCAGCAATTCTTAACCCTAACCATAGACACACGAGAGTTAATTGATTTTGTCAAATCTAAAACCTCTAAATAACCATATCTAAAAATTATAGATATAATTGAAATAAGCTACCGGTAAGCGGTGCCATAAAGTAGTCGCACTCAAGCCATCAACGATTTCAGTTCTTTTGTTAGGAATGAAAGGGAATTTCAACCCGAAAGTGATTTCATTGTGGAAAAAGCCAAAACGAAAACCCACTTTCACAAGCAATTGGAAAAGCGAATTTTCTTTGCCTAAATTTTGAGCGATAATCCCATGCATAGCCCCTCCTGGCATGTAAGTCGCCCCAGCGATGCCTACACCAAACTCTAACCCTAAAAACATTTTTTGCGAATTGAAAGCGTCCCACAAACCGCTAAATTCCAAACCATAGGTAGAAATATAGGATTTGTGAGAAGAAAAGGTCTGATCATAAAACAACCCGTAACGAAAACCCACATGCTCTACAGCTTGCGTTTTAGCCACAAACTTCCCCCCTAACACCACACCAAAGCCATTGCCGGTCATAAAATACGATTTATCCACAGACTCGGTGCTAAAAGATGTGTTGATCGCGCTAAGCTGATACCCAACCCCCAAATAAAACGTATTCCTGTCCGCAAATTTAGGTTTTTTTGATTTTTCATCAAGATCTGCCTCTGCGGCTTGAAGCGATGATAATAACGCCATGCCCATCAATATTTTAACCATTGTTTTATTTGTTTTATTCATAACCCAATTCCTTATGTTATCCTACCCCACACTTGCCCCATACAGACTAAAATCAAATCACACCCTAAATAATAACAAAGTTTAAAATAAATATTAGTGATTTTGATTAAGAACGCCTATCTTTTTAGAATAAATAGCCATAAAATAGCCATAATTCTTGTGGGTATGCCCCCATTTTTCTATAAAAATTCTTAAAAAGGTGTTGTTATAAGACATGTTAATGATTTTTCTTGTATAATCTTAGGCTAAATTCAATTTATCTTATACGATATTAAGGAGACATATTACCATGTTTCAAATTAGATGGCATGCGCGAGCGGGTCAAGGCGCTATCACTGGCGCTAAAGGGCTAGCCGATGTGATTTCAAAAACAGGCAAAGAAGTGCAAGCGTTCGCTTCCTATGGTTCAGCTAAAAGGGGGGCTGCTATGATGGCTTATAACCGCATTGATGATGAGCCTATTTTAAATCATGAACGCTTCATGCAGCCTGATTATGTGCTGGTGATTGATCCGGGTTTGGTTTTCATTGAAAACATCTTCGCCAATGAAAAAGAAGACACGACTTATATCATCACCAGCTATCTTAACAAAGAAGAATTGTTTGAAAAAAAACCTGAATTAAAAACCCGTAAGGTGTTTTTAGTGGATTGTTTAAAAATCTCTATGGAAACCTTAAAACGCCCCATCCCTAACACGCCCATGCTAGGGGCGTTAATGAAAGTGTCTGGCATGCTTGAAATCGGGGCTTTTAAAGAAGCTTTTAAGAAAGTTTTAGGCAAAAAACTCACGCAAGAAGTCATTGACGCTAACATGCTCGCTATCCAAAGAGCTTATGAAGAAGTTCAATAACATTAAGGAACAAAGATGAAAGATTGGAATGAATTTGAAATGGGAGCGGTGCTCTTCCCTTTTGAAAAAAACGCACAAAGCGAAATGGAAAAACACAACGATGAGCGCCATTACACCGAGCAAAGCTACTTCACCACTTCAGTGGCTCATTGGCGCGTGGCTAAGCCTGTGCATAACAATAATATTTGCATCAATTGCTTTAATTGTTGGGTTTATTGCCCAGACGCTGCCATTCTTTCAAGAGAGGGCAAGTTAAAAGGCGTGGATTATTCTCATTGTAAAGGCTGTGGCGTGTGCGTGGATGTCTGCCCCACCAACCCTAAATCGCTATGGATGTTTGAAGAACAAATTGAGCCCGCTACCGCCCTCACTCAATGGCCGCAAAAACAAGAAAAGAAAAAATCATAAGGAAAAAATATGGCAAGAAGTATTGAATTGCAAGAGATAGAAGTGTGGGATGGCAATACCGCTAGTTCTAACGCTTTGAGACAGGCTCAAATTGATGTCATCGCAGCCTATCCTATCACCCCATCAACGCCCATTGTGCAAAATTATGGCTCGTTTAAGGATAATGGTTATATTGATGGCGAATTCGTTTTAGTGGAATCTGAGCATGCTGCCATGAGTGCATGCGTGGGAGCCGCTGCTGCAGGCGGGAGGGTCAGCACTGCGACTAGCTCTCAAGGTTTGGCGTTAATGGTAGAGGTTTTATACCAAGCTTCTGGGATGCGTTTGCCTATCGTTTTGAATTTAGTCAATCGTGCTTTAGCAGCCCCTTTGAATATCCATGGCGATCATTCTGATATGTATTTAAGCAGGGATTCTGGCTGGATAAGTTTATGCACATGCAACCCCCAAGAAGCTTATGATTTCACTTTAATGGCGTTTAGAATCGCAGAGCATCAAAAGGTGCGCGTGCCTACTATTGTCAATCAAGACGGGTTTTTATGCTCGCACACCGTGCAAAATGTCCGCCCTTTGAGCGATGCAGTGGCTTATCAATTCGTAGGCGAATACCAAACCAAGCATTCGCTTTTGGATTTTGATAAACCGGTAAGCTATGGCGCGCAAGCCGAAGAAGAATGGCATTATGAGCATAAAGCCCAACTCCACCATGCGATCATGAGCGCGTCTTCTGTGATTGAAGAAGTGTTTAATGATTTCGCTAAACTCACCGGCAGACAATACCATTTGACTAAAACTTTCCAGCTAGAAGACGCTGAAATCGCTATCTTTGCGTTAGGCACCACTTATGAATCAGCGATCGTAGCAGCTAAAGAAATGCATAAAAAAGGCATTAAGGCCGGCGTGGCTACCATCCATTCCTTGCGCCCTTTCCCTTATGAAAGATTAGGGCAGGATTTGAAAAATCTTAAAGCTTTAGCGATTTTAGATAAGAGCTCTCCAGCGGGCGCTATGGGGGCGATGTTTAATGAGGTAACGAGCGCGGTGTATCAAACGCAAGGGACTAAACACCCTGTGGTGTCTAACTACATTTATGGTTTAGGCGAAAGGGATATGACAATCGCGCATTTATGCGGAATTTTTGAAGAAATCAATGAAGACGCTCTTAAAGGCACGCTCACGCACCCTACCCAACAATTCGTAGGCTTGCACGGCCCTAAAATGAGCTTTTTTTAAAAAGGAAATATCATGGTAAAAGAAGTCAAAACACTCAAAGGTTTTAGCCAAAGCGCTGAAAAATTTCAAGGCTCGCACTTGCTTTGTCCGGGTTGTGGGCATGGCATTATTGTGCGCGAAGTTTTAAACGCTGTAGATGGGCCTATTGTTTTAGGCAATTCTACCGGTTGTTTAGAGGTATGCTCGGCTGTGTATCCTCACACTTCATGGGATGTGCCTTGGATCCATATTGGTTTTGAAAATGGCTCTACGGCGATTTCAGGGGTGGAAGCGATGTATAAAGCGCTAGTGAATAAGGGGCGCTATCAAGGTCAAAAACCAAAATTCGTGGCGTTTGGGGGCGATGGGGCCAGTTATGATATTGGTTTTCAATTCATCAGCGGTTGCATGGAAAGAGGGCATGACATGACTTACATTTGCCTAGACAATGAAAACTACGCCAATACCGGCGGTCAAAGAAGTGGCTCTACGCCGTTAGGGGCTAGCACTTCTACCACGCCAGCGGGATCGGTTAGCTTTGGTAAAAAAGAAAAGAAAAAAGACATCGTCAATATCATGGCAAGCCATGGGGTCCCTTATGTGGCGCAGCTCTCGCCTAACAAATGGAAAGACATGAACAAAAAGATTAAAACCGCGCTAGACACTGAAGGGCCTTGCTTTATTAACGCTCTTAGCCCATGCACGACTGAATGGAAATTTGAATCCAATAAAACCATTGAATTAGCGGATATGGCTGTGGATAGTTTGATGTTCCCCTTATTTGAAATCTTTAATGGCAGGGAATTGAAAATCACTTACCGCCCAAGAAATATCATTCCTGTAAGGGATTATTTAGGGGCACAAAAACGTTTCAAACACCTTTTCAAAAAGGAAAACGAACATGTTATTGAAGAATTGCAAAAAGATGTGAATGAGCGTTGGGAATACTTGCAACGCAGGGAAGAAGCTAAAGTATAACCCTTCCATTAGATCAAGGCGCTTTTTTGCGTCTTGTGTGGTTTTCCCCCTTGACTTTTTAAACCCCTTTAAAGTAACATAAATCCCATTTTGATTTTAAGGATTGTCGGTGTTAGAACGCTATGCGAATGAAGAAATGAAAGCCCTATGGAATGAGCAAACCAAGTTTGAAACCTATCTAGAAGTGGAAAAAGCTGTCGTTAGGGCGTGGAACAAGCTTGGGCAAATCCAAGATAGCGATTGTGAAAAAATCTGCGCTAAGGCGGCATTCAACCTTGAGCGCATCAAAGAAATTGAAAAAACCACTAAGCATGATTTAATCGCTTTCACCACTTGCGTGGCTGAAAGCCTGGGCGAAGAATCGCGCTTTTTTCATTATGGGATCACTTCTAGCGATTGCATTGATACGGCTATGGCGTTATTGATGACAAAAAGCTTAAAACTCATTCAAAAAGGCGTTAAAAACCTCTATGAAACCCTTAAAAACAGGGCTTTAGAGCATAAAGACACGCTGATGGTGGGCAGAAGCCATGGGATGTTTGGCGAACCCATTACTTTTGGCTTAGTGTTAGCCCTTTTTGCTGATGAAATCAAACGGCATTTAAAAGCCTTAGATTTAACGATGGAATTTATCAGCGTGGGAGCGATCAGTGGGGCTATGGGGAATTTCGCGCACGCCCCTTTAGAATTAGAAGAATTAGCGTGCGGATTTTTAGGCTTAAAAACCGCCAATATCAGCAATCAAGTCATTCAAAGAGACCGCTACGCTAGGCTTGCATGCGATCTGGCTCTTTTAGCGAGCAGTTGTGAAAAAATCGCTGTCAATATCCGCCATTTGCAACGCAGTGAAGTCTATGAAGTGGAAGAAGCTTTTTCAACAGGGCAAAAAGGGAGCTCTGCGATGCCTCACAAAAGAAACCCCATATTGAGCGAGAATATCACCGGGCTTTGCAGGGTGATTCGCTCTTTTACTACCCCTATGTTAGAAAATGTCGCCTTATGGCATGAAAGGGACATGAGCCATAGCTCTGTGGAGCGTTTTGCATTACCCGATCTGTTTATCACTAGCGATTTTATGCTCAGCCGCCTAAATAGCGTGATTGAAAATTTGGTGGTTTATCCTAAAAACATGCTTAAAAATTTAGCTTTGAGTGGGGGGTTAGTTTTTTCGCAACGAGTGTTATTGGAATTGCCCAAAAAAGGTTTGAGCAGAGAAGAAAGCTATTCTATCGTGCAAGAAAATGCGATGAAAATATGGGAGGTTTTGCAACAAGGCGCTTTTAAAAACGCTGATGAAAATTTGTTTTTAAACGCCCTACTCAACGATGAACGCTTGAAAAAATATTTGAGCGAGGATGAAATCAAAGCATGTTTTGATTACAGCTATTACACTAAAAATGTGGGGGCGATTTTTAAAAGGGTGTTTGAATAAGGCGCGTTTTTAAAAAACAGAACTATAAAATAGGCGGTAAAAATTGAAGTTTTAAGGGGTTTTTTGAAACGAGCGTTATACTTAATTTTAGGGCTTTCTTGCGTGCTTAATGCAAAGGGTTTTAAAGATGTTTTGACTCAAGGGGATTACACTTTTTTTGATAAAAAGGTGGTTTCGCCCATCAAACGCTATGCGGATAGATCGGCATTTTATCTAGGGCTTGGGTATCAGTTGGGGAGCATTCAGCACAACTACAGCAACTTGAATTTATCCCAACAATTCAATAAAAGCCAAATCGTTTTCAGCGATGGCTTAAGCCCTGTTTTTAAAAATTCGTATGTATCTAATGGTTTTGGCGTTCAGGTAGGCTATAAATGGGTGGGTAAGCATGAAGAAACGAAGTGGTTTGGATTTAGGTGGGGGTTATTTTATGATTTGAGCGCTTCTCTTTATGGCCAAAAAGAATCGCAGTCTGTTATCATTTCCACTTACGGCACTTATATGGATTTATTGCTTAACGCTTATAATGGGGATAAGTTTTTTGCCGGGTTCAATCTGGGGATCGCTTTTGCTGGAGTGTATGACAAATTGAGCGATGCGTTATTGTATCAAGCCCTTCTTTTAGACACTTTTGGCGGGAAAGTGGATCCAAATGGTTTCCAATTTTTGGTAAATTTAGGGGTTCGTTTGGGGAATAAGCGCAACCAATTTGGCTTTGGGATTAAAATCCCCACTTATTATTTTAACCACTATTATTCCATGAATAACATTAGCAATAATAGTGAAGATGTCCTCAAAGTTTTACGATTTTTAGAATACGGGATCAACAGCTTGTTATACCAAGTTGATTTCAGGCGCAATTACTCGGTTTATTTCAACTACACTTATAGTTTTTAAGCGATAGCGTTTAAAGCGTTCTTAATTGAGCGATTTCATCTCTCAAACGCACCGCTTCTTCAAAATCCAAATTTTTCGCGCATTCTCGCATTTTTTTATCCAATTCTTTAATGATTTTTTCCCTTTCACTTTTAGGCATTTTGTCCTTTTTTAAGGCTTTAGCGATTCTAATCTCATCGTCTCTTAATTTCAATTCCTCTTCTAAAGCGCGAGTAACGGTTTTGGGGGTGATGTTATGAATTTTATTGAACTCTTCTTGCTTGGCGCGCCTATAACTCGTGATCTCAAAGGCTTTTTGCATGCTTTGAGTGATCTTTTTAGCGTATAATAAAACCTTGCCATTAGCGTTTCTAGCGGCTCGCCCCATGGTTTGAATGAGGCTTGTTTCGCTCCTTAAAAACCCTTCTTTATCCGCATCCATGATCGCTACTAAAGAGACTTCAGGCAAATCCAACCCCTCTCTTAAAAGATTGATCCCTATTAAAATGTCAAATTCTTTAAGCCTTAAAGAGCGGATAATGTGGTTCCTTTCAATCGCATCAATTTCACTATGCATGTAACGCGCTTTCAAGCCCCATTCAGCATAATATTTGCACAATTCTTCTGCCATTTTTTTAGTGAGCGTGGTGATTAGCACCCTTTCATCTCTGGTCACCACTAACTTGATTTCATCAAACAAATCCTGGACTTGCTTATCGCTGTCTCGCACTTCAAATTTAGGGTCTAAAAGCCCTGTAGGGCGAATGATTTGCTCAGCGACATTCTTTTTGGAAAGCTCTAATTCTAGCTTATTGGGCGTAGCGGACACAAAAAGGAACTGGCAATTTTTATGGATAAATTCATCAAATTTTAAAGGGCGGTTGTCTAAAGCGCTAGGCAATCTAAAACCATATTCCACTAAAACGCTTTTCCTGCTCATATCCCCTGCATACATCCCCCCAAACTGCGGCAAACTCACATGGCTTTCATCTACAATGACTAAAAACTCCCGCTCAAATATCCCTAAATAATCAAACAAGCAAAAAGGCGTTTCGTTAGGGGCTTTACCTGTAAAATGGCGCGCGTAATTTTCAATGCCCTTACACACACCGGTCGCGCTAATCATTTCTAAATCATGCTCGGTGCGTTGTTTGAGACGGTTGTATTCAAGCATTTTATCCTGCTCTTTAAAAAATTTCAACCTTAAAGCGAGTTCATCTTCAATGCTTTTAATGGCTAAATTCAACCTCTCGCTCCCTACGGCAAACTGACTGGCCGCATAAAGCATGACAGAATCCAAGCGCTTGATTTCATTTCTTTCTAAAGCGTCAAAGACAGCAATCCTTTCTATCTCATCGCCAAAAAATTCAATCCTAATAAATTCAGCGTCATTATAAGCGGGGAAAATATCCACGCATTCCCCAGTCGCTCTAAAGCTCCCCCTATCAAACACCACTTCATTACGGCTATAACCCATTTCCACTAGCTTTAATAAAAAGCTCTTATAGGCGTGCTTCTCGCCCACTTTGATTTTTTCCATGACTTTTAAATATTCTTCAGGGTTACCCAAACCATAATTAGCCGAAACGCTCGCTATCACGATCACATCATCATAACCTAAAAGTGAGGTGGTCGCGCTCAATCTCAAACGCTCTAAATCATCATTAATAGAGCTGTCTTTTTCAATGAATAAATCCCTTCTAGGGATATAGCTTTCAGGCTGGTAGTAATCAAAATGGGAGATAAAATACTCCACCCTATTATGCGGGAAAAACGCCTTAAATTCGCTATAGAGCTGCGCGCATAAGGTCTTATTATGGCTCATGATTAAAGCGGGTTTATTGGTTTGAGCGATGATATTGGCCATCGTATAAGTCTTACCGCTCCCTGTAACCCCCACTAAAGTTTGATAATGGTTGTTATTTTTCAAGCTTTTCGTTAAGGCTTCTATGGCTTGGGGCTGATCGCCTGCTGGTGGGTAAGGGCTTTTTAAATCAAATAAAGGCATCTTTAAAACTCGCATTTTTTAGGGGTATTATAGTGGTTTTTAACACGCTTTATTCAATCTCAAAAAAATCAATGTTTTGATAATGATCGTGTTTTTCGCTTCGGTTATCTCATTTGTGGCTTGTTGCTTTTCTTGCGTGATGTTGTTTAAAGCTTCTTGCTTATTCGTGTTAATTTGCGTTGTAGCGCTTTCTTTAGCTTCGTTAATGTTAGTGATCGCTTGCGTTTGATTGTTGCTTATTTGCGTTGTAGCGTTTTCTTTCGCTTCGTTAATGTTATTTAGTGCTTGCGTTTGGTTGTTGCTTATTTCATTATTGGCGTTCGTTTTAGCAAGTGTGATCGCTTCAAGGCTTTGGGTTTTGTTTTCGGTGATTTGATGGTTAGCGTTATCTCGGGCTTGGTTTAAAAAGATTTGATAGCTCGTTAAAAGCCTTGTAGTGGTTTCTATCAATTGATTTTCTAGCTTTTTAATTTCGCTTTTGATGTTTTCGGTGTTGGCGTTTAAAACGCTCGTTACTTCCTGCTCGTTGCTGTTCATGCTCGTATTGAAATCATTAAAAAAGCTCTCGTATTCTTTCATTTTGTTTTTCAAGCTTTCTCCGGCGTTATTAAGCCATTCAATGGAATTTCTCAAACTGCTATCAATCTCGTTGGCGTTTTTGAAAAAATCCAAACTTAAAAGCACCTCTAAAATCCTAACAATCCCTTTAAGGCTTAATTCCACTTGTTCAGTAAAAAGCGTGTTACTATGTAAAGCGTTCTGTAATTGCTTTAAAAGTTCGTTAGTGATTTCTTTCACTTCGGGCTGTTCGGTGAAATCTAGCACGCTATTAGGCAAATTAGGGTAATTCATTTTTTTACTCCTTGACTTATTAAAATTTTTGTTTTATATTTTAAATGCAAGCCCACTCCTTCGGCTTATTCTTTAAGCGTTCTTGCCTGCGGAATGAAAGAGTGGATAATGTCCGCCTTGTCAATCTCTGCTTTAATGTAACTTGGTTTAACTTTCAATCCTGTAATAAGCTTACTATCATTATCCTGTGTGACTAAAAAATAATAAATCGTTTTAGGATCGCCTTGGAAGGCTTTGATATGCTCTTTTTTAACTTCCTTACCTTGATTTTTAAAAATAAGCGTAATATCGGGTTCTTTTAAGGTAGGTTCTACTAAATGCAAATAAGCTAATCGGTGCTTAGCATCAGGCTTGCTTTGTAAATGTTTAATGAAATTTTCTTTATTTTCAATCCCATTAAAAGCGTTTAAAAAGCTATCAATCTCTCTCGGTAATTGCATGGGTTTTATAGCGTTCAAATCTTTCAAAAACGCTTCTTTGTCTTCTATGACTTTAAAGGCTCGTTCTTTAATTGCTTTCTCTGTTTCCTCTGTGCTTGTTTTGCTTACTGCTTCTTTAATCCCTTTCTTGCTTTCTTTTTGCATGTCTTGAACGGCTTCTATCAAGCGCTTTAAAGTAGGGTTGTTTTCGTTCGGCTCTCTATTCACCATTAAAAGGTAATGCGTGAAGTCGTAAATATCAATATCCTTAAATTCCTTACTATCAGGGTTAAACATGTCTTTAGCTTCATCTGCGATCTTAAATTCTTTCAAACCTTTTTTAATGTTATCGCTTCTTAAAGCTTCAAATAACGCTTTACTTGGATCATCAAACCTCGCAAATCGTGCGATCGCGCTTCCTAAAATCTCGCTGATATCGCTTGTGCTTTGATCGCTCTTTTCAAACATCTCTAACGAACTCGTTTTATAGAATTTTTCGCTCAAATCTTTCAGGCTCTCGCTTGTTGTTTGATAATTCTTTAAATTCGCAAAACTGCGATCCATAATATTGCTTAAATAAGCGTTTAGGCTTACATTAGGAAAGCTCATGTCGTGGATGAGATTGTGAAAACTCCCTGCGTTATCTACAAACATTTTTTTTACTTTTTCATAGCTTTTAATATCATTTGAAAATTCTTTCTGCCAGCGGTTTAATAGTTCTATCCCTTGCGTTTTAGTGCGTGGCATGTTAAACATTAACAACGCTAAATTACTATCGCCTACATTAGGATGAGTAGCCTTATCAAAATTAAGGTTTTTGGCCACAATGTTTTTTAATGAATAAATGCTATCAGCGTTTAACTTGGTTTCTAATTCTTTTAATTTAGGTTCATAGTGGCTTAAAACCGCTATCGCATGATCGCTCTCACTGTTAAAGCGTCCTTGATTGCTAGAAGCCGCTAAATTGTTGATCTCGGTATTGTTTAGTCGGTTGTGTGGCACTCGCACTAACAGCTCGTCCGGTTTCAAGTCTATGTGATAGTATTCCTTGACCGCTTTCTCGTAAGCAAAACGGCTTTTAGGCGTGAAATTCAGCATGCCTTGGATTCTGTGGTTTCCTGCGATCACTTGCCCGTCGTTTAAAATGATCGGTAAATCTTCAAAACCTCCGCTCCCAAATATCTTCTTAGGGTCAAAATTCTCAGCAATGCTTTTAATCTGTTTTTCGTTCATGTCGGTGCGTTTTTGCGTTCCGCCTGTGGTAAAGCTCGGTTTCAAGTCTTTGGCTTTCACGATCGCATAGTCTAAATCGTAAATCTCTCGTTCGTTCAATCTCACTCGGCTTTTAGGTAGTTGCGTTTGCGTATTCGCTGGTATATCTTCTCCTACTTCTATTTTAGTCTGACTTTCAATATTGCCCGCATTGCCTCGCTCGTGTTCTAATTTCTTTTTTAAAGCCTCTTTTCGCTTTGTTTCTTGCTCTTTAGCTTTTAAAAATTCTTGTTCGCTTTCTAATCTTTCGCTTTCTAGTTTCGCAAGCTTTTCGACGTTGGCTTGTTCAAACGGGCTTAAGGGTGTAGGCTTTTGTGTGGTTTCGTTTAAATCTTTGCTTGTTTTTGATAAATCCTCTTGATCTATTAGCGGTTTTTGTGTAAGATTAGGTTCATGGGGATGGTTTCCAGAGTGTAGACTGGCATCCCTAAAATCTATAAAATTCCTATCGCTATAAAAATCAAAAATCTTATTTCCATTGTTTAAATCATCTACGACTAACCTAAGCTTTACGCCGTTATTATCCCATTCGTAAGCATATCTAAATCCGTTTTTAATCCTTTCAAAACTCTCTAATAACACGCTTCCGTTTTTGATTACTTCGCTCATGTTAAATAGTTCATCGTTAGTTAGTCCGCCTGTGTTCTCTTCTCCGTAATGCTTTCTTAGTATTTTTCTAGCTCCCGCATTCCTTGATCCTTGTTCTAAAAGATAAAGGTCGTTTAAATCTATTCCTTTAACCTCTGTTTGATCCAACTCGCCGTTAAACACTTTTAAAACTTGTTGCTGTTCTTTAGTAAGCTTGCTTTCATCAATCTTTTGTAATTCTTTTAAGGCTTGTTCGTATTTAGTGGCTTTCTCTTTGATTTCTTCGCTCGCGCTTTTGACGCCGTTAGTAAGCTCTTCAATGATTTTAAGCGTGTTGTTGCTAAATTTAGCGTTTTGCGCGCTTAGTTCTAAATTCTTACTAAACTCGCTTATTGTGTGGCTTCTTTCTAACGCTCTTTTAATGTGATACTTTAACGCTGCGCCTGCGGTGGCTTCGTTTAAAGCTTTAGGTAATTTCACTCCTAAAATACGATCGGGAGCGTTACGGTATAAAGTCCCTAGCGTGAATTTAGTCCATTGATACTTTAACGCTCCGCTTAGAGTGGTCGCTAAACCTTGGCTTAAGTTCTTGGTGGTGGCTGGCTTTAGGCTCTCTGCGATCTTAGCGTCGTTTTTAAAAAGCTTATGAAAACCGCTCGCTATTGTTTGGAGTTGGTAAATTTAGGGGGTTTGTTAAGGCAGGGGGAGTATTTAGGCAAGGCAAACAGCAAAATTATAGCAAACAATATTTTGGCTAAAGTTTTTGGCATAAGACTACTCAGCCATGAAAAATGCAATATCTTTAATCTATCGCTTCAAATCAATTGTTCAAAAAACACGCTACTTAGTATAAAATAAAAAATCCTTGAATCAAGCCCAAGTTTGAGAATTATCGGCTTGAAGTGTTCTTTTTCTTACAATTTTTATCAATGTCAAAATCGCATGCTTTTTGCATGTATTCTTCAGCCTTTTTCTTATCGCTTTCCACGCCTAACCCATACTGATAAGACTCTGCTAACCCTTCATAAGCTCTAGAAGAACTCATATCAGCCGCCATTTTATAATAGACAATAGCCTTATCTTTGTCTGGCTCAATACCCAATTGATCATTCCCACTATAATAAATATCCCCTAAAAGGATATAAGCTTCTACATTACCCTTATGCATCGCTTTTCTAAAGCACTCTGTCGCTTTCACATAGTTGCTTGGAACTCCCCTACCCTCCATATACATGATGCCTAAGTTTATATAGGCGTTAGTATAGCCTTTCTCTGTAGCTATTCTAAAATATTCCACGGCTTTCTTTTCATCTTTAGGAACGCCCCTACCCTCTTTATACATCACGCCTAAATTGTTATACCCTCTAGGCATATCGTTATCAACCGCTTTTTGAAAATATTCAGCCGCCTTCTTGTAATCTTTAGGCACACCCCTACCATTTTCATACATGATCCCTAAAAGAACATAAGCAAGCGGTTCGCCATTTTTAATCGCGCTCTTATAAAAAGAAGCCGCTCGCTCGTATTCTTTATTATTATAGGCTTCCTCCCCTTTATAAATATAATTCCTTTTTTGTTCAAGGTGTTCTGCACCAAGAACGCTAAATAAACACAAACCTACCAAACAAATCTTCAAGGCTAATTTGCTTGCGTATCCCATTGTTGCTCCTCTGTTATTAATAAGATCAAACATAATGTTAATAGCTACCGATCTTAAAAAAGAAACTGCATGCGTTCTAGAGCTAGCAAACATTCTCAAACTCCATTCTGCATACGCCATTTTAGATCTAATATCGTCTCTTGTCATGAGAAATTTTACACTATTTTTATGAACTTTAAGACTAAGTTTAAGATTTTCTCGCTAAAAAGCCCCCCCCCAAATAAGGCTAAATAGGATTAAAAACCTTTATATGACAAAGAATTAAAATTCTTTCCTTGGATCCGTTGCCCCATAAAAAACGCTCCCTTTAGTTTTAGGCAAAACTTGGATCGCATTCACATCACCCATGACCGGCTTAGTAACGATTTGATAGCCCATTTTAGTGAGGTTGTCTTTCACATCAGCGGGCATGCCAAACTTTTCAATCCTTAATTCATCAGGAAGCCATTGCATGTGGAATCTAGGGGCTGAGACCGCTTCAGAAATATTCATATTGTAATCAATGACATTGGAAATCACTTGCAACACCGTAGTGATAATCCTAGACCCTCCAGGGCTTCCTACCACCATGAAAACCTTATTGTTTTTCAACACAATCGTAGGCGACATGGAGCTTAAAGGGCGCTTATTGGCTTCAATCGCATTCGCATCGCCCCCTACTAAACCATAGAGATTAGGATTCCCGGGCTTTATGGAAAAATCATCCATTTCATTGTTCAATAAAAATCCTGCCCCATCAATACTAGCAGCGCTTCCATAAGAAGCGTTAATGGTGTAAGTAACGCTGACTGCATTCCCCCACCTGTCCGCTACAGAATAATGCGTGGTATTGCTCCCCTCATGCAACTGCCCCATTCCTGGTTTGATTTGAGAGCTTGGCGTAACCGTATCTGGCTGGATAGCGTCAAAAATCTTTTTGGCATACGCCTTATTAATTAATTTATCCACCGGCACTGAAACAAAATCAGCATCTCCCATATAAACCGATCTGTCCGCATAAGCTTGACGCATCGCTTCTGCAGCGATATGGATATTCTTAGAAGCCCCATACCCAAGAGCGCCTAAATCCGCATTTTCCATGACATTTAAAATCTGGATCAAATGCGTGCCTCCTGAACTGGGCGGCGACATAGAAATGATCTTATACCCACGATAACTCCCTACCACGGGTTTGCGCCATTTCACATTGTAACTGGCTAAATCTTCTTTAGTGATAATCCCTCCATTTTTTTTCATGTCTTTCTCAATCAAATCAGCGACTTGCCCTTGATAAAAGCCTTTAGCGCCTAGCGTTTTGATTTGATTCAAAGTCTTGGCTAAATCTTTTTGGACAAACAGATCCCCTTCTTGATAATCAAGATGCCCTTTTTTAAAAAAATACTTTTTGCTAGAACTGTATTTTAAAAACCGCTCCCTTGCTTCTTTTAGGGTTTCTGCTTGTCTTTGTGAAATCGCATAACCATTTTCAGCTAATTTAATGGCAGGATCAATGAGTTGCGATAGTTTTTTTGTGCCGTATTTTTTCAACATCGCTTCCATGCCCGCCACCGTTCCAGGAACCCCAGCCGCCAAATAGCCATCTTCGCTGAGTTTAGGGACTACATTGCCTTGCTTGTCTAAAAACATGTTCTTAGTGGCTTTTAAGGGGGCTTTTTCTCTAAAATCTAAGGCAACATTTTCACCATTAGCCAAATGGATAACCGCAAAACCCCCTCCACCAATATTGCCTGCTGCAGGATGGACGACCGCTAGAGCAAAACCAATCGCTACAGCCGCATCAATCGCATTACCCCCCTCTTCTAAAACCTTTTGCCCGATCTCACTAGCTAGCGGGTGGCTAGAAAGGGCTAAGCCTACTTTAGTGTTTTTAATAGGGGGGTAACTCGCTGCACTCAAAGGGCTTAACAAACCCAAAGAGAGCGCTATCACACCCAAGCCAATCGTTTTCAAAAAACTCCGTCTCATCTGTTTTCCTTTCAATCAGTTACGCTTAAAATTTTGTTGTTATTATAACACAAGCTTTACAAAACACCCTCTCGCTTATAGCTTATAATTGCTATTAAGCATTATCGTTAATGAGTTTTAAAATAAATAAAGCTTAAAAATAAGTTAAATAAGGCTTATTTGATCAAAACGCTATGGGTAGAAAAATTATTGTTTAATCCCCAATAAAGTGTCTATCATCCGATCAATAGCGGTAATGACTTTAGCGTTAGCCGCATAGCCGCTTTGAAACTTGATCAAATTCACCATTTCTTCATCCACGCTCACTTGCGAAATAGAGAGTTGCTCTTTTTTAATGGTCTCTAACATGCTCTTTTTAGTGTCCAAGATACGCCCTGATTTTTCAGCGTCCGTATTGATTTTACCGGTTAAAAATTGATAAAACTCGCTGATTTTCATTGGTTTAATGTCAAACTTGTCGTTATAAAAATCCACGCTATCGTATTGCAATTGCTGCATCATGTTCGCCACATCAAAATTCCCGTTAATGGGGGCAAGCCATGGGCGGATAGTGGTAGGCTCTTTTTTGTATTCTTTATTCAAGCTGATATTAGAAGCGTCATCGCCTTGAAAAAAAGGGTTAAGCTTTAACGCTCCCATAAAATTCGTGCCGTTATCTTTCATGGAGACAAATAACCCTTGCGAAGCGTTTTTAGGCTGGATAACAAACTTTTTAGTCTCATTGTTAAAGCTCGCCGTAAAATAATCATCAAAATCGTTTTCGGTGTTATTATCTTGATTGTCATCAGTGTTAGCGTTAATGGCTTGGATAATATCGTTCATGGTTGTAATGGGCGTGATAGCAATGGTTTTTCTGGCGATTTCTTTACCATCGGTGTTGTAAGCGATCAAGTCAAACGAGCCGTTTTTGATATTGTAATTAGTGTCTCTAAAGGCTTCATCGCTATTAAACTCCACCGGCTCGCCCTCAATATGATGACTCGCGCTTTGAGCGTAAATCGCATTAGTGGATTCTATCAAGCCCCTAGCAAAAGAATCCAACAAATCAATATAATCTTGCAATTTGCCCTTTGAAGTCCCATTAGAGCCGTCATTATACACATCCAATAACGCCCCCACTTTTCCCTGATTGAGCTTGTCAGTAATATTAGTAACCTTAAAATCATCGCTTTGAAAATAAACCTGGTTCAAACCTCCTTTATTTTGAGATTCTTTAACCACTAAAGGATGGAAAATAGAGCCATCAATGATATTGAACCCATGCCCGATATTAAGGTTATAGCTCTCATCAAAATCCGCTGAGTCTTTATCGGTGAGCGAGCTAGTCTTGATACTGCTTTTAAAAACATTCCCCCCTAAAAGCTCTCGCAAATGGAATTCCAACTCATCTCGCTTATCCCTTAATTCATTCGCATGCTTTAAGCTTTTGTTATTTTCCACTTCTTTAATGCGTTTATTGATCTCAGCGATTTGAGAACCCAAGCTATTGACTTCTTTAATCACGCTTTTTAATTCTTCACTCGCCTTATGCTGTAAGGTCGTTAATCTTTCTCTGGTGTCTTTAATGTTGTGCGTTAAAGCTTCTGTTTTTTGCGCAAGGGCCTGTTTTTGAGCGGAGTCTTTGGCGTTTTTAGACAATTCTTTCCATGAGTTAAAATAATCTTGCAAATCCGTAAAAAGGCTCGCTTCATCAATGTCCGGAAAATACGCGCTCGCTTCTTTTAAATGCGAAAACTCTGTATCGTAATAAGTATTTTCGTAATTAGCCTTCGTGTAACGAGAAAAAACAAACTCATCATGCACCCTTTCAATGGCTTCTACATCCACGCCCATATTCACATTTTTAGTGCCATACATGTAAGCCGCTTGAGGCTTTGCAATCACGCGCTGACGGCTATAAAATTCATCGCTAGCGTTAGAAATATTATTCCCCGTAACATCCACCATGCTCTGATGGGCTTGTAGGCCCGTGTAAGAAGTGTTGAGTGAAGATAAAATCCCGCCCATTTTACGCCTGCACTCTTAAAAAATGGCTCCCCACATGCCTAGAGCCCTTATAGTCGCAAGTGTCATGGGGAATGATTTGTTGGATGAGCGAAGAATAAAACTCAGAGACCGCAAACGCCATGCGCGAATAAATTAGGTTTTTTTCTTTCAAAACAAACAAGGACTCTCGCATTTGGTTTAAAAAATCGCTCGTTTTTTCGTCTAATAATTCACTCATTTCTTTATCAGGGAATTGGTTTTTTAAAGACAGCATTTGCACATCTATATTTGCTTTTTCTTTTTCAAAAGCTTGAATCGCTAGCTGTTTTTGGTGGTTTCTTTCAAAAATTTCGGTGTGTTTAGCGAGCTTGATGTCTCTTATATCGCGCTCCGTTAAATCAATCAATTCTTTCAATTGGTTGAGCGCGTTTTCTAAATGAGAATGTAAAACGACCATAACAAATCCTTTAGCTCTTGTTTCAGCCGTATTCAAGCAAATACTATGCCATTTTATTTTATGATAAAACCCAATTTCTTAAGGGGATAGGAGATATTTTGAAATCACTCCCCTTAAAGCTCCCTTATTGAATCGCCTTTAACATTTGTTTAGCGATTGCGGCAATCACATTCACGCTCATCGCATTCCCTGCTTGGGATAGCAAATGGCTTTCTTTAAAGTTAGGATTATCTTTAATCTTAGCGATCAAATCCCTAGGAAATCCTTGTAAAAGCAAGCTTTCAATAGCGTTTAATTTTTTGATTTTGCCTTTTTGGGTATAAAACAAGCCATGCCGAGAAGTCCTTAAAGTAGGAAAAACATTAGAATACAACCTTAAATCAGATTGTCTTGTGTCTAAAACGGCGTTTTCTGAAGTTAAGAGATTCTCTAAAGAAACCCGGTTATGGTTGTATTGGTTGTGCAAGTATCTTTGAAATGCATCGTTATTAATATCCAAATAACACTCATTATCTGCGTCTAAAAAATCTTCAAAATGATAATCATTGACCAGACCTAAAGGAAAGACAAAATGATGTTTCAAATCCTTCCTAAACCCTACAATATAAAGGCGTTCTCTGTTTTGGGCTAATTGGAAATCAGCGCTGTTTAAAATTTGATAATAAGTTGTATAGCCCGCTTCTTGCAAAGCTTTGATAATGGTTTTAAAAGTTTCTTGCTGCTTATGGTTGATTAAGCCCTTAACGTTTTCAAGCAAGAAACATTCAGGCTGTTTAACTTTTAAAATGCGAATAAGCCCGTAAATAATCGTCCCTCTTTCATCTTCAAGCCCTTTCCTTTTGCCATTGATAGAAAAAGCTTGACAAGGAAACCCGCTAATGAGTGCATCAAAATCGGGTAAATCATTAGGGTTGATTCGCATCAAATCCCCAAAATTATGGGTATCTTTAAAAAATAATTCATAGGTCCTAAGGGCTTCATGATTGATTTCGGCATGCCCTACGCATTTTAAATGGCATTGCTCCAAGCCCAAACGGCCTCCACCAATACCAGAACAAAAATCCATAAAAGTTAAAATTCCCAATCAATCATTCCTAACACAAAAAAACACGCCCTATTTAAGAGAGCAAAAAACTCAAAACATAAAGAACTAAAATTTAATGAAAAACAAAACGACAGCAAGAATAAACCCCCTAGAAATGAAGCCCCTAAACCCCCTAGCTTATCCCCAATAAATCCTGTGCCATTTTATGAGAAGTCTCATGCAAGTTGATTTTATACTGGTTATTTTCAATAGCTTTCTTGATTTCAGCTACCCTATCAAGAGTGGCCTCGCTATTTTCAACTTTTTCATTCTTTTCCACACGCTTGTAATTCCCCAAAGACTGCACCGGAGCAAGAGAAGAAACGGCATTGATCATCGTAAAATCCTTTAATTTAATATTCAATTCATTACAGCAGGTATCGGCAAAAAAGAAAAAAAGTTAATGGATTTTTGAAATCTGTTTTTGCAATTCCTTACCAAATTTCTTGGTGGTGGTGATGGGTTTTTTTCCGGTTTCTGCCACAGAGCCAAAAGATTGCGATTGCAAACTTTTAAACATGAAAAACATCAAAAAAATTAAAATATAACAAAACAAAAAAAAGCAAATGGTAGGGAATAGCCAATTTTTGAGATTAGAACCATTCATGACCTTGCCTTTTAAATACTCCTATACCCTACTACCCATGCGAGCATGAGCAACCACAACCCCCACCTTTCTTCCCGCCATGACCCCCATGACCGCCACAGCAACCTGTCCCACCGCCATGGTGTGAAGCTAAAATTTCTTCTTCGCTCACTTCCCTAAAACCTAAAACCTTGAAACGAAACGCTAAAGTTTTCCCGGCTAACGGGTGGTTATAATCCACCATCACATGCGTGTTGCTAAAGTCTTTGATAGTGGCTTGAATGGTTTGGTTGTCTTCAGTTTGCCCAAAAACGCTCATGCCTTTTTCTAATTCAATGCCTTCAAATTGATCTCTAGGGACTTCTTGCAAATAGCTGCTTTCATAAACCCCATAAGCTTCTTCTGGGGCGATAACAACCTCTTCCCACTCGCCAATTTGAGCCTTTAATACCGCCTTTTCTAACCCTGCTATGATCTGATTAGCGCCTATAATAAACTCTAAAGGCTCTTTAGAAATATTGCTGTCTAGCACTTCGCTAGAGCCTTGTTCTCTCACTTCATATTCAATCAAAGCGGCTTGTTTGATTGATTCTAAATCATGGTTTTGCATGGTAGTGTTTCTCCTTGTTTTCTAAGATTTTTTGCACCATTTTAGCTTGTTCGCTTGAAGGATACAAGTGTTGCAAAGTGTTTAAAAATTTATAATAGTTTTGATCGTCTTTGATTTTTTTAAACGACCATGCCGTATGCCACAAAAGCACAGGCATGTAAGACGCTTTTTTATTTAAAAGAGCGCTCTCTTTGTAATACTTGATCGCTTCTCTATACCTCTTTTCTCCATAAGCCACTTCTCCAAGCACATAACGCACATAATAAAGTCGGTAACTATTGGCTTCTAACCACAACAAACGCTCTTTGGCTTCTGCATAGGATTTATTTTTAAAAAAAGACAGAGCTTCTTGAAAAATCTCTTTTTGCTTAGACAAATCTTTATCAAACTCAACTTTTGCCTTTTCTTGGGTTTTTTTCTCTTGATTTTTTGGGGATTCGGCTTTCAAAGGGGGGGTTTTATTAGCCGGAGCGCTTGATTTGAGCGGCTTTTCAGCTTTTTCCTCTTGTTCTTTGAGAGCTTTTTGGATTAGGGCGATTTGTGAAACCAAATCCTGGCTCAACTTGGTCAATAATTCACTCATCTCTTTATTTTGCTTGTCTAACTGCTGGATAGCTTGCTGGTTAGCACGAATCTCATTCCTCAAATCCTCTAAAGTTTGCGATTGCTGCTTAAGCGTGTTAGCCTGCACTTCTTGCGAAGCTTTTAAGGCTCGCAAGGATTCTTCTTGGGAAAGGATAGCGTTATTGAGATCTTTAATCTTATTGGCCTGCCCTTCATAAACGCTCCTTAGACCCTCTTGAGCTTGAGTGTTGACCTCTACTTGCGAATGGATTTTGGTCAAAATATTAGAAAAATTCTTACTATTGACTTGCAACTGCTTGAGTTCTTTTTTAGTAGCTCCGCTTTGTAAATCAAACGCTGAAGGCTCCCCATTGAGAAAAAAAGGAGCGACAAAAGGGATAAAAAAAAGCCTTTTCATCCTAGAATTACTTCACTAATTTGACATCCACTCTTCTGTTTTCTCTGTAGCATTCTTTAGTTTTTTGGGTGCATTTGGGTTTGGTTTCACCAAAACTGATGGTTTTGATCATATCTTTTTCTACCCCTTTAATGACTAAAGCGTTTTTCACGCTCAAAGTCCTTTTAACGCCAAGCGCTTGGTTGTATTCGCTAGAGCCAAATTCATCGGTATTGCCTTCCAAAAGCACTTGCATGTGGTTTTCTTTAGCTTTTTGCACGATCTCATCTAAAGTCTCTTGATCGGATTCTTTGATTTCATACTTGTCAAAATCAAAATAAATAGAAGCGATGATAGTCCCGCTCTCAACAGCCGGCTTTTCTTCAACCACTGGAGCTGGCTCTTGTTTAGGCTCTTCTTTCTCTGGAGCTGGTTCTGTAGTAACAGGTGCAGTCTGAACCGTTTTAGCGCTCACATCGCCAGCCACAGTCTTATTATCCATTTTATGACTACAGCCAGCTACCAATAAAAAAGCTACCAAGAAACTAAATACAGAAGATCTCTTCATTATAAATTCTCCAAGAATAAAATTTTAATAAGTGTAAATATTAACTCACATTCGCTTAATCTAACCTTACCAATCAAAGGCTTGTATCTTCACATTCTTTAAAGGGAATAAAAAACTCTGATTATAGTCTAGTAAAATAAGCCCCATGGCGTATTCTTGAGGTGTCTTTTTGATATACATGATATTTCTCCCATCCATAGAAAAACGAGGCATTTGGTTAGAGCCATTCACAGTAAGCCTGCGGATATATTTGCTGTTTAGAGTGATCAGATTCAAATTGAACACCGTTTTGCCAAATTCATTAAGATTTTCCCTGCTCACATACACAATACTGTCTTTATAAGCGTCAATGGATTCATTGCTTCTCCCTTCATAAAGGAGTTGCTCCGCGCTCTCTTTTAACCCCAATTTCTTCATATAGATGTTAGGATAACCGGATCTATCCGAAACAAAAGCCATAGACTTGTCATCTTCTAAAAACACTCCTGAGACATCTATCCCAGGATAGCGCGTTATTTTGGTTTTAGTTTTTTTATGCGTGTCATACAAATACACATCCGGCTGGCCTTCAGGGGCTAAAGACATTAAAATTTTAGAGCCATCAGCACTCACGCTAGAAACCACAGCCATTCCTTGAGAGCTAGCGATATTCTCATGAGTGGCTTTTTGAATGTTGTATTTTAAAATCATGGGCGTTCTTTCGCCATATTGCGTGTAATAAAACTCCGTTTGATCAGCGTTCGCCCATTTAGGGAATATATTGAGTCGGTTGTTTTTGATGATTTCTTTTTGATAGCGCATCGTATAATCGGCTAAGGCGATGCTTGTGATTCCTGGTCCAATGTATTTAGAAAAAACAATAAGGCGCTTCATCCAAGCGATAGAAGGGGCTTTTAAATAATCATTCACCACAATGGCCATGTTGTGCGCTGCAAAAGGGTATAAATCGGAACTTAAAATGGGGTAGTCAAAAGTCTTTTTGAGCGTTTCTGTATCCACATCATAAAGTTTTAATCGTGAAATTTTATTGCCGTTTTCTAAAACCACGCTCACCAGCGCTACAAGATGGACTTTTTTATCCTTGAGTTCTGCGTAATTGATTGCGCCTTGATCCTTGTTTTGAGAAACATCAAAATGCTGGCTAGTCTTTAAATCATTCGCTAAGACTTCATGCAATTTTAAAGCGTAATTGGCATCGTTATCTATAGAGTAGCGCACTTCAATCTTAGGAAGTTTTTGAATGGTTTTAATAATATCTAGTGTTTTATCTGTTGCAAAAAGCCCTATAGTGTGTATTAAAAAAAGCCATAAATACCTCATTGTTCTTCCTTAGTGGTGAAATTAACTTGAATAGAAATCATGTTTCCTCCAGGATATGGGGGAAAATCCACTTTCTTTAAATCATTTAAAAGGGTCATCACACTCTTGTTATAATCCTTAAAATCGGAGTAGCTAAGAATGGTATAATCAAACTCTCCATCTTTAGTGATCATAATCAGCGCGCTCACTGAAGCCTTGTGGTAAAAAACCCCTTTCCAACCTTTATATAAAATCTGATAGATTTGAGCATACCACTCTTGATAGGCTTTTTCATCAACCCCATCTTGTTTAGGAATTTGCAAATCTAAAGTCTTGTTTTTAACGCTTTCTAGTTTTTGCGCGAATTGATCCAAATTCTGTTGCAAACCTTTCAATATCTCTTGATTTTTTTGGTTTTTTCTTAAGCGTTGCTGCTCTTTTAAACGCCTTTGCTCTTCTTCTTGCTCATTTTTTTGCTCATCTTTTTGAGCGTTTGTGTCTGTCTTTTCTTGAAAATCATTGAGTGAAGAAAAAATATTTTCAAGGCTTTCTTCTTGTTCTTTAGGATCAACAAAATCGCTCTCCTTATCAGTTATATTTTTTTCAACTGCTTTTTCATCTTTTTTCTCTTCTACTTTTTCAGCTTTTTCATCTTTTTTTTCATCGCTTGGCACATCTTCTAAATTCAAATCAATGACTTGTTCGTTTTTTTTGCCCAAATCCAAAAGGATTTTCTCCGCTTCTTTATTATGCCTTTCTAGCAACAAACCATATAATAACAAAGCATAGAGCAAGAACGCTAAAAAGCCAGAAACAACAAAGATCGCGCTCTTACTCATGCAAATTAGCCTTGCTTTTTAAGGACTTGTGATTAAAGAAACTTTTAAAAAACCCGCTTCTTTAATCGTTTTTAACAAATAAATCACTTTGTCATAAGTCAATCGTTTGTCCGCACGGATACTAACCCTAGTATCTTTATCGTATTTCTTAGAAAGCAAGTTAAAAGTATCCGGGAAGGAGTTGTATTCATAGGTTTGACTATCTATATAGATTTTTGCGTCTTTATCCATGCGAATCTCTATCATTTTATCTTGAGTGGCTCTAGCAGTTTTTGAACCAGAAGGCAAAGCAATCTCTTCTTTATAAGTGAGAGTGGGCGTAGTTACCATAAGAATAGCCAATAAAACAAGCATCACATCCACTAAAGGCGTGATATTGAGTTCTGGCTTGTCTTCATCCCAATAGTTATCATAATTCATAAAAACCTTCTAACTCCCTATTTAAGATATTTATAAAATCCCCTTAAAGCTTTATTTTTTAGAAGACAAAATATCCACTTGCATCTGCACATAAACCGATAAATCATACACCTTGCGTTTTAAAATCAAGTAAAAAGAATAGGCTGGAATGGCCGCTAAAATCCCTGCAGCGGTGGCGATAAGAGCCTTAGAAATAATGGGTGCGATCACCCCAAAAGAAGCTTGACCTAATGCACCCAAATTGTTAAACGCTTCTAAAATCTCAACCACCGTCCCAAACAAACCAATAAAAGGGGCTGTAGAAGAGATGATGCTCAACACCACTAAACCCGTCGTGCTTTGCTTAAGAACTTGATGTTTCCAAGCCTGCAACAATTCATTAGAATACCTTTTGGTCTCATCATTTCTTTTTTTATTAAACATAAAATGCTCTGGAGCGTCTTGCACTCCATTAAGAATGTTAGACAAAGATTGCATCTCGCGCTTGAGTTCAATCTTTAACACAATGCTTTTATACAAAAAGACCCATAAAGTCATCACCAAATAAAGCGAAATCCAAACTAAAACAAGCGTGGTAACAAACCCGCTCTTATTGAAAAAATAAACGATTGAATCTAACATGATTATCCCCTTAAAGAGACTCAATCTTAGCCAGCACGCTAGAGACCGCTAACCTGTCAGAGCTTGCGTCCTCTAAAAGCTTTTTAGCCCTAGAGATAGCATCATCTCTGTCGTCTGATCCTTTTTTAATAAAGACCGCCCCATCGGCTAAAATATCCACGCGTTCATTAGTGACTTCTGCATAGCCCCAATTGATCGCAATGTGCTCTTTTTGGTTTTCGGTTTCAATCTCAACCACTCCCGCTTGAAGCAAGGTGATCATGTTGCTATGCCCATAAAGCACCCCAAATTCCCCTTCAACTCCTGGCAACACAACGCTTTTAACCTCTCCTGTATAAACTTCCCCCTCAGGAACTACCACACTAATTTTCAACAAAGCCATGGCAAAACCCTTAGGAATTTTTCATGTTTTTAGCTTTTTCTAAAACCTCTTGAATGCTGCCCACCATGTAAAACGCATTTTCAGGAATATGATCGTATTTACCCTCTAAAATCCCTCCAAAGCCCTCTAGAGTCTCTTGAAGGGTTACATATTTACCGGGACTTCCTGTAAACACTTCAGCCACAAAAAACGGCTGGGATAAAAACTTCTCAATTTTTCTGGCCCTCTCAACAATCTTTTTATCTTCTTCGCTCAATTCGTCTAAGCCCAAAATCGCAATAATATCTTGCAAATCCTTGTATTTTTGCAAAACCTGCTGAATACCTGTTGCAATTTCATAATGCTTCTCGCCGATCATTTGAGGGCTTAAAATCCTTGAAGTGGAATCCAAAGGATCCACAGCCGGATAAATCCCTTTTTCAGCGATCTTTCTATTCAATACCGTAGTCGCATCCAAATGCGCAAACACTGAAGCAGGGGCTGGGTCAGTCAAGTCGTCTGCTGGCACATACACCGCTTGAACCGAAGTGATAGAGCCA
Organism: Helicobacter pylori; assembly: GCF_030323545.1. Taxonomy (NCBI): domain Bacteria; kingdom Pseudomonadati; phylum Campylobacterota; class Epsilonproteobacteria; order Campylobacterales; family Helicobacteraceae; genus Helicobacter; species Helicobacter pylori. The sequence continues at coordinate 441,352 of NZ_CP122954.1, read as the reverse complement.
TTTTTAGTGGAAGCGATACGCTCTTGAAGTTTCCCCATTTCCCCGGCTAGCGTGGGCTGATACCCCACGGCTGAAGGGATACGGCCTAATAGAGCGCTCATTTCCGCACCGCTTTGAGCGTATCTAAAGATGTTGTCAATAAACATCAACACATCTAAGCCCTTTTCATCACGAAAATACTCCGCCATCGTCAAGCCGGTGAATGCGATGCGGTTTCTCGCGCCTGGTGGCTCATTCATTTGCCCATAGCACAGCGCAACTTTGTCTAAAACGCCCCCTTCTTTCATCTCAAAATACAGATCATTCCCCTCTCTGGTGCGCTCCCCCACACCTGCAAACACCGAATACCCATTATGCTTATAAGCCACATTATGGATAAGCTCCATAATGATCACCGTTTTCCCTACGCCAGCCCCACCAAACAAGCCTACTTTACCGCCCTTAGAATAAGGCGCGAGCAAGTCAATGACTTTGATACCGGTTTCAAACATTTCTGTTTTAGTGCTTTGCTGCTCAAAACTAGGGGCTTTTCTGTGAATGGGCCAAGTTAAGGACGGCTTAAGAGGCTCTAAATTGTCAATACTCTCGCCCACAACATTAAAAATGCGCCCTAACACTTCTTCACCCACAGGCACTTCAATCATTTTGCCGCGAGCTTTGACGGCTTGGTTACGCACTAAGCCTTCTGTCATATCCATAGCAATCGCTCGCACCCGATTACCGCCCAAATGGGCTGCCACCTCTAAAACTAAAGATTTTTGAACACCATTGACTTCAAAATTAATATCTAACGCTTCAAAAATCGCCGGTAGATAGGACTCAAACTCCACATCTACCACCGGGCCTAAAACCTGAATGATTTTACCTTCCATCGCTTTCATCGCTCCTTAAATGTAATTTTTATTTTAGGGCTTCTACGCCTGCATTGATTTCTACTAGCTCGGTCGTAATCGCCTCTTGTCTGGCTTTATTATAAGAAATAGTTAAAGTTTTAACCAAATCTTTAGCGTTATTTGTCGCTGTATCCATAGCCTGCATTCTAGCGCTATGCTCTGCGGCTAAAGAATCAATCAAAGCATAGTATAAACTATACTCCACATATTTTTCTGCCAAAGAGTCTAAAATTTCATCTTCACTCCCGCTTGGCTCACTAGTAATAGTCTCTTGCACCTCATTAGGCTGGGGGTTTTGGTGGATGATTTTATACCCAATAGGCAAAATTGTTTTGACTCTTATTTCTTGAGTGATCATGTTTTTAAAGCCATTATGAATGATGATGACCTTATCGGTTTTCCCGCTCAAATAATCCTCTACCACTTTTTTCATGAATTCCTGCGCGCGTTCATAATTAGGCATAGAACTCAAATTATTGATCTTGTCTAAAACCTCTATCCCGTTAAAGCTAAAATACTCATTACCCTTTTTACCAATACCGCGCAAACGCACTTTAATGTCTTTTTCTTTGTATTCATTCGTGCATGCTAAAACTTTTTTAATGGTATTGGTGTTAAAACCCCCACAAAGCCCCTTATCGGCTGTGATAAAAATAATATCCACTTTTTTGATTTCAAGTCTTTCTAGTTCCCTAAAATACTTGCTTTGAATGTCTTCAATCCCTTGATTTTTCATCTTGGATAGCACATCATCAAACACAGCGTCTAGTTTCAGTGCATACGCTCTGGAATTTCTTGCAACTTCTTCAGCTTTTCTTAGCTTGGAAGTGGAAACGAGTTTCATCGCATGCGTGATTTTTTGCGTGTTTTTAACGCTTCCAATTTTCTTTCTAATGTCTCTTAAATTCGCCATATTCTAGCCGTCTCCTACTCGCTATAAGTGAGCTTAAATTCCTCTAAGACTTTTCTTAGCATGGCTTCCAAATCCTTATCTAGCGCTTTTTTAGTGTGGATTTCTTCTAAAACTTGGGGGTATTTTGCTTCCAAGAAAGGGTGCAGTTGCTCTTCAAAATCCACGACTTTTTTTACGCTCACGCTGTCTAAAAAGCCCTTAGCCCCAGCATAAATAATGACCACTTGCTTTTCAATAGGCAAGGGCGAATAAGGGGCTTGTTTCAGCACTTCCACCATGCGTTGCCCCCTTTCTAATTGCTTTTTACTCGCTTCATCTAAATCAGAAGCGAATTGCGTGAAGGCTTGCAACTCTCTGTATTGCGCTAAATCTAAGCGTAAAGTCCCTGAAACCTGCTTGGTCGCTTTGATTTGAGCGGCCCCTCCAACCCTTGAAACCGACAAGCCCACATTGATAGCCGGGCGGATCCCTGAATAAAACAAATCCGTTTCTAAGAAAATTTGCCCGTCTGTAATAGAAATGATATTCGTAGGGATATAGGCTGAAACATCGCCCGCTTGAGTTTCCACAATAGGGAGCGCGGTCAAAGAACCCGCACCCTTTTCATCGCAAAGTTTAGCCGCTCTTTCTAAAAGCCGTGAGTGGATATAAAACACATCTCCAGGAAAAGCCTCCCTACCTGGGGGTCTTCTCAAAATCAAAGAAATTTCTCTGTAAGCGACAGCATGCTTACTCAAATCATCATAAATGATTAGGGCATGGCGGGCATGATCTCTAAAGTATTCCCCCATAGCCACACCTGAATAAGGGGCTAAATATTGCATTGCAGCTGAATCTGAAGCCGAAGCGTTAATCACAACGCTGTATTCCATCGCTCCGTATTCTTCTAATTTGCGGACCACTTGCGCGACAGTGGATTCTTTTTGCCCAATAGCCACATAGATACAGATCACATTTTGCCCTTTTTGGTTAATGATCGCATCGATCGCTACGGTGGTTTTACCGGTTTGTTTATCCCCAATGATCAATTCCCTTTGCCCACGCCCAATAGGCACCAACGCATCAATGGCTTTAATGCCTGTTTGTAAAGGCTCATGCACGGATTTTCTGTCCATAATGCCTGGGGCTTTTTGCTCGATGAGACTAAATTCATTCGTTTCTACCTCACCCTTGCCATCAATAGGCTCACCCAAAGCGTTCAACACACGCCCCACAACCGCATCGCCAACAGGAACTTTCATCAAATTCTTCGTGCGTTTAACGCCAGTCCCCTCTTTAATATTGTTGCCAAAACCAAACACAATCACGCCAACGCTATCTTCTTCTAAGTTAGCCGCAACGCCTTTATCCCCTGTTTCAAACTCCAGCACTTCATACGACATCACACCATTTAAGCCATAAACCTTAGCCACACCATCAGCGTATGAAACGACTTTTCCTACTTCAGCCATATCGCAATCAAGTTCAAAATTCTTGATTTTTTCTTCAATAACCGAGCTGATTTCTTCCAATTTTAGTTGGGACATTATCTTTATCTCCTTAGATTGATTAAATAGATTGAATAACCTGTTTTTCTATTTTCTTTAAAATATATTCTTTAGAAAAGCCTATTTCTAAATCCAGGCTTGAAACGCTCAAAGAAACCCCTTTTTTAGACCAAGTGTCTTGAGTGATTTCTACAGGAGCGTTAAAACGAGCTTGCAATTTTTGCTGCACAGATTCTAGTTCATTATTTTCAAGCTTTTCTGGGACTAAAAGCGTGGCTTCTAAAGTCTTTTTAGAATCAAAAGACAGCTCTTCAGTGATCAATTCCAACACATCAAGCCTGTTATTTTTTAACACCACTTCCATTACAGGCTTTAACACTGAACATGCTTTTGTAGAAGTTATTTTTTCTAAGATTTCAAATACAATCTCTTTTTTAACTTTTAAAGAAACATGGGCTAGCACCTGGTTGAGTTTGTGCCGTCTTATGGCTTCTGCCACATTTTTAAGCCCCACAACATTTTCTTCTAATAACGCTAAATCGCCTTTAGTGTGGTTTTTCAACGCCTTAGCATAATGCTTGGAGATCACTTTTAAATCTTGCATTTAAAGCCTTTGTTTCAAAATATTCACGCAATCTTGCGCATTGAAAGAGACTTTTTTGCTCTCTCTTAGATCTTTAAAAACGCTTTCAACCAGCTCTCTTTTGATCTTTTTAACTTCTAAATCCATCAACACCTTAGAATTTTTGATCAAATTTTCCACATCCATTTTGGTTTGCAATTCGTATTTTTGCGTGATCGTGTAAGCTTCTTTATTCGCATCAGAAATAATCAATTCTGCTTTTTCTTTGGCTTGCTCTAATTCTTTTAAGAGTTTTTTCTTATTTTCTTTACTCACTTTGAGTTGGGCTTGAATCTCTTCTAATCGTTTGGAGATTTCAAGGCTTTTGGAGCGTAAAAATGAACGCAGTTTTTTAGCCAGAAAATACCACAAAATCCCCGCAAATAAGAGGAAATTTAAAGAACGCTCTATAATATCTGTTTGTGAAATATCCAATCCAGTAGCGCACAAAGGGCTTAAAAGGATCAAAAACCCTAACACCATTTTAACTACAAACATCCATCAACTCCCTAAACCCATAGCCACACGCTTGTTTAACTCGTCCTCAAATACCGGCATTTGCACTTGCAACTGCTCTTTTAAGACTTGCTTTTCATTTTGTAATTGCTTTGCAAACGCTTCAAACTCTTGATTGAGTTCGTTCTCTTTTTGCTTGATCACAGCGTCATAGGACTCTGTGGCTTTTTGAATCGCTTCTGCTATCATTTCCCTACGCTTTTCAGCCGCTTCCTTAAGAAGAGTCTCAATTTGATGACCAATCTCCACGCTTTGGGCATTATCCGTTTTGATTTTAGCCAAGCTATCCCTTATCTCTGCCTGTCTGTTATCCATAAAAGCCAACAAAGGTCTATACACCCAAACATTCATCGCCCACAACAATAACACAAACACCACAAAAACGACCGCCATTAAATAGGGGTTAACCGATATATTCATGACCTATTTCTTTCCTAAAATCCTATAAAATATTTGAAACTCGCATTTGTTATAAAAACATTAACTCTATCTTAACAAAAAATCGCTTAAAGTTTGAGAATATCTAAGCATTAAGACATCATTTTTTTCATAAAAGCCTCTAAAAGAGAATTTTCATAACATCGTAAAATGATTTTATTCCCTTTTAAAGCCGCTTTAAGCTTGTAACGATCCCACAAACTTTGATTAAAGCGCTCTAATTCATCTTCAGCGATGAGCGTTTGGGTTTCTTTGAAACCATGTTTTTTATTGTCAAAATTTGCGTTTATTTTAAAATCACGCGTTAAATCTTCTGTTTGGCGCACGCTGAGTTTCTGCCCTATAATGGAATTTAAGATCAATTCTTGTTTTTCTTCATCTAAACCCACCAAAACTTTTGCATGCCCTGAAGTGATTTTTTCTTCTAAAAGAGCGTTTTGAACCTTAGAAGAGAGCGTCAATAAACGCATGATATTAGCCACATGGGCTCTGGATTTTTTAACGATTTTAGACAGCTCTTCTTGGGTCATTTGATAGCTTTCAAGCAATTCTTTATAAGATCTAGCCAACTCTAAAGGGTTTAAATCTTCGCGCTGGATATTTTCAATCAAGGCGACTTCACGCATTTTTTCTTGCTCAATATCCACAACAATCGCTTTAATCGTAGGCATTTTAGCCAATTTGCTCGCTCTTAAGCGCCTTTCACCAGCGATCAAATGGTAACGCCCGTTCTCACTCACCACTAAAACCGGTTGCAACAAACCATGTTCTTTAATGGATTGCGCTAATTCTTCTAAAGAATCTTCGCTAAAGACCTTTCTGGGCTGGTAAGGATTAGGCATCACCTCATCAATACCAAGCTCCACAACCCGATTCGCTCTTTCATATAGACCCTGCTCATACACTTCATTGATTTCAGGGAAAATATCCGCTAAACCCCTACCCAACACTTTATTTTTTGCCATCACTACCCCTGAAGAATGCTTTGAGCTAATTTTTGATAAGCGATACTGCCATTAGATTTAATATCATAGAGCAAGATAGGCTTACCAAAACTAGGCGATTCCGCTAATTTCACGCTTTTAGGGATCATAATATACTCTCCTGTAGTTGAATCTCTAAAAAACTCTGAGTCAAAATACTTAAACAATTCCGCTAAAACCCCTTTGGTCAAATTGAGTTGAGGGACATGCATTGTGGGTAAAAAACCTCTGATTTTGAGCTTAGGGTTCGTGCTTTTTTGCAGCATTCTAATGGTGTTAAGCAATAATTTAGTGCCCTCAAGGGCAAAAAATTCGCATTGGATAGGAATGATCACCGAATGGGCTGCTGAAAGCGAATTGATCGTGAGAGGCCCAAGAGCTGGTGGGGAATCAATGATAATATAATCATAAAGCCCCACCACGCTCTCTAAGGCGTTTTTAAGCATGAGTTCGCCTCGTTTATTCTCATCTTGGCTATCATAAAAGGTTTTTTCAAACCCGGCTAAACCCAAATTAGAAGGCACTAGATCCAAAAAAGGCATTTGGGTTTTTAAGATCACTTGAGAAATTTGCTTACGGCCAATCAGCACATGATAAATATCATAATCAATTTTATCGCGCCTAAAACCCAAGCTTGAAGTGGCGTTGGCTTGAGGGTCAAAATCAATCAACAAGATTTTTTTTTCATGCACCGCTAAAGAAGCCGATAAATTAACCGCTGTTGTCGTTTTGCCCACACCCCCTTTTTGATTAGCCACTGCAATGATTTCACTCATCATACTCACATCCTGTCATAAATCTTACCTTTAATGCAAATGCGGCCGTCTTCTAACAATTCCGCATCTTTCAAACTCATCGCTTCGCCCCAATCATTATGGAAGCTAAAAGAGTTGCTTCTATGAAATTCTAACGCATACTTACTTAAAACTTCCCCCCAAAAAAGATTTTCTTCTATTTTTTTTAAAAAGCCCTCTATAATCAAATCATCGCTTACGCCAATATCTAAACATGCCCACTTCTTTGAAACCCTATTCACGCCAATGCCGCACACCCGCATGTCTTTATAAACATTAACCAGCACGCCCCCTATTTTTTGATCCCCTAAATACAAGTCGTTAGGCCATTTCAGCCAGGTTTGAGAGCCTAGCTCTTTTAAAACTTCTTTGAATAAAAACCCTAAATACAAAGCGTTCGCTTGCATGGGCAAATCGTTAGGCAAATCGCTTGCGTTTAAAGCGAGCGAAAAAGTCAAAGCACTTTTCACACCCTCCCAAATATTCCCCCTACTGCCTATCCCGGCGCTTTGGTTTTTAGCCAAGATCAAAATGGGGGCTTTGAGTCCATCGTTTTTAAGCTTTTCTAAAAGATAGGTTTGCGTGGAAGGCAGGCTATCAAAAACTCTTTTTTCACATTTGTTCATGTTAGAATACCGCCCACTTTTAAACGCTTGCCGTTCAAATAATCCTTCGCTTTCAAAGGCTTTTTACCCACCGCTTGCAACCTTGCTATACGCACACTCCCTTTCAAACAGCCCACAAGAACGCCTTTTTCATCAATTTCTAAAATCTCGCCTTCCTTGTGGCTCTTTTCATTCTCCACTAACTCCACTTCTAAAAGTTTAAGGCTGTTTTCTAAAAAGATTTCTGGCCAACTCTTAAACGCAAGCGATTTTAAAAACAAGCTTTTAGCGTCTTTAAAACCCACTAAACCATCGGCTTTGGTGATTTTTTTACAAAAAGTAGCCTGTGCGTGATCTTGAGGCTTTCTTGTGATGGAAGAGAAATTTTTGAGCGTTGAAAAAAGTAGAGTCGCCCCCATATGCGCTAATTTTAAACTTAAAGCGTCTAAATCCAAGTATTCCTCCCTCAAAAAAGAAGCGCTCTCTAAAATATCCCCGCTATCCAACTCCACATCCATAAGCATGGTGCTTATGCCATAAATCCTATCGTCATTGAGTATCATCTCATGAATGGGCGAAGCCCCCCTGTATTTAGGCAATAACGACGCATGCAAATTGATGCAAGGAGCGATGGTTAAAACCTCTTTAGGCAAAATCTTACCATAAGCCACCACCACGATAAAATCAGGCTTTAGATCTTTTAAAATTTGGACTTCAGGCTCTTTCAAACTTTGTGGCTGGAAAATGGGGATATTTAAATGATTTTCTAGAATGTATGTTTTAGTCTCTGGGACTTTCAATTCCTTTTTACGCCCAAAAGGTTTATCCATCTGCGTGAATAGCCCCACCACTTCTATATTATTGTTATCCTTATCTCCAACCAACGCCCTTAAGATCACTTCAGCAAACCCCGGCGTTCCCATAAATACGATGCGCATGTTATTCCTTGTTTTTAGTTTTATCTTTTGTAATGCCATACTTTCTTTCACGATCCTTAAAAGCTTTTTCGCCTCCCTCTAATTTTAATAAATCCTCTTTATATGCATCGCTCTCAATCATAAAAGACTGTGCAACTATCTTATTATTCTCATTTTTTAACTGAATAATTAGCTCTGCATCAGCGTTCAAAACAAAATTAGCGTTATGGGTGGCAAAAATAATTTGTCTTTTTTGTTTCTGCTTTTTAATTAAAGCGACTAAATAATTAGCGATTAAAGCGCTATCCAAGTGTGCTTCTGGCTCATCAATGATGATGGGGTTATTCCCTAAAAATAAAAGGACAACCAATACAGCCGTGCATTTTTGCCCAAAGGAAGTTTCGTTTAAAGCTCTTTTGTCATAACGGACTTTAAAAATTTTATATTTTTTAACATTCCTTAAATGTTTGAGAATGAGAATCCGATAGATTTGAAAATGAATTTCTCTATCAAATATATCCTTCATGGTTTCATAAAATGCCGCTTTTTTATTTTCAATTCGGCTATCAAGCTTTTCTATAAATTCTGCGTGTTGCATACCTGTAACATTTTTTAATTCAATTTCTTTTAAATATTCCTTGATTTTTGATTGGTGTCTTTGGGTATTAAAACCCTTATCCACCAACTTATCAAAATCCTCAAAAACCTCTTCAAAAATATATTCATTCAAACGATATTCTATGGTAATTGGTCTCACTTCTTTGTGATTTTTTGAAATTTCTTCAAGAGCCGAATTGATTTTACTTAATTCCTCATTGATTTGATCTTTAAATTCTTCAATATTTCTATCAATGTCTTCATAAGAAAAACCCTCTATTTTGTTAGCAGTCTCTTCTATTTTATGCTTTAAATCATTAATATTCATTTTTATGTTTGCCAAATGGTAATTAGCGTTTCTAACATCTCCTATACTTTCATCGCTCACGCCTTTTTCTTTAAGAAATTCCCCAATCTCTTGGAGTAATATCTGGTGTTCTGATTCTAGCTTTTCTATATTCTCTTCATCGCTTTTGAAATGCCCGTTTTCTATATCTGCATCTATCTCTTCAAGTTTCTTGCAAATATCTTGTTTGAGCTGGTTATAGACCTTATCATAGCTATTCTTTTCTTCCATGTTTTCTTTTGATTCAAAATTCACAACCCGTTTTAATTCTTTAATAAAAGTCAAAAACCCCTCTTTGGATTGTTTTAAGTCAATTAGCGTTTTGTGTTTTGCTTGCAAGTCGTTTTTTTTGTCCAAATAGTCTTCGTCTGTAAAGGTGTCAATAATATTTTGGTATTTCTTTCTTTCTTTTTCCCTATTTTTTAGTTGCTCTTCCAGTTTGCTCTTTTCTTGCCAATATGCGATTTGATCATCAAATTTTTTAATGTTTTCTGTAATTTGCTTTTCTAACTCCTTAAGGTTTCCACTTGATTTGCTATCTATTCTGTTAAAAATAGCCTCTGTGAATTTTGAAACATTAGTTGCAAATTCTTCTACCTCATTTTGAGCTAAATACTCTACGCTATCCACTAGGTCTATGTCTGGCTGTATCTCTATACATTTTTGAATAGTTTCATGGTTTAAGCCTTTCACAAAACTTTTATTTTTAATTGCTGAGGCTATCAATTGCAACAAAGTGCTTTTACCGCTCCCTCTACCCCCTATCACACAAGTAAAGTTCGGACTAAAAGATAGTGTTTCATTAAATCCTGCATAACAAAAAGGAATATCGCCTTTTTCATTGGTGATTTTTTCCTCTCCATCAAAGTGCAACCTCACACAATCTATCTTACACAAAGGATCTCGAGGCTTCTCTTCACCAATGCTCACTCTTGTTTCTGGCTCATAAATAATTTGTTTTAACCCCTCAAAGGTTTTTTCCGCCTTTATCCAAGTGTATTTTTCCCCTATTGAACCCTCTTTGTGGGCATCGCTACTCTGTAAAAGAGGTTTGTTATATTCAAGCCAAAATTCTCTATCCTTTTTAAGATTTTCTTGGTTATTTGATGAGTGGATTAAAAAATGTGCTTTCTTAACTATTTTTTCATAATTACTGCTGCTGCAAGAATTACCATGCCCCCTTGATAAAAACCCTAGTAAATACTTGCCTCTCAAGTTTAAAGCTTCTTCCTCTAAACACTCCAACAATCGATCAAAATTAACTACCGCTTTATCAAAATCATCTTTTTCTAAATCGTCAAACGTTTTATCAGTCCCATAAGCATTGGCTTTCATATTTGATAAAAACTTTTTGATGCCATCACTTGAAACCCTATCTGAAAAAATAATGTGGAAATCCAAACACTGATCTTTATTATTTTGATAATCCAACCTGACTTCTAAATTATAAAAACCTTAATGCCCCTCTTTTCTATTTTCTCTTTTAAATCAAATTCTTTCTCATTAAACTTAAAATAGTTCGTTAATCCAATGCAATCAATTTGACTATCGCATAGTTTTTGTATAAACTCCTCTTCAGAACATCTATATGCTTTATTTAAATTTGTGTATGGCGTATGCGCATGCAAATCCCATTTATACCAACTTGAACCGTTACTACAAACCTATAAAATCCTATAAAGAGCTATAAAATTCTCTCAATTTGGGATTTTTGTTGTATTCCTAGTTCAACCTTGCTAGTTGCTAAACGATTATTGGACAAATCATTCAACAGAGCCGTCAAGTCCATAGGCGTAAATTCGGCAGTAACTCTACCTACTAAATGCTTTAAAAGATTGATAGCAGCGTTTATATCTCTATCTAATTCAAAGCCACACTCTAGGCATTGATAAATCCTATCGTTAAGCTTTAAATCTTGTTTAACTTTTTGACAATTAGAACAAGTCTTAGAGCTTGGATAGTAAGTGTCAGCTATTAAAATTTCTTTATTAGAGTATTTAGCTTTATATTTTAATAGCGTGTTAAACATGGACATAGAAACATCGCTTAAAGATTTAGCTAACCTGTGATTTTTAAACATGTTTTTGACTTTCAAACTCTCTAAACAAAACGACTTTGAGTGTCTTATAAGAGAGCTTGTGAGCTTGTGTAAAAAATCAAGTCTGATGTTAGCTATTTTTTCATGCAAGTGGGTAAGCTTTTTAGAATGCTTTAAGTAATTATTAGATTTCTTGGTTTTATCCCCTTTGGTTTTTGGGTGGATTTTTTTACTCAGTTGTCTGCTAATTCTTACAAGCTTTCTAGTAAGCTTATCTAAGGGCTTAGGGCATAGATATTTAAGCCATTAGACAAACTCACAAAGGATTTAATCCCTATATCAATCCCTAGCTCATTATGACTTTCTTGGAGTTTATGGGTTCGCTTGTATTCACTCTCATCAATATCACAAGAGATTGAAACATAGAAATGATCGCCCTTTTGAGTGATGGTAGCGTTATTGATTTTGCCTTGAAATCTTAGTTTTTCAGTGAGTTTGATTGGGGGTAAGTTAGGTATTTTTAAATAATCAGTATTAGCTGTTTGAATGATTTTAATTTGGTCGCCCCCTATATAAAAAGAACCTTGAAACTCTCTTTTCTTTTTAAATTTAGGGTAACTCACTAAACCTTTTTTTAAATCCTTAAAAAACTTATTAAAGGCTAGATTTAAGTGGATAAAAGGCTGTTGGGTGGCGTATTTAGTTACTTCATAAACGAAATTAAATTGCGATTTTTTAAGAGCGTTAAATTCTTTTTTAAGCTGTAGATGGTTAGTTTTAATGCCTAGTTGATAGTTTTCTTTCCACTTAGCTAATCCCCAATTATAAGCTAACCTAGCGCACCCAAAAGCTTTTTTAAAATAAGTAATATGCTTGTTGTTAGGCTTTAAAGCTATTTTATGCGTGATTGAGATAGCTGACATTGTTAGTGATTACTTCTTGCATTTCATTTAAGAGCTTCTTGTTTTTTTTTAGACCTAGAGCCATACAATCTAGCGCTAAAGACGGTTATAATTTCTAAAACATCTTTGGCTAATTCTTCTTCAAACCTCACATTCTCATCGCCCTTATTGATGATAATCACTTCTACTTCTTTAGCTTCACAAATACTGAATACCAATTCGGCTCCAAAGCGTAATAATCTGTCTTTATGCGTTAATACAAGGCGTTTGACTTGATTGTCTAAGATTAAATTTAAAAGCTTGGTTAAGCCTTTTTTATAGTAGTTCATGCCACTCCCTAAATCTTGTATCACTTCATAGTTAAAGCCGCATTTAGCGCAATAAAGCTCTAAGACTTGAACTTGTCTGATTAAATCATCTTGTTGGTCATGCGAGCTTACTCTAGCATAAGCTATTGTTTTTAATTCATCTTGATTAAAGACTACGCTTCTATTGATACGCCTTAAACTTTCTAACTTATAACGCCTTTCACCGCCTTTAGTGAGTTCATCAGGTTTTAACAAATCTTTTTTATCCCAATTGCGTAAGGTTTGGATAGTTACACTAAAAGCTTACTCGCTTGACCGATGGATAGCATTCTTTTATTCATGCGAGCAGTATAACACAAAACTTAATAACCTATACAAAAATTATAGTGTTTTATGGATTATTATAGTATTTTAGTTGCTGTTTGTAGCCTTTATTCTGATCTTTATTGCCCACATTTTCTCCTAATATAATATTATCTCAAGGTGCACCATAAAAACTAATCTTCTAAATCTTCCCCATCATACCCAAGCTCCAACGCTTTCACTTGCCCTATCGCATTACCCGCAATACCCTTGATAGAGCCATACATGTTAATCGTGCCCTCAAACACTTTGTCAATTTGTTTTTCCCTGCTTTTCCAGATCCTAGCCATCGCGCGTTTTTCGCTTTCTAAATCCGCTCTCAATTGCTCAAACCCCTCTATAATCGCATTCACTTGCATAGAAAATTCAGAGCTTGTCAAATAATGATAGAGCAGATTCACTTTATCGCCCTTATTTTCCTGACTTTTTTTAGCCAAACCCACTTGAATAACCCCCTCTCTTAACACCGCGCTCAACCCCTTAAACTCTTCAAACGAACACACCCACACCCCTTCAAATAACCCCATCCTCTCCATCTCTTTAGGCAGCGCTTCACTCACAATGACCCCCACATCAGCCCCAATCTCTCGCATGTCGCTTTTAAGCTTTTCCACCCAAGCCTTTTGGAATTCTTTGGTGCGTTTGCTCTCATAATAAATTTTCCCGCAATTTTGAAATTCCCTAGTATGCACCACTTGAATGCAATCGCCCCCTCTTTGCCCTTTTTTGATTTCTTCAATGCTATCTAGGGGGAATTTTTGCCTCAAAAACTCTTCAATCGCTAATTCTTGCACCTCGCCTTGGAATTGCTGCGAGCTTAATTCAGCCTTTCTTTGAGCGTTTTTCAACTCGTTTCTTAACATTTCTAATTGCTCTTCTTGCTGCTTGAATTTCAATTCGTTTTTTTCATGCAAAGCTTTTTCTATTTTTTCCCTCTCCAAATCCAATTTTTCATTCAATTTTTTTTCATTTTCAGCTTTTAATCGGCTCTCTGCTTCGTTATTTTCTCTTTTTAGCCTTTCAATTTCCGCTTCTTTCTGGTGCAATTCCTGAACTTGTTTGGACTTCTCCTCTAATTCTTTTTGCAATAATTCCAAGCCTTTTTGCTGCTCTAAAAAAGCGTTTTTTCTGGCTTCTTCAATGATCTTAGCCTTTTCATCTTGCAAAGCTAAAGCGCTCGCTTGTTTGACCGCCTCATCAAATTTGGCCTTTTGCTCTTTCTCTCGCTCTTTTAGGACCTCTTCTTTTTGCTCTAACATTTTGAAATGGCTCTGATACTGCGCTCTTTTTTCATTCACTTCTTTTTCAAACTCTTTCTGTTGGGCTAAAAACTTATTTTGATTTTCTAGCTCAATCTGTTTGTATAGCGCTTCATTCACATTAATTGGCTCTTGACACTTGGGGCATATAAAAGGACGGGTTTGATTTTCTTGCATGATTTTCCTTTAAGATTTAATTTTTTATATTTTATAATAGAATGAGATCAATTTAACTTAAGCAGGTTTTATCCAATAAGTTCAGTAAAATAGGGATTTAATATGAAAACAAGGACTTTTTCTTAGCATTCCCACAAACAACAAAAAATAAAAAAGGCAAAAAATACCCTTCGCATAAAAACCACATTATAAATGAAGCAATTGAGATAATGATTGATCAGTTGCAAGTTGTCCCAAAGGTGCAAGTTTTAGAGAACAATACAATGGGAAGAAGTCTTGCATCAGCATTACAAAAGGCGTCTATCCCTAGACCCGCATCAGCGCATAGAGCACCGCTCATCAATCATTTTTTAGAATAAGTTATTTTGCAAAACCCATCTGATGAAAACAAAAATATAAAACCAATTGCTTTTGGAGGTGTTATCAAACTCAATCCACACAATAGAAATCCCTTATTAAAACCCTACAGCGCCTTTATTGCGCTTTCTTGCGCTCAATTCCATTATTATGAGCATGCACCTAGTTGCCCCCTATGAAAACGATTCTATTATTTTTGAGTTATTGCATTGATTTTCAGGCACGCAATTTTGAACGCCAACAACTGGTTCAATTAGATCCGAAAGAAATGAAAACCCAAATCCTTGAGCGTTTAAAACTCTAAAACCAAAACTTAAAACAAAAGAAAAAACAAGGAATAAGAAGCAAAACAAGCAAGGAATACAAGTATAAGATAAAAATAAGATTTAAGAAAAATAAAACAAACAAAAACACAAGAATCAAGAAAGCCCAACGCTAAAGCTAACACAACTAGTAAAAAATTTAAAACAAGCAATAAGAAACATTAAACATTAACAAACAATAAGCAATCAAAACACAAGAATGAAAAAACAAGATTTAAAAAACCAAAATCAAGCGGTTAAAATCAATCAAGCCAAAATCAACCAAAAAGAAAGAACTAAATAAAAATCAAGAATTAAATAAAATAAAGAATGAAAAAAGAAAGAATAGGTCCAATCCTTCAAAACTAAGCAACAAGAAGTTCTTTTGTCAGGTAATACTCTTGGCTTTTAATAAGCGAATATTAAAAGCTTTTCTCTAGAAAGGAGGTGATCCAACCGCAGGTTCACCTACGGTTACCTTGTTACGACTTCACCCCAGTCGCTGTGTGTGCCGTGGGCAGTAGCCAATTTAGCATCCTGACTTAAGGCAAACACAACTCCCATGGTGTGACGGGCGGTGAGTACAAGACCCGGGAACGTATTCACCGCAACATGGCTGATTTGCGATTACTAGCGATTCCAGCTTCATGCAGGCGAGTTGCAGCCTACAATCCGAACTGAGAGGTGTTTTGAAGATTGGCTCCACTTCGCAGTATTGCTTCTCTTTGTGCACCCCATTGTAGCACGTGTGTAGCCCTAGGCGTAAGGGCCATGATGACTTGACGTCGTCCCCACCTTCCTCCTCCTTACGGAGGCAGTATCCTTAGAGTTCTCAGCATAACCTGTTAGCAACTAAGAAAGGGGGTTGCGCTCGTTGCGGGACTTAACCCAACATCTCACGACACGAGCTGACGACAGCCGTGCAGCACCTGTTTTCAAGGTCTAGCAAGCTAGACACTCCACTATTTCTAGTGGATTCTCTCAATGTCAAGCCTAGGTAAGGTTCTTCGTGTATCTTCGAATTAAACCACATGCTCCACCGCTTGTGCGGGTCCCCGTCTATTCCTTTGAGTTTTAATCTTGCGACCGTACTCCCCAGGCGGGATGCTTAATGCGTTAGCTGCATTACTGGAAAGACTAAGCCCTCCAACAACTAGCATCCATCGTTTAGGGCGTGGACTACCAGGGTATCTAATCCTGTTTGCTCCCCACGCTTTCGCGCAATCAGCGTCAGTAATGTTCCAGCAGGTCGCCTTCGCAATGAGTATTCCTCTTGATCTCTACGGATTTTACCCCTACACCAAGAATTCCACCTACCTCTCCCACACTCTAGAATAGTAGTTTCAAATGCAGTTCTATGGTTAAGCCATAGGATTTCACACCTGACTGACTATCCCGCCTATGCGCTCTTTACGCCCAGTGATTCCGAGTAACGCTTGCACCCTCCGTATTACCGCGGCTGCTGGCACGGAGTTAGCCGGTGCTTATTCGTTAGATACCGTCATTATCTTCTCTAACAAAAGGAGTTTACAATCCTAAAACCTTCATCCTCCACGCGGCGTTGCTGCTTCAGGGTTTCCCCCATTGAGCAATATTCCCTACTGCTGCCTCCCGTAGGAGTCTGGACCGTGTCTCAGTTCCAGTGTGTCCGTTCACCCTCTCAGGCCGGATACCCGTCATAGCCTTGGTAAGCCATTACCTTACCAACAAGCTGATAGGACATAGGCTGATCTCTTAGCGATAAATCTTTCCCCCGTAGGGAGTATCTGGTATTAATCATCGTTTCCAATGGCTATCCCAAACTAAGAGGCACATAACCTATGCGTTACTCACCCGTGCGCCACTAATCAGCACTCTAGCAAGCTAGAAGCTTCATCGTTCGACTTGCATGTATTAGGCACGCCGCCAGCGTTCACTCTGAGCCAGGATCAAACTCTCCATAAAAGTGTTTGTCCTAAAGCTCTTTTGTTTTTTGATAAGCTGTTGTTATTTCTAACAACAGCTTTAGCGTATCACAAGAACTCGTTTTATACTTTATTGAATAAAACGGGTTGTGTTCTTAAGTATTACAACAACAAAACAGAAAGAAACTTTTTAAAAGGTTTAGCCAAACGCTAACCTAGTAAATACTCTCATGCCAATTAACCATCAATCATCATCATACAATCAATGATTATTGAATAGCACTCGTTGGATAAGAATTTCTCATAAAAGAATGAAAGCGATTGAAACCCTCACTCTTTATAATAAAGTCATCCTTAAACCATTTAGAATATCCCTTTAAAAAGAACTTCTATCAATTTGCTTAGTTTTCAAAGATCGTTTGCTTTAATCAGCTATCCTTGCAAGTTATCAAGCGGCTTTTTAAAAGCCCTTGCTGAAACAAGGAAATGAAAGTATAGTCATAGAAAGCTTAAGGTTTGCTTAAATTATAAAAATTTTTGACAAAGTAAGTTAAAATTTTAAAACGATCGGGTTTTGAGAAATATAAATGCCGCCAAAAACACGCGCACATTCCCCATAAAACCACTATTATAAGCGCTAATTTATCTCTGTTTTCAAAAATCACTCCATAATAGAGAGCAAAAAATGAAATCATGGATTAGAAAAATCCGCTTAAGCTAACCCTTTTAAATTGGGTGCTTTTTGTCCCCTTAGTGGGGGAAATGCGTTAGTTCTTCTTAAAGAGTTGGTCTTTAAATGGGTTGTTAAAAGGCTCGTTGGGGGAAAAGTTCTTTTTCTTGGGGGTGTACTGATTTTTTGGCAAGTTATCTACAATTTCAGCGACACTGCGTTCTCTCACATTGCAAGACTTCTTCAAGTCTGAAGGGACAGAATTGGGGCTTTCTTGAATGTTGGCGATGAAAACTTCAAAGCCTTTCTCCCAAGCGGCTTCTAACACAGGCACAAAATCGGTATCCCTGCTGAACAGCAAAATACACCCTCCTTGTTTGGTGCAATACAGCTTGGTAATATCGTGCGCCAACAGCGCATCAACTTGTTTTTGACGCAACTTTAAGTAAGGTATGAAAATCTTGGCTTCTAGACCATTATAGACTTCTTTGTCTTCGAACTTATATACGAATTTGAACTTTACCCGCCCGACTCGTAATTTCACTTGATTTTGTTGGGCGATCGCATGGTTGAAAGATTGGATAATCCCTGATTTATTCACTCTTTCCTCATAATCTTTAGGATTCTTCTCTTTATACTCCTCAAGTTCTTCGTTTTTATTGCCCTTGATTCTAGGTTCAACTTCTGTGAAAGGCTCAGATACATAAAAATAGATCCGCTTCAATTTCTCTTCAGGATCCAAAAACGAACGGATTAACGCTAAGAGTTGATCGGGATTGTTGAAATTAAAATTAGGCTCTTTTAAACGCTCATCCGTTTCTTGGATTGCTTTCAAATCGGCGAGAAGATTTTCCCAATCCACAAAAATCGTGGTTTCAGTTTTTTCCATGCTTTCTCCCAAAATATGAATTTTGCCATAAGGGTTGAGTATAGCATGGGGATTTAAACATGCCTTGTTTTTTAAAATAAAATAAAGGTTCTGTTCTCATCAAACAGACACTCAAAGCCTTAATTAATTTCTTTCATTTTTTAAAAACTTTATAGTAAAACTTTCTTGAGAATATGAGGGGATATTTCGCGCTTTAATGTTCTTTCAAACCCTTTAAATCCCCCTTAACCTGATCGCTTTTTCAAGGAGTTATCGTTTAACTTGCGTCAAGCTTTTTGTATTTTGATGGTAAAAAACGCTTTTTAACCTTTTTTAAAATTTGACAACCAACGCCCCATTAAAAAACAGAGCCAAAAATTCAGTTTAACAAACAGCAAGCTAGAAAAGAAGCGATTAAAGCTTTGCCTTGAAAAAAGACGAACGCCAACGCTAAAAAGAGTTTAGAGTTTTAAAAAAGTTGGTGGTAAAACTAAAAAGGGATTAAAAAACTCTTTTTCAAGCCAATCCAATCCATTGAAAAAGTCTTACCCTATTTTTAAAAAGCGTTAAAAAACGGATTTCAACCCCTAAAGAGCGTTCTACCAATCAGCATTGATTGAAGCATGACTGATAAAAAGCCTTGAAGTTAATGGCGGACTTCTTTAATCCTTGCTGCCTTACCTCTCCTATCGCGCAAGTAGTAGAGCTTCGCGCGGCGCACCCTACCCACACGCAACACCTCAACGCTCGCCAAACTTTCGCTATAAAAAGGGAAAATTTTCTCCACGCCGATATTGTTAGCCCCTATTTTACGCACGCAAAAAGTCTTATCCACGCCATTGCCTCTAATCGCAATGCACACGCCTTCAAAATACTGAGTTCGTGTTTTTTCGCCTTCTTTAATGGTAATACCCAATCTCAAAGTATCGCCGGCCTTAAATGTTGGCATGGTCTTGTCTTTTAATTGAGCGTCTTCAAACTGCTGAATGTAGCGGTTTTTCATGTGTTTTCCTTAATGTCAATTTCATGATTTGTGCTGTTTGAATAAATCAAGGCGGTAAAATTTTGTCCTTAATTTTGACAAATCAAGTTCTAGTTGCTTGATTTTAGCATGATTTCCTTTAGAATATTCTAAAGGGGCAGGGATTTTATTGATTTCTTTGGATTTAAAAACAGCGTTAGCGAAATTAGGGGCTTCCAAATAGTGGTTTTCAAAGCTCTCGTTTTCTAAAGATTGAGCGTTACCCAAAACCCCTTGAATGTGGCGAGCGATACTATCTATCAAGCACAACGCCCCAAGCTCGCCCCCCGTTAAAATAAAATCGCCTATACAAAAAACCTCATCAGCGTCAAGTTCAATAGAGCGTTCATCAAAGCCCTCATAACGCCCGCACACCAAAACGACATGCTTTTTTTGAGCCAAACGCATCGCGTCTGTTTGCTTGAAAGGCTTGCCCACCGCGCTTAAAAAAATCGTGTGTTTAGGGTTTTTAACAGAATGGAGCGCGTTTTCTATCATCTCAGGGTCTAAAATTTGCCCTGCACCCCCACCAATGAGCGTGTGATCCGCTTTTTGATATTTATTGGTGCTAAAACCTCTAAGATTTAACACTTCCAATTCAAAAAGATTTTTTTCTAACGCTCTTTTTAAAATAGAATCTTCAAAATAAGGCCATACAAGTTGTGGGAAAAGGGTTAAAACGCTGAATTTCACTCAACTATTCTCTAAAAGCGTTTTAGCGTTATGGGTGGTTATTTTTTTGTCTTGCAAAAGGATTTCTTTGATATAAAAATCCCTATAAGGGATTAAAAAAATCTTAGCCAAACCTTTTTCAACCAAACTTCTCGTGGTTTCAACTAGAAAATAATCTATTTGAGAAATCCTTTGGATTTCTATGACTTTTCCTAAAATCTCGTTTTCTTCCACCACGCTAAGCCCTACTAAATCGCAATAAAAAAACTCGCCCTCTTTTAAAACACAGAGTTTTTTACTCTCTACTTCGCTCATAAAAAGCCCTAAATTAGTCAGCTCTTTAGCCTTTTCGGGCGTGTGGATAGTTTCTAAAAACAACAGGTTTTTGGCATGTTCATAAGAATGGATGATATATTCTTTAAAAGAAGAAGCGCGAGAGAAAGCGTTCAAGGGAGCAACGCTCACCTTAACGCCTTTTTTTAAGCACTCCGGAAAATCGCTCTCTAAATGAAGCTTTAACCCCCCATTAAGCCCCACGCTTTTACCAATTCTGCCCACTAAAAGCATAGAAACCATTCAAGGCGTTTGATCGCTATTTTTACTGGCAAAAACAACAATCTTATAAGAAAACCCGTCTTTGGCTTTCACACCAGAAACAAACGCCTTAATCGCACTCACCATTTTGCCCTCTTTACCAATCACATGCCCCATGTCTGATGAGTGGGTATAAATAGTGATTTGTTTGACTTTATCTTCTAAAAGCGTGTACTCTACGCTCAAAGCTTGAGGAAAAGAAACAACCTTTTTTAAATATTTTTCTAAAAAAGTTGCCACGCAATACGAATAGTCCTTACACTCAGCTTGAGAAAAAGGCGTGTTCAAAGGATCTAATTCGTGCATTTAGCCTCACAAAACCTTAGATTTTTTGAAAAAGTTTTTCCACCCTCTCGCTCATTTTAGCCCCCACGCCTTTCCAGTAATTCAAGCGCTCCTTATCAATCTTAATATCTTTAGGCTCGCTTAAAGGGTTGTAATACCCAATGGATTCAATCCAACCTCCATCCCTTCTTTTCCTAGAATCGGTTACCACCACTCTGTAAAAAGGCTTTTTCTTTCTCCCAATGCGCGTGAGTCTAATGACTGTCATTACAAAAATCTCCTAAAATATTCATATTAAATTTGGGATTATACAACAAAAGCACCTAAAACATGCTTAAAAATCAGTGCATTTTAGGGGGTGTTTGATTTTTAGCCTGACTCATTAGATTCATCAAATCGCTAATGCCCTTTTTATTTGTTAAGCGTTTCGCCATTTTGCTCGCTTGATCAAAGCGTTTGATGATGCGGTTGATTTCAGACACTTCTAAGCCGCTCCCTAAAGCGATCCTTTTTCTTCGGCTGCCGTTTAAAATCTCGGGGTTTTCTTGCTCTTTTTTGGTCATGGAATTGACCATAGCCTTGATTTTTTTCACTTCTAAAGAGCTTTCTAAATCCGTGTCTTTTAGCGCGTTTGCCATATTCCCTAAACCTGGAATCATAGAGATTAGAGAACTCATAGAGCCTAATTTTTTCACCTTTTCAATCTGGTTTAAAAAATCGTTGAAAGTGAATTGCCCTTTTTTGAGTTTTTTGCTCAAATCTTTGGCCTCATTAGGGTTTAAAACGCTAGCGGTTTTTTCAGCGAGCGAGACAATATCTCCAGCCCCCATCAAACGCCCCACAATCCTTTCAGGCACAAACACATCTAAATCAGGGATTTTTTCCCCGCTCCCAATAAAACGCAAGGGTAAGCCTAATTGGTAAGTGATGCCTAAGGCGATACCCCCTTTAGAATCGCTGTCAAATTTGCTTAACACCACCCCACTCACGCCTATTTCTTCATTGAATGTGTTCGCGCTTTTGACCCCATCTTGCCCGCTCAAGGCGTCTGCGACATACAGCACTTCATGGGGGTTTAAGACTTCTTTAACTTCCTTTAATTCTTGCATAAGCTCTTTATCAATGGCTAAACGCCCTGCGCTATCCACGAGCAAAACATCAAATTGCGCTTCTTTAGCCCTTTTTAAAGCGTTGCTAGCGATTTCTTTCACGCTTTTATTTTCTTCATAAAAAACTTCCACGCCCACCTGTTCGCCCAAAACCTTTAATTGCTCCACTGCCGCTAGGCGTTGCAAATCGCATGCGCATAAAAGCACTTTTTTATTTTTGGTTTTTAAATAATGAGCGAGTTTAGCGGTCGTGGTTGTCTTACCGCTTCCTTGCAAACCTGCCATTAAAACCACGGTGGGGGGCGTTTGAGCGAAAGTAAAACCACTGCTCCCTTTAGCGCTTAAGATTTCTAACAAACTCTTTTCTAAAGCGTCTAAAAATTGCTGCTTACCAATGCCATTAAGTTTCGTTTGACTTTCCACTTTTTTAAGCAATTCTCTAGCGACTTTATGATGCACATCATTTTTCAAAAGCGTTTTTTTCAATTCATCTAACGCTCTGTCTAGCGCCTTTTCATCATCTTGAAAGCGGATTTTATTGAGCGCGTTTTTAAACCCATCGCTTAATGCTTGAAACATTTTCTATCCTTTTATTATGGTTGTTCTAACAAATCCAATTCTTGCTTAATTTTACTTTCTTTTTCTAAAAGCGTTTTTAAACTCTCTTTGGCTTTTTCTAGCACGCTTTTGGGTGCGTTTTTGACAAAATTTTCATTGTGCAAATTGAGTTTTAGTTTTTCTTTTTCCAATTTTTCTAACTGCTTTTTTAAACGAGCAATGAGCGGGCTTAAATCAAGATTTTCTAAATTTGCATAAGTTTGGCAAAATTCCCCCACATCGCTCACGCTTTTTAAAGGCTTATAAGTTATCACGCTGACTTTTTCTAATTTCGCTAATTTTTGGGCGTAAGTTTGCAAACGCTCTGTGTTTTCTATAGTTTCCCTTAATCCCACGCTCGCTTCTTTTAAAACAATCGGTGGGGTTTCTAGCATGATTTTTAAACGCCTTAAAGACACGATGCAATCTTTGATCACTTCAAATTCATGCTCTAATGGTTCATCTTGCGCTAAATCTTTAGGGTAAGGCATGATCATGATAGAATGAGCGTTTTCTAGTTCCGTGTTACTGAGCTTGTGGTATAAAGACTCGCTGATAAAGGGCATGAAAGGGTGCAAGAGTTTTAAAGCCTCTTTTAACACGCTCCCTAATTCGTCTATCGCTTCATTTTCCACTTTAGAAAATTCAATGAACCAATCGCAAAATTCCCCCCACAAAAAGCGGTATAACAAAGTCGTCGCATCATTAAAGCGGTAGTTATCCAAAGCGTTACGCACCTCTTTAGTCACAAGATTTAAGCGCGATTTGGCATAACGCCCTAAAGGCGTTTGGTATTCACTCAAATGCTCCCTGTCTTTGAAAGCTTCTTGTTTGAGTTTCAAATAACTCACCGCATTAAAAATCTTGTTGGCAAAATTCTTGTTATTTTCTAAATGCGCAGTAGAAAGCTTAATGTCCCTGCCCGTAGCGCACAAATTGGCCAAAGTGAAACGCAAGCTATCCGTGCCGTATTTTTCTATCATCTCTAAAGGATCGATTACATTACCCTTAGATTTGCTCATTTTTTCACCTTTTTCATCCCTGACTAGGGCGTGCAAGTAAATATCTTTAAAGGGCAATTCGCCTAAAAGCGATTCGCTGCAAAAAAGCATTCTGGCCACCCAAAAAAAGAGGATGTCAAACCCGGTAATGAGCGTTGTGTTAGGGTAGAAATCTTTCAAATCGTTTTCGTTAAACAAACCGCTTTTTTCTTGCCCCCACCCTAGAGTGGAAAACGCCCATAACCCTGAACTAAACCATGTGTCTAGCACATCTTTATCTTGCTCTAATGTTTCACTCTTGCAAGTAGGGCAGTTTAAAGGGGTATCAAGGCTTACGAACTGGTGGTTATTCTCGCAAGTAAACACCGGTATTTGATGCCCCCAAAACAATTGCCTGCTGATACACCAAGGGCGTAATTCCCTCATCCAAGCGTTATAATTATTGATCCAATTAGAGGGGTAAAATCGCGCCAAACCTTGTTGGATTTTTTCAATAGAACTTTGAGCGATTTCAGGCTTGACAAACCATTGCTTAGACACATAAGGCTCTACCACATTATGACAACGATAGCAATGCCCCACTTGATGCGCATGCTCTTCTATCTTTTCCAATAAGGCGTTTTCTTTTAATTTTTCTACGACCTTATCTCTGGCTTCTAATCGCTCCAGGTTCTCAAATTCCCCGCAATACGCATTTAAAATCCCTTTTTCATCAAAGATTTTAACCGCCTCCAAATGGTGGCGTTTGCCCACTTCATAATCGTTAAAATCATGCCTAGGGGTAACCTTCACACACCCTGTGCCAAACTCCATTTCCACATGCGTATCAGCGATAATAGGGATTGTGCGATTGATTAAAGGCAAGATCACTTTTTGCCCCACTAAATGCTTGTATCTCTCATCGTTAGGATTGACCATGAGCGCGCTATCGCCAAACAAAGTTTCAGGGCGTGTGGTAGCCACCACTAAATAATCTTTTTGATTTTCTAAATAATATCTAATATAATACAACGCCCCCTTACGCTCTTCATACTCCACTTCAATATCGCTCAATGCCCCATCTTTAGTGCACCAATTCACCATGTAGTTATCTTGAACGATGAGACCTTGTTCATACCATTTCAAAAACGCCAATTTAACCGCTCTTTGCAAACCCTTATCCATCGTGAAACGAGTCCTAGAAAAGGCCGCGCTCACGCCTAAACGCTTCATTTGCTCTAAAATCGCTCCCCCGCTCTTTTCTTTCCATTCCCACACTTTTTGAACGAACTCTTCACGCCCTAAATCTTCTTTTTTAATCCCTTGACTTAAAAGCTGCTTTTCTACGACATTTTGTGTTGCAATGCCGGCGTGATCCAACCCTGGCTGATACAAAGTCTTATACCCATCCATGCGTTTGTAGCGCGCTAAAATATCTTGCAAGCTTAAAGTTAGGGCATGCCCTATGTGTAAAATGCCAGTCACATTAGGAGGGGGCATCATCAAACAAAATCGTTTGCCTTTTTCTTGGATTTTTTCATTGCCATCAATTTCAAAATACCCCCTATGAGAGCAAATTTCATAAATCTTTTTTTCTATTTCTTTTGGCTGGTAGGTAGTGGGTTCTTGTTTCATTGTTATTATTATCCTAAAATAGAGCGTTCTTTCAAAAATGGTTGGATTTGGAACGCCTTTTGCTTTTACGCTTTTAATTGTTGCGTATTTTTTTAAAATTATACAACAAAGCATTTAAATTAAAAAGGATAGTCCAGTGAATTACTTTTTAAAAGCCCCTATTTTAGGATTTGAGCATATCAATGAAGTGCGTTTGGAAAAAATTGATTCCTTATTCAGCCGATTGGTTAGTCAAACGAACTCGCCCATGGCGTTGGATATGGTTTTAGTGAATCCTTATTGTTTGAGGGAATACAGCTTTGTGATACCCAAATACATAGAATTACTGCTAGAATTGGATTCTCATTCCAAAGTTGAGGTGTATTGCGTGGTCGTGTTACAAAAAAATTTAGAAGATTCTATGGTTAATTTCTTAGCCCCTTTAGTGTTTAATTCCAAAAATGGCTTTGGCGCTCAAGTGGCGCTTTCTATGATGGATTATCCGGATTTTGGCTTTAGAGATCCTTTAAAAAGCTTTGTGATTCAAGAAAAAGAACGAGCTTAAAGGTTTTTAATCATGAAATTCGCTCTTACAGGGGGAGGCACAGGGGGGCATCTCTCTATCGCTAAAGCCTTAGCCATAGAATTAGAAAAGCAAGGCATAGAGGCTATTTATTTAGGCTCAACTTATGGGCAGGATAAGGAATGGTTTGAAAACAGCCCCCTGTTTAGCGAACGCTATTTTTTCAACACGCAAGGCGTGGTCAATAAAAGCTTTTTTAAAAAAATAGGCTCTTTATTCTTGCAAGCTAAAGCCGCTTTTAAGGCCAAAGAAATCTTAAAAAAACACCAGATCACGCACACCATTAGCGTGGGAGGGTTTAGCGCAGGGCCGGCGAGTTTTGCAAGCTTACTCAATAAAATACCCCTTTATATCCATGAGCAAAATGCGATCAAAGGCTCTCTTAACCGCTACCTTTCCCCTAAAGCTAAAGCGGTGTTTTCAAGCTACGCCTTTAAGGATAAGGGAAATCATGTTTTAACCTCCTATCCCGTGCAAAACGCTTTTTTTGATTTTGCTAGGACTCGCACTGAAATCAAGCATATTTTATTTTTAGGCGGTTCGCAAGGGGCAAAAGCGATCAATGAATTTGCCTTATTAAACGCTCCTAAACTCACCAAACAAGGGATTAAAATCACGCATATTTGCGGCTCGGACGCTCATGAAAGAATACGCTTTTTTTACCAGGAATTAGGGCTGTTGGATAAGATAGATTTGTTCGCTTTCCACAATAACATCATAGAAGTCATGCGCAAGGCGGATTTGTGTGTGAGTAGAGCTGGAGCGAGCAGCGTGTGGGAATTGTGTGCTAATGGCTTACCCACGATTTTTATCCCCTACCCTTTTGCGAGCAATAACCACCAGTATTACAATGTCTTAGAATTTGAAAAAGAAAACTTATGCTATGTCGTGCCTCAAAATGAATTATTGCCTAAAAAACTCTTTGAAGTCATTAGAAAGCTCAACCAAAAAGACGACCAAGGCAATAAAAACCTCACCACTATCAGCAACCAATTGCAGCAAAAAATCGCTAAAGACGGCGCAAAAACCATTATTGAAACGATTTTGAGCACCTAAAATAGCCCATTTTAATCAACAATTAAGCGACTAACCATTAAACTTAAGCGGTAAATAAGATAAAATTTAGGATAGCTCAAATCTTGTAAAAAGAAAAGGATAACCCCTTGCAAAACTTTGTTTTTAATAAAAAATGGCTTGTCTATTCTAGCCTACTCCCCTTATTTTTTCTCAATCCCTTAGCGGCAGAAGATGATGGGTTTTTTATGGGGGTGAGTTATCAAACTTCTTTGGCCATTCAAAGGGTGGATAACTCAGGGCTTAACGCCAGTCAAGACGCATCCACCTACATCCGCCAAAACGCTATCGCTCTAGAATCTGCGGCGGTGCCTTTAGCCTATTATTTAGAAGCGATGGGCCAACAAACTAGAGTTTTAATGCAAATGCTCTGCCCTGATCCTTCTAAAAGATGTTTGCTCTATGCGGGGGGTTATCAACAAAACGCCCAAAATGGCGATACAGGCAACAACCCCCCAAGAGGCAATGTCAATGCCACCTTTGATATGCAATCTCTAGTCAGTAATTTAGACAAGCTCACCCAACTCATCGGCGAGACTTTAATCCGTAACCCTGAAAATCTTTCTAACGCTAAACTTTTTGAAGTCAAATTTGGCAATCAAAGCACTGTTATTGCCTTACCTAGTGGTCTAGCCAATGCCATGAACGCTTTAAACGATGATATTACCAACGCTTTAACCACGCTCTGGTATAACCAAACCTTAACGAATAAATCTTTTAATAGCGGTAATTCCGTGAATTTTAGCCCTGAAGTCTTGCAACACCTTTTACAAGACGGCTTAGCCACAACAAGCAGTAATCAAACCATTTGCAGCACTCAAAACCAATGCACCGCCACTAACGAAGCTAAATCCATAGCCCAAAACGCCCAAAACATCTTCCAGGCTTTAATGCAAGCAGGGATTTTAGGGGGCTTAGCCAATGAAAAGCAATTTGGCTTCACTTACAATAAAGCCCCTAATGGCAGCAATTCCCAACAAGGCTACCAAAGCTTTAGCGGCCCGGGTTATTACACCAAAAACGACAACACCACACAAGCGCCCTTAAAAGCATTACCCGCTGGAGCGACGGTTGGATCAGGCAATGGCCAATACACCTACCACCCTAGCTCGGCAGTCTATTATTTAGCCGATAGCATCATCGCTAATGGCATCACCGCTTCTATGATTTTTTCAGGCATGCAAAATTTCGCCAATAAAGCCGCTAAACTGACAGGCACTTCAAGCTATAGCCAGATACAAGATGCGATCAACTATGGGGAAAGCTTGCTTAATAACACCGTAGCGTATGGGGATTTCATCACCAATTGGGTCGCTCCCTATTTGGATTTAAATAACAAAGGTTTGAATTTCTTGCCTAGCTATGGGGGGCAATTGAATGGCGCTAATAATCAAACCCCACAAAATCATTTAACCCCACAACAAGCCCAACAAGAGCAAAAAGTCATCATAAACCAACTAGAGCAGGCCACAAACGCCCCCACCACCGCGCAAATAGACAAGATCTTATCTAGCCCCTATTCCCCCACAGCAAAAACTTTAATGGCTTATGGGCTTTATCGCTCTAAAGCAGTGATTGGCGGGGTGATTAATGAGATGCAAACTAAAGTGAATCAACTCTATCAAATGGGCTTTGCTAGGAATTTTTTGGAGCATAACTCTAATTCTAATAACATGAACGGCTTTGGCGTGAAAATGGGCTATAAGCAATTTTTCGGTAAAAAGCGCATGTTTGGGCTTAGGTATTATGGTTTTTATGATTTTGGTTACGCTCAATTTGGCTCAAACCCTTCTTTAGTGAAAGCCACGCTCTCTAGCTATGGTGCAGGCACAGATTTTCTTTATAATGTTTTTACCCGAAAAAGGGGGACTGAAGCGATAGATATAGGTTTTT
Source organism: Helicobacter pylori (assembly GCF_030323545.1). Taxonomy (NCBI): domain Bacteria; kingdom Pseudomonadati; phylum Campylobacterota; class Epsilonproteobacteria; order Campylobacterales; family Helicobacteraceae; genus Helicobacter; species Helicobacter pylori. Next base: position 412,671 of record NZ_CP122954.1, on the reverse strand, counting down.
TTGCCGGTATCCAACTTGCAGGGCAAACTTGGAAAACGAATTTTTTAGATCAAGTGGATGGCAACCATCTTAAGCCTAAGGACACTTCTTTCCAATTCCTTTTTGATTTAGGCATAAGGACTAATTTTTCCAAAATCGCTCATCAAAAAAGATCTCGTTTTTCTCAAGGGATAGAATTTGGCCTTAAAATACCGGTGCTTTATCACACCTATTACCAATCAGAAGGCGTTACGGCGAAGTATAGAAGAGCCTTTAGTTTTTATGTGGGCTACAACATAGGCTTTTGATTAAACAAAATAAGGGAAAAATATGATAAAAAAAGCTAAAAAATTTATACCACTCTTTTTAATTGGCTCCCTCTTAGCGGAAGACAATGGCTGGTATATGTCTGTAGGCTATCAAATCGGTGGCACGCAACAATTTATCAATAACAAACAACTTTTAGAAAATCAAAATATCATCAACAGCGTAACCCAAAGCGCGATCAATATTGCAGGGCCTACTACCGGTCTTATCACTTTAAGCTCTCAAAGCGTCATTGACGCTTTAGGCTATGGCGTGAGTAACACCGTGGGCAACCAATTAGAGGGCATTTCTAATATCCTAAATCAAATTGGCAAAAGAAAAGACTTTTATTCTAGCCGTCAAATCTCTAGCATTTCCCAGCAAATCATAGGGCTTAAAGGAAGCTCTGATCCCTTAAAAGCCCATTCTTCACAGATCACAGCTAAACTCCTCTCTAACACCCAGAGTGTGTTTGATGAAGGCATCGCGCTAAGCTCTAACATTATTAGCTCTACCAACAGCCTTAATCCCAGCAACAACGCCAAAGAAGTCAAAGCCCAGCTCCAAAACACCGCGCAATCCATGGCAGAATTATTGCAACAAATTGAACACAGCATCACTAAAACCACTAGCACCACTTACGCGCAATCCTTACTCTCCAATCTAACCGATGCGGTGAATGCCTCTAGCAATAATACCGCTTATGTGAGCGCCTTAAAGAATGCTTTAACCACTCTTGGGGTGGGGTATTTCCCTACGACAACCACAACGCATGTGGTGTTAAACCCACCGGGACAAATCGTATTTTATCCCACTAATTCCATTTTAGGCTCTACTTCTTCAAACAGCAATAACCAACAACAATACAACAACACCCTTTTAATGAACACTTTACAAGGGGAATTGAGCGCTAATACTCAAAATAACCCCAATGGTTGCGCCAATCAAGTCCAATGCTTAGAGCAATTCATCCAAAATTTAGCCCCTTTAGCCGCAACCCCCACTTCAAATAACCAAGCCAACCAGCAAGTCCAAGCCATCGCTCAAAAGCTTCAAAGCGTTGCTATCAACACTTTAGACAACAATGCAATCAACAACACCACCTATAATTTAAACAACTTGCACAACGCTTTGAATTTCCAAGCCTATGAAAGCACGATAGAACAATACAATAACGCTTTAAAACAAATTTCTTGGATCAGTTTTACTGAGCCTAAAAACTTACTCAAAAACACTTCTAACAATTACCAAATCGGCACGGTTACCAACGCTCAAGGGCAAAATATCAGCGCCTATGATTGCGCAAGCACTACCGGGAGTCTTTCTGGCGATACTTCTAATGGGATTTCATGCTCAGCCACAAGCTCCACAAACTCCACGAATAACACAAATAGTTTTGACAATTCTTTAGTCGCTACCTCTAAAATCCAAACCATAGGGGGCAAAGAGCAGATCGGCGTGAACTCTTTTAACCTTGTTTCTCAAGTGTGGAGCGTTTATAACTCTTTAAAAACTTCAGAAGCCAATTTGCAAAAAAACGCCAATATCTTATGCGCTAATGGGACGCAATCTGGGACAAGCTCATGCAATACCAGCTCTTCAGGGGGTTTGAGTATCAGCGGGAACGCCCAATTGCAAAATATTTTAAGTTCTACTAATGGGACTACCGCTAACGCTCAAGCTAAAAGCAACGCTCCCAAACTAAAAGCAATGGTGGTGGTGAATAATGAAGAAGAAGCTAAAACGACCAATTTAGCTCAAAATAGTGGGGCAACCACCCAATCCCCTAACAGCACGGTGATGGGAGCTTTAAACACCGTGTTGCAAAATGTCAGCAATTTCCAACAAAGCATTCAAAACGCTTTTCAAAACCAAGAAAGTAATATCCAAGCTTGGGCGAATGCGATTTATAACACCAATGGGAATCAATCGCAAGAGATGACACCTAACAATAACCAAAATTTACGCATCCAATTGAGGGCGAATTTTTACCAACTCATCAATACGATTAACCAGCAAGTGCCTACAGACATGAGCGCTTTAATTAATCAAAGCCAACAGCAAAACACAACCAACAACAACGCATGCGGTAATAACACAACAAATTGGTGCTATCAGCAGTGGTCCGATTCTAAGGCTTATTACAGCGGGTTGCAAAGCGCTTTAGGGTATCAAACACAAGCGACAACTCAAAGCGGGAGCAGTGGTGGGAGCAGCATCACCTACAATGTCCAACAAATCACGCTCACTAGCGGTGGTTTACTCAATCAAATTATCACAAATCTTAAGAGCGTTAATGGAGGCAGTAATGGGGGAAGCAGTGGAAATGGAACTAGTCAAATCACTACAGCCTACCAAATGCTCACAGACGCCAGCGATGGGAAGTTGGGGACTTATAGTAGTAGCAATAGTGGCAGTAATAACGGCTATCAAACATGCAATAGCGGGAGCAATGGAACGAGTGGGAGCAATTGCTACACCCCTAGCAAAACACAAAGCACCACCACCGCCACCACTAACGAAAACAATAGCTTGCAAAAAGTCTATAATGACGCTCAAAAAATAGCCAACATTATCGCCAGCTCTGGGAATAATAAAGGTGTTGAAAGCGGCTTAAAACAATTCTTTGAAGCGCTAAAAAATAATAGTAGCAGTCTTAATAATTTGTGCAGTAGCGATAGTAGTGGCACTAATTGCACCGGTGGGCTTATCAACCTTTTAGGGGCAATCCCCACAAATGGGGTGAGCGATACGAATAATTTAATTAATTTGCTCACTGAATTCATTAAAACCGCCGGGTTTATCCAAAATAATGATAATAGTGTATCTACTAGTCTTACAAGCGCTTTTCAAGCCATTACAAGCGCTATTTCTCAAGGGTTTCAAGCCTTGCAAAACGATATTAGCCCTAATGCGATTTTAACCTTGCTCCAAGAAATCACTTCTAACACCACCACCATTCAGTCATTCTCGCAAACCTTACGGCAGCTTTTAGGGGATAAAACATTCTTTATGGTGCAACAAAAACTCATTGATGCGATGATTAACGCCAGAAATCAGGTTCAAAACGCGCAAAATCAAGCCAATAACTACGGCTCTCAACCCGTTTTAAGCCAGTATGCGGCCGCTAAAAGCACCCAACACGGCATGAGCAACGGCTTAGGGGTTGGTTTGGGCTATAAATACTTCTTTGGTAAAGCGAGAAAATTAGGCCTTAGGCATTATTTTTTCTTTGATTACGGCTTTAGTGAAATAGGCTTAGCCAATCAAAGCGTGAAAGCGAATATCTTTGCTTATGGGGTAGGCACGGATTTTTTATGGAACTTGTTTAGGAGGACTTACAACACTAAAGCGTTGAATTTTGGGCTATTTGCTGGGGTCCAACTGGGCGGTGCGACTTGGCTTAGCTCCTTAAGGCAACAAATCATTGACAATTGGGGAAACGCTAATGACATTCATTCAACGAATTTTCAAGTGGCGCTGAATTTTGGGGTGCGCACCAACTTTGCGGAGTTTAAGCGTTTTGCCAAGAAATTCCACAATCAAGGGGCTATAAGCCAAAAGAGCGTGGAATTTGGGATCAAAGTGCCTCTCATCAATCAAGCGTATTTGAGTAGCGCCGGGGCTGATGTGAGCTACAGGAGGCTTTATACTTTCTATATCAATTACATCATGGGGTTTTAAAAAAGGGTGCGTCATGGAAATCTTACAATTCATCGGCTATGGGAATATGGCTCAAGCGATTTTAGAAGGCTCTCATGAAATTTTATCCAAGCGTTTTATTTTAGAAATTACCGGGCGAAACCCTGAAAAAATCGCCCCCTTTTTACAAGAAAAAAACATTCAAGCTCAAATCGTGCCTTACAAAGATGCTATTGATATACACCAAAAATTCGTGTTTTTACTTTTTAAGCCTTATAACCTTAAGGATTTTAATTATCAAGGGCAAGCCAAAAGCGTTTTGAGCGCACTAGCTGGCGTGGGTTTTAAAGCTTTAAGCGATGCGATAAATTCTTTACATTACCTCAAATGCATGCCCAATATTGCAAGCAAATTCGCCCTTTCTTCTACGGCGGTGTGTGAAAAATCACCCATGCCCTTAATAAGCCAAAAGGCTTTGAGTGTTATTGAGAGTTTTGGGAATTGCGTGCGAGTGGGTCATGAAGAGTTGGTGGATGCCAGCGTGGCGACAAACGGGAGCGCGCTTGCGTTTTTAAGCTTGGTAGCGAGCAGTTTGAAAGATGCGGGTATTAGAGAGGGCTTGAACGCTAGAGATTCTTTAGAATTGGTGAAAATGAGTTTTAAAGGCTTTGCCAGGCTTTTAGAAAAAGAACGCCCCGAGATGATTATAGAGCAAATTTGCACCCCTAAAGGTGCAACGATTGAAGGCTTGAGCGTTTTAGAAAAAAAGGGGGTTAGGGGAGCGTTTATCAAAGCATGCCAAAAGAGCGTGAAAAAAATGCACCCTAAAAATTACACTCTTAAAAAATAAGTGCAATGCATTTAGACAGACAGAGTTTAGAAAAAGCCAAGCATTTGATCCAAAGCGGTCTGATTGACACCATAGAAGTAGGCACAATCAAGGACCTGCAAGAAATCCATCGGTTTTTGTTTGAAGGGTTGTATGAATTTGCTGGGAAAATCAGGGATAAAAACATTGCTAAAGGAAATTTCAGATTCGCTAACTGCTTGTATTTGGATTTGATTTTACCCAGAATTGAGAGCATGCCACAAAGCCATTTCAATCAAATCATAGAAAAATATGTGGAAATGAATACCGCTCACCCTTTTTTGGAGGGTAATGGCAGAGCGACTAGGATATGGCTTGATTTATTGCTTAAAAAGGAATTAAAAAAAATTGCGCTTTGGGATAGGATTGATAAAGCCGCTTATTTGAGCGCAACAGAAAGGAGTCCTGTGAATGATTTGGAAATCAAAACGCTTTTAAAAAAGCATTTGAGTTCTAATATTAACGATCCCTTAACTTTCATTAAAGGCATCACGCAGTCGTATTATTATGAAGGGCTTTGAAAAAATACTAAAATCATTTTTTATAATCCAATACGAAAGAGTTTGACGCTAGTCAAGAGATAGTTTTTTATAATGCGATCTTAGGGGATTAGTGGGATTTAGTTGGGGGGTTGCAGGAGGAAATGTTTACCTCCCATCCCCCCTTTACTATAAAATAAAATTTAAAATATAAGACAAAATAATTAAAGCCCCATTTTAAAAGAAATTAAAAGCTTTATTTGTCAGCGTTAGAGCCACCTAAAACTAATCCTGTGCCCGTTCAATCAAACTCAAAGGCAAGTCAAACGCTTTAATGAGTTCGCTCTCTTTTTGGCGTTGTTCTCCCTTATCTTTTTCATGGTCATAGCCTAACAAGTGCAACACCCCATGAATGAATAAAAGAGCGATCTCCTCTTCTAATCTATGCCCTAATTTCAGGGCGTTTTCTTGAGCTAATGGCATGTTAATCACCACGCTCCCTAAAGGGGTGTGAGGAATCGCTTCTAAAGGGAAGCTCAAAACATCGGTAGCGTAATCGCAACCTCTAAAATCCCTGTTGATTTCTCGCATGGTTTCATCGCTCACTAAAACAAGCTCAATAATTTGAGTGGGGGCTAAAATATTTGCGATTTTTTCTAATAATAAAAAGTCTGACTCTAGTGGGGTTTGGTTGTCTATTTCTAGCATTAAAGACATAAAAAGGAGTTTAAAAAAGCCCTAAATTTAGGGCTTATAAAGATTAAGCGAAAGAACCTTTAATTTGTTCTACCCATTTTGAAATCCTCTCATCAGTGAGATCGTCTTGATTGTCTTCATCAATCACAAGACCCACGAATTTACCGCCTTCTACCGCTTTAGAAGCTTCAAAATGATAACCATCAGTGGGAGTTTGCCCTACCACTTTACCGGCTTTAGCTTTTTCATAAATGTGGAAAATGCCTTCTGCAAAAGTTTCGCTGTAAGTGTCTTGATCGCCCAAGCCTACAAGTCCAATGGTTTTATTCGCAAAATCGCTCGATTCCAGTGTGCCTAAAAAGTCTTCCCAATCTGTTTGCAAATCGCCCGCACCGGCTGTTGGAGCGACTAAAATAACCTTTGTAAAGCTATTAAATTGCTCTTTAGAAGCCTTAGCCACATCAATCACTTCGGCATTACCAATAGCCTTGCTGATTTTTTCAGCGATAGCTTCAGCGTTCCCGCTGTCTGTCCCAAAAAAGATACCAATTTTTCCCATATTCCAATCCTTGTGTTTAAAGATACTAACGCACCCACTTTTTGCGAATGCTTGTGGGCGTAGTTTAGCGCATTTAATTAAAAATCTTGCTTAAAAACCCATTTTGCGCGAATATCGTTTCAATAAAAACCATATTAAAAGCAACACAAGACCCAAACCAATAAGAAAAAACGAAGTGTAATGAGAAAGCCTTTCATACAGCGTTTTCACCCAATCGCTCGCTTTAAAAGAAACGCTCCCCACGATCAGCGCCCACAAAAAACTGGATAAAACATTAAGCCATAAAAATCTTTTTAAAGGGTATTTGCTAAAACCAACCGCCAAAGGCACAACGCTTTTAATCCCATACAAATATTTATTAACAAAAATCATGAGCAAGGCGTAGCGTTTCACCCACAAACTCGCTAAAGCAAGCTTTCTTCTGTGCTTTTGGAAATATTGCAAAAATTCTCTTTTTTGATAGCGGGCAAAGACTACAAGAGCCCCACTCCCTACCATATTCCCTAAAAAAGCGACAAGAATGGTTATTTTTATATCCAAAGCGTGCGTGGTCGCGCTCAAAATAGAAGCGATGACAATCCCCACATACCCACCCCCCAAAGAATACACAAATAAAATAAGATAACCCCACTCCTTAAAACCCTCTTGAAAACGCAACAACGCTTCTTGCATAAAAACCCTCTTTTGATTCGTTTTTATTTTCATGTTATCCAAACTTATTCAACCTATTGGTGATTTGAACGCTATCTTTTAGTATAATGACAGCGTTATCCTAATAACCTAAAAGATATAGAGATGAATACAGAAATTTTAACCATCATGTTAGTTGTCTCAGTGCTTATGGGATTAATAGGCTTAATAGCGTTTTTATGGGGGGTTAAAAGCGGTCAGTTTGACGATGAAAAACGCATGCTTGAAAGCGTGTTGTATGACAGCACAAGCGATTTGAACGAAGCAATTTTACAAGAAAAACGCCAAGAGAACTAAAAAGAAAATAATAAGGATAGAAATGAACCAAGAAATTTTAGATGTGTTGATAGTGGGTGCAGGGCCTGGGGGCATTGCCACGGCCGTAGAATGCGAAATAGCCGGCGTTAAAAAAGTGCTTTTATGCGAAAAAACCGAAAGCCATTCAGGCATGATAGAGAAGTTTTATAAAGCCGGTAAAAGGATTGATAAAGATTATAAAAAGCAAGTCGTAGAGCTTAAAGGGCATATCCCTTTTAAAGACAGCTTTAAAGAAGAAACTTTAGAGAATTTCACTAACCTTTTAAAAGAGCATCGCATCACGCCAAGCTATAAAACCGATATTGAGAGCGTGAAAAAAGAAGGCGAATACTTTAAAATCACCACCACTTCTAATGCAACCTATCATGCTAAATTTGTGGTGGTTGCGATCGGGAAAATGGGCCAGCCAAACCGCCCTACTACTTACAAAATCCCTGTTGCGCTCTCTAAACAAGTGGTTTTTAGCATCAATGATTGTAAGGAAAATGAAAAAACCCTTGTGATTGGCGGAGGCAACTCAGCGGTGGAATACGCCATTGCTTTGTGCAAAACCACCCCTACCACCCTCAATTACCGCAAAAAAGAATTCAGTCGCATCAATGAAGACAACGCTAAAAACTTGCAAGAAGTCCTAAACAATAACACGCTTAAAAGCAAGCTTGAAGTGGATATTGAAAGCCTAGAAGAAGATGGCACTCAAATTAAGGTTAATTTCACCGATAACACGAGCGAGAGTTTTGATCGCTTGCTGTATGCGATCGGTGGCTCTACCCCTTTAGAATTTTTTAAACGCTGTTCTTTAGAGTTGGATCCTAGCACCAATATCCCTGTAGTGAAAGAAAATTTAGAGAGCAACAATATCCCTAATTTATTCATCGTGGGCGATATTTTATTCAAATCAGGGGCGAGTATCGCTACCGCTTTAAACCATGGCTATGATGTTGCTGTAGAAATCGCTAAAAGGTTGTAGTCTTATATTTTATTTAGCAAAACTCATTTCCTTAAGGGGATAGGGGGTATTTTGCGATAATACCCCCTTAACCCCCTTAATAAACCCCCTAACCCCCAAGACCGCTTTTTTAATAAGTTATCACTTGACTAGCGTCAAGCTCTTTTATATTTTTATTTAAAAAAATACTTTTTGGCATTTTTTACATTTTATGTTCAATATTCATCACTCATCAAACGGCTTAGCCTTATACAAAAAGAAAAAGAGCATGATAAGCGTTAGGGCAAAATGCATGGTGATGATAGTTAGGGGCGAGAAGTAACGCAGTTCCAAACTACTGAGCGATAAAACTAACACAGAAACCACGCGCACACAGCTTGATAAAAGCGATGAGAGCGATGAAATGTTGTTTTTAGAAACGAATTTGGAGAATTGATACCCCAAGCAATAACTCATGTAAGCAAAAAACGCCACCATGAGCGCATACACCCCTATGAAACAATAAGGGATATTGCTAAGCAACAAGGGGCTAACGCCCAGCAACACCAAAAGCGAACTTAGGGCGATTTTTTGGCTGTAATTTTTGGCTTTTAAAAAATGAATGAGGATGGAAATCACTTGAAAAGCGATATAAAATATAAAAAGGTATTGCTCTTTAACGCCTTGTTTTAAAAAATACGCTTGCCACATTTGAAAATGGCTCATAAAAAAGACGGGCGTAATCAAATGCCCCACTAACAAAATTTTAAGCTTGGGGTTATCTTTAAGCTCTTTAAGACTGCCTTTGACTTGCTCTTTAAGGAGTTTCAAACTTTTTTGGCTTTTAAAATCTTCTTCTTTTTCTTTAAAATAAATGATGATCGTTAGTGCACAGAGCATGATTAAAAAAATCCCCACGATATACAGCATCGCATGGACTTTGAGATACAAAAACGATCCCAAAGAACTCCCTATAATCATGCCCAAATAAGCGATTTGATTGTTTTTGGCTAAAAATTTAGACAAATCCTTTTTATTTTCTTTAATGTCTGTGATGAGTGAAGCTTCAATCGTGCCGCTAGAGCATGCGCTATACAAACCATACAGCCCCCACGCTAAAAGCATGAGAATAAAACTATCAAAAAACAGCACAAACGAAAAACTAGCGATTAAAAAGGCGTTAGAAACCAGGAATAAATTTTTTCGGCTCATCAAATCCGCTAAAACGCCGCTTGGGTATTCAGCCACCAGCACGCAAAAGCTAAAAAAGGTTTGCACGAGCAAGATTTCACTCAAACTAAGCCCTTTAGAAAGCAACAATGGGGTTAAAATCGCATGGGGCAAGCTTTGAGCGATGATTAAGAGAAAATTCGCCCCATAGTAAGCTAAAATGTTTTTTCTTAACATTTGAAAATTGTAATTAAAACTAGCTTATAATAGAGCGTTATATTTTTTATTTAAGGGGTATTGATGCTAACCCAATTAAAAACTTATCCAAAATTACTCAAACATTATGAAGAAATCAAAGAAGCGCATATGCGCGATTGGTTTTCCAAAGACAAAGAGCGAGCGAGCCGTTATTTCGTGCAATTGGAAAGCTTGAGTTTGGACTATTCCAAAAACCGCTTGAACGATACCACTTTAAAGCTTCTTTTTGAATTAGCGGATGACTGCTCTTTAAAAGAAAAGATTGAGGCGATGTTTAAGGGCGAAAAAATCAACACCACCGAAAAAAGGGCCGTTTTACACACCGCTTTAAGAAGCTTGAATGACACTGAAATTTTACTAGACAACATGGAAGTGTTAAAAAGCGTGAGAAATGTTTTAAAACGCATGCGAGCCTTTAGCGATAGTGTGAGAAGCGGTAAAAGATTGGGCTATACCAATCAAGTGATCACTGATATTGTCAATATCGGTATTGGAGGGTCAGATTTAGGCGCTTTAATGGTTTGCACCGCTCTAAAACGCTACGGCCACCCGAGATTAAAAATGCATTTTGTGTCTAATGTGGATGGCACACAGATTTTAGATGTTTTAGAAAAACTCAATCCAGCCAGCACGCTTTTTATCGTGGCTTCTAAGACTTTTTCCACTCAAGAAACCTTAACCAACGCCCTAACCGCTAGAAAATGGTTTGTAGAAAGAAGCGGCGATGAAAAGCATATCGCTAAGCACTTTGTAGCGGTATCCACTAATAAAGAAGCCGTGCAACAATTTGGCATTGACGAGCATAACATGTTTGAATTTTGGGATTTTGTAGGGGGGCGCTATAGTTTGTGGTCGGCTATTGGCTTATCCATTATGATCTATTTAGGGAAGAAAAATTTCAACGCTCTTTTGAAAGGAGCGTATTTGATGGATGAGCATTTTAGAAACGCCCCTTTTGAAAGCAATTTACCCGTTTTAATGGGGCTAATTGGCGTGTGGTATATCAATTTTTTTAAATCCAAAAGCCATTTAATCGCTCCTTACGATCAGTATTTAAGGCATTTCCCTAAATTCATTCAGCAATTAGATATGGAAAGTAATGGCAAACGCATCAGCAAAAAAGGCGAAATCATCCCCTATGACACCTGTCCTGTTGTTTGGGGCGATATGGGCATTAACGCTCAGCACGCCTTTTTCCAGCTCTTGCATCAAGGCACGCATTTAATACCCATTGATTTTATCGCTTCTTTAGACAAAAAGCCTAACGCTAAAGGCCACCATGAGATTCTATTCAGCAATGTTTTAGCGCAAGCGCAAGCTTTCATGAAAGGCAAGAGTTATGAAGAAGCGCTTGGGGAATTGCTCTTTAAAGGCTTAGACAAAGATGAAGCCAAAGATTTAGCCCACCACAGGGTATTTTTTGGCAACCGCCCTTCTAATATCCTTTTATTAGAAAAGATTTCACCAAGCAATATTGGGGCATTAGTGGCTCTTTATGAGCATAAAGTCTTTGTGCAAGGGGTTATTTGGGATATTAACAGCTTTGATCAATGGGGCGTGGAGCTTGGGAAAGAATTAGCCGTGCCGATTTTACAAGAATTAGAAGGGCATAAAAGCAACGCTTATTTTGACAGCTCCACTAAGCGCTTAATAGAATTGTATAAGAATTACAACCAATAGACTTTGTTTTATAACCAGATAAAACCTAAAAAACGATAAAACAAAGCTTAACCCCATTCTCAAGCGATCCATTCAAAATAATCCGTTACTCGTAACGGATTTTAGCACCATATATTAGCCATTTGAATTTAAAGAGAGTAAATTTTCCACAAATTAATCGTTTTTAGCTTTTAAAAGCTTGACTTTCTCATCATATGCATTATTTTACATATTATAATTATTTCAAAGCTAAGAATAATAAAAATCAAAGAATAGATTTATCTTTAAAAGTATTTGCATTTATCAATCTCATTTTAGGAGGCATGCATGAAAAAGGCAAGTCAGGTTTTATTCTTTGGGGCATTTTTAAGCTCTTCTTTACAAGGTTTTGAAGCTAAGCTTAATGGCTTTGTGGATCAATCCAGCACGATCGGTTTTAACCAGCATAAAATCAATAAAGAAAGAGGCATCTACCCTATGCAGCAATTCGCAACGATTGCGGGCTATTTAGGGCTTGGTTTTAGCCTGTTACCCAAAAAGGTTTCAGACCATGTTCTAAAAGGCAAAATAGGGGGCATGGTGGGATCTATTTTCTATGACGGCACGAAGAAGTTTGAAGACGGCTCTGTGGCTTACAATCTCTTTGGTTATTACGATGGGTTCATGGGGGGTTATACAAACATCTTACAAAGCGATGATTTAGGGACACAGAACATGAAATACAACAAAAATGTCCGCAATTATGTCTTTAGCGATGCGTATTTAGAATACGCTTATAAGAATTATTTTGAAATAAAAGCCGGACGCTATCTCTCCACCATGCCTTATAAAAGCGGTCAAACGCAAGGCTTTCAAGTTTCTGGGCAATACAAGCATGCGCGCTTGACTTGGTTTAGCTCTTTTGGGAGGGCGTTCGCTTACGGCTCGTTTTTAATGGATTGGTTTGCCGCTAGGACCACTTATAGCGGAGGCTTCACTAAAAACGATAAGGGAGGTTATGATAGCCATGGGCGAAAGGTGCTTTATGGCACGCATGCGGTGCAACTCACCTATAAACCTCATCGTTTCCTCATAGAAGGCTTTTATTACCTTTCGCCTCAAATCTTTAACGCTCCGGGCGTTAAGATTGGTTGGGACTCTAACCCCAATTTTAGCGGCACAGGCTTTCGCTCTGATACAGCTGTCATAGGGTTTTTTCCCATTTACTACCCTTGGATGATCGTTAAATCCAACGGGAGTCCGGTCTATAGATACGACACGCCTGCCACTCAAAACGGGCAAAATCTCATTATCCGCCAACGCTTTGATATAAACAATTACAATGTTTCCATCGCTTTTTATAAAGTCTTTCAAAACGCTAATGGTTGGATAGGCAATATGGGGAATCCAAGCGGTGTGATAATGGGGAGTAACAGCGTCTATGCGGGTTTTACAGGCACAGCCCTTAAAAGAGACGCCGCTACCATTCTCCTTTCTTGTGGCGGCACTCATTTTGCCAAAAAATTCACATGGAAATTCGCCACACAATATTCCAATTCAGTAGTCTCTTGGGAAGCGAGAGCGATGATCTCTTTAGGTTATAAATTCACTGAATACTTGAGCGGTAGCGTGGATCTTGCGTATTATGGCGTGCATACTAACAAAGGCTTTAAACCGGGTGAAAACGGGCCTGTGCCTAAAAACTTCCCCGCCCTTTATTCTGACAGGAGCGCGTTATACACGGCTCTAGTAGCATCTTTTTGATGCTGTCTCCTATAATATGGTAGGCATCATTTTGATGCTATCTCCCATGATAGGATAAGCGTCTTTTAACGCTGTTTCTCTAATCTCTATTATATAAAATTTCTTTTCAAGCAAAAGCCGTTACTACAAACCTATAAAATCCTATAAAGAGCTATAAAATTCTCTCAATTTGGGATTTTTGTTGTATTCCTAGTTCAACCTTGCTAGTTGCTAAACGATTATTGGACAAATCATTCAACAGAGCCGTCAAGTCCATAGGCGTAAATTCGGCAGTAACTCTACCTACTAAATGCTTTAAAAGATTGATAGCAGCGTTTATATCTCTATCTAATTCAAAGCCACACTCTAGGCATTGATAAATCCTATCGTTAAGCTTTAAATCTTGTTTAACTTTTTGACAATTAGAACAAGTCTTAGAGCTTGGATAGTAAGTGTCAGCTATTAAAATTTCTTTATTAGAGTATTTAGCTTTATATTTTAATAGCGTGTTAAACATGGACATAGAAACATCGCTTAAAGATTTAGCTAACCTGTGATTTTTAAACATGTTTTTGACTTTCAAACTCTCTAAACAAAACGACTTTGAGTGTCTTATAAGAGAGCTTGTGAGCTTGTGTAAAAAATCAAGTCTGATGTTAGCTATTTTTTCATGCAAGTGGGTAAGCTTTTTAGAATGCTTTAAGTAATTATTAGATTTCTTGGTTTTATCCCCTTTGGTTTTTGGGTGGATTTTTTTACTCAGTTGTCTGCTAATTCTTACAAGCTTTCTAGTAAGCTTATCTAAGGGCTTAGGGCATAGATATTTAAGCCATTAGACAAACTCACAAAGGATTTAATCCCTATATCAATCCCTAGCTCATTATGACTTTCTTGGAGTTTATGGGTTCGCTTGTATTCACTCTCATCAATATCACAAGAGATTGAAACATAGAAATGATCGCCCTTTTGAGTGATGGTAGCGTTATTGATTTTGCCTTGAAATCTTAGTTTTTCAGTGAGTTTGATTGGGGGTAAGTTAGGTATTTTTAAATAATCAGTATTAGCTGTTTGAATGATTTTAATTTGGTCGCCCCCTATATAAAAAGAACCTTGAAACTCTCTTTTCTTTTTAAATTTAGGGTAACTCACTAAACCTTTTTTTAAATCCTTAAAAAACTTATTAAAGGCTAGATTTAAGTGGATAAAAGGCTGTTGGGTGGCGTATTTAGTTACTTCATAAACGAAATTAAATTGCGATTTTTTAAGAGCGTTAAATTCTTTTTTAAGCTGTAGATGGTTAGTTTTAATGCCTAGTTGATAGTTTTCTTTCCACTTAGCTAATCCCCAATTATAAGCTAACCTAGCGCACCCAAAAGCTTTTTTAAAATAAGTAATATGCTTGTTGTTAGGCTTTAAAGCTATTTTATGCGTGATTGAGATAGCTGACATTGTTAGTGATTACTTCTTGCATTTCATTTAAGAGCTTCTTGTTTTTTTTTAGACCTAGAGCCATACAATCTAGCGCTAAAGACGGTTATAATTTCTAAAACATCTTTGGCTAATTCTTCTTCAAACCTCACATTCTCATCGCCCTTATTGATGATAATCACTTCTACTTCTTTAGCTTCACAAATACTGAATACCAATTCGGCTCCAAAGCGTAATAATCTGTCTTTATGCGTTAATACAAGGCGTTTGACTTGATTGTCTAAGATTAAATTTAAAAGCTTGGTTAAGCCTTTTTTATAGTAGTTCATGCCACTCCCTAAATCTTGTATCACTTCATAGTTAAAGCCGCATTTAGCGCAATAAAGCTCTAAGACTTGAACTTGTCTGATTAAATCATCTTGTTGGTCATGCGAGCTTACTCTAGCATAAGCTATTGTTTTTAATTCATCTTGATTAAAGACTACGCTTCTATTGATACGCCTTAAACTTTCTAACTTATAACGCCTTTCACCGCCTTTAGTGAGTTCATCAGGTTTTAACAAATCTTTTTTATCCCAATTGCGTAAGGTTTGGATAGTTACACTAAAAGCTTACTCGCTTGACCGATGGATAGCATTCTTTTATTCATGCGAGCAGTATAACACAAAACTTAATAACCTATACAAAAATTATAGTGTTTTATGGATTATTATAGTATTTTAGTTGCTGTTTGTAGCCCTTTTTAAATCATACCCGTTAAGTAAAATACCCATCATCTTTAAACCATCTTTAAAATTGAGCTTTTAGCATTTTTTAGAAAATAATAAAGAGTTTGTTAAAAAGCAAGCGATAGCTTTTTAAAAACCCAAGCAGAAATCCCAAACGTCTTTAGTGTTTGCACGCTTCACAAACAAGGTCAAACTTTTTTTATGGATTTAAAGGGGGGTTAAAACCCCTTTTTTATTCAAGCGGCTTTGATATAGGGCGTTTCAGCCAGTGGCGGGTAAATTTGATTTTTAAAATAAGCGTTTGAGCAAATCCTAACGCTCACTATTAAAACCAATAGCGCTACAAGCATGAAAAATACGCACAAAATCGCATCAATAGCGTGGTTAAAAAAGGATTTTTGGAGCGTTTTTAGCGCTTTTTCATCGGTAGTGGTAGCCATTTTTTCTTTGATGATTTGCATTTGCGCCACATGCGAAACGTTATTAAGCACGCTATCATCACTCTTTGGCATTACTTTTAAAATACCGCTATAAAAAGTGATAAATAAAATCAAAACTGCCGGCAAGGCACTTACCATCGCCCCCTTAAAACGCCCCATTTTAAACAACACCACCGTAACCAACAACAACGCCATACCCGCTAACATCTGATTGCTCACGCCAAATAAAGGCCATAGCGTATAAATCCCCCCTTTAGGATCGATCGTGCCTTGATACAAGAAATACCCCCACCCTGCCACACACAAAAGAGTGGCAAAAATCCCAGCCTTATAAGAGCTAAGATTACCCAAAGGTTTATAAACATTACCGAGCAAATCCTGGATCATAAAACGAGCGGTTCGTGTGCCAGCATCCACAGCGGTTAAAATGAACAAAGCTTCAAACAAAATCGCAAAATGGTACCAAAACGCCATCACGCTTGGATCCCCTAAAATGTGATACACAATCATCGCTAAACCGATCGCAAAAGTGGGCGCCCCACCGGTGCGGCTCAAAATGGAGCTTTCGCCGATGTTTTTGGTCATCTCACGGATTTCTTCAGCGCTGATGCTAAACCCCCATGAGCTAATCACTGAAGCCGCATCAGCTATATCTTTACCGATGCTCACTTCTGGAGAATTGATAGCGAAATAAAGCCCTGGGTGTAAAATCCCTGCACACACCAACGCCATAAGAGCCACAACGCTCTCCATCACCATAGAACCATAACCCACTAGCCTTGCGTCGCTTTCTTTAGCGAGCATTTTAGGGGTCGTGCCTGAAGAAATTAAAGCATGAAAACCGCTAATCGTCCCGCAAGCCACCGTGATAAACAAGAAAGGGAACACGCTTCCTGCAAACACAGGCCCACTGCCATCTACAAAGGGCGTGATTTTAGGGATTTGTAAAGGCGGAGCGACAAAAATAATAGCCACAACCAACACCCCTATAACGCCAATTTTTAAAAAAGTGCTTAAATAATCTCGTGGAGCGAGTAAAAACCATACCGGTAAGATAGAAGCCACAAAACCATAGCCCATGATCATCCACGCTAAAGAACTGGCATCAAAGGTGAATATTGACGCTAATTTAGGATCTAAAGAAACATATTTACCCGCATAAATCGCTATAATCAATAAGATAAAGCCAATAACAGAAACTTCTAAAATCTTATGAGGCCTGAAAAACCGCATGTAAAGCCCCATAAGAATCGCAATGGGAATAGTCATTGCAATCGTAAAAAAGCCCCAAGGCGAATGCGCTAAAGCCTTCACCACCACCATCGCTAAAATCGCAATGATAATGAGCATGATCCCTAAAATACCAAGACTTGCGATCATGCCTACAAATTGACCCATTTCAAGCTTGATCATTTCGCCTAAAGACTTGCCATCGCGCCTAATGGAAGCAAAAAGCACCACAAAATCATGCACGCAACCCCCTAAAACCGAGCCTATCAAAATCCATAAGATAGAGGGCAAGTAACCCATTTGAGCGGCTAGTATCGGGCCTACTAAAGGGCCAGCCCCAGCAATAGCGGCGAAATGATGCCCAAAAGTGATCGCTTTATCGGTTGGCACAAAATCCCTGCCATCATTCCTTACGCATGCGGGCGTGGCTCTGTTGTCATCTAGCTTTAACACCCTATAAGCGATAAAATGGCTATAAAAACGATAGCCTATGCTATAAATGCAAGCGCTCGCTACTACAAGCCATAGCGTGTTAACGCTCTCGCCCTTGTGTAAGGCTAACACCCCTAAACAGATCGCCCCTAAAATAGCGGCAAAAACCCAAGCCAAAGAAACTAAACTTTTTTGCATGTTCTCTCCATTTAATGGTTGTTTAACCATTATTGTTAATTTCAGCCAGTTTTTTTATTATAATTCAAATTTTCTTTGAATAAGGACTGAATGGCTCATAAACTTTCCATAATAAAGGCTTGGTTTTTCCAAACTTCTAACAATTAGGATAAATAAGAGCCGTTTTTAAACATGATGCTTTAAAGCGTCATTAATTTTAAGGTATAGCGTTATGGCATTAGATTGGGATTTTATGTTTCACTCCATCCCTATGTTTCTTAAGGGGTTAGAACTCACGCTTTATATTTCTTTTTTTGGGATTTTGCTCTCTCTTTTGGTGGGGTTTTTGTGCGCGATCATTTTGTATTTTAAAACGCGCTTTATCTCCCCTATTGTCTATATCTATGGCGAAATCGCTAGGAACACGCCCCTGCTCATCCAGCTTTTCTTTTTGTATTACGGGTTGAATGAAATCGGTTTGAGCGCTTTAGAGTGTGCGATTTTAGCGTTAGGGTTTTTGGGTGGGGGGTATATGAGTCAGAGTTTTTTGCTTGGGTTTAAAAGCTTAGCTTCCATTCAAAAAGAAAGCGCTTTGAGTTTAGGGTTTAGCCCTTTGAAAATGATGTATTACATCATTTTGCCTCAAAGTTTAAGCGTTTCTATGCCTTCTATAGGGGCGAATGTGATCTTTTTACTCAAAGAAACTTCTGTGGTGGGCGCGATAGCCCTAACCGATATTATGTTTGTGGCGAAAGATTTTATTGGCATTTATTATAAAACGACTGAAAGCCTTTTGATGTTAAGCCTCACTTATTTGATCGCTTTACTCCCTTTAAGCGTTTTGTTTGTGATTTTAGAGCGTTTTTTTAAAAAGAAAGTGGCTTAAAATGGGAGTTTTGTTAGAGTTAGACAACCTTAAGCGTTTGTTAGAAGGGTTTGAAACCACTCTTTTGATCGCTCTTAGCTCTGCGGTTATTTCAATCATTGTTGGAATGCTTTTGGGGAGCTTGATGGCGTTTGGCTCTAAAATAATGGTTTTGGCGTGTCGTGTGTATTTAGAAAGCATTCGCATCATCCCGCTTTTAGCATGGCTTTTTATTGTGTATTTTGGGTTAGCGAGCTGGTTTGATTTGCATATTAGCGCCGTTTTAGCGAGCGTTATTGTTTTTAGCTTGTGGGGTGGTGCTGAAATGATGGATTTAACCAGAGGGGTTTTAACTTCCGTGAGCAAACACCAAGTAGAAAGCGCTCTGGCTTTAGGCATGGATTCAAAAAGGGTGGTTTTTAACGTTATTTTCCCTCAAAGCTTTTTGTCTTTATTGCCCTCAAGCCTTAATTTATTCACGCGCATGATTAAAACCACAGCCTTAGTCTCTCTCATTGGAGCGATTGATTTGTTAAAAGTGGGCCAACAAATCATAGAGCTTAACCTCTTACGCATGCCCAATGCGAGCTTTGTGGTTTATGGCGTTATCTTAATGTTTTATTTTAGTTTATGCTATAGTTTGAGCCTGTATAGTTCCTATTTAGAAAAAAAATTCCAATACATTAGAGGGTAAAATGAGCGTGATTTTAGAAACCAAAGGGTTAAAAAAAACCTATCAAAACCATTTGGTTTTAGACGGCATCAATTTCACTTTAAACAAGGGTGAAGTGGCAGTGATTTTAGGGCCTAGCGGGTGCGGGAAAAGCACTTTTTTAAAATGTTTGAACGGGCTTGAAAAGATTGATGGAGGTGAAATCCTTTTTGAAAACACTAACCTTAATACACCAGCCACTAACTGGAATCAAATGCGCCAAAAAATAGGCATGGTGTTTCAAAATTATGAATTGTTCCCGCATTTAAATGTGTTAGATAATATCTTACTCGCCCCCTTAAAAGTGCAAAAACGATCCAAAGATGAGGTTATTTCTCAAGCCGTAGAGCTTTTAAAGCGAGTGGGTTTGGAGCATAAACAACAAGCTTATCCTAAAGAATTGAGCGGCGGGCAAAAGCAGCGAGTAGCGATCGTGCGTTCTTTGTGCATGCGGCCAAAAATCATGCTCTTTGATGAAGTAACCGCCTCTTTAGACCCTGAAATGGTTAAAGAAGTTTTAGAAGTGATTTTAGAATTGGCCACAACGGGCATGAGCATGGTGATTGTAACGCATGAAATGAAATTCGCGCAAAAAATCGCTCATAAAATCGTGTTTTTTGATAGCGGTAAGATCGCTGAAGAAAACAGCGCTAAAGAATTTTTTAACCACCCTAAATCTCAAAGAGCACAAAAATTTTTAGAAACTTTCCATTTTTTAGGGAGCTGTTAAATAAAGTTTGCTAAAAAGATGATTTTAATTTCAAAAAAAGGTGTTTTTATGAAAACGAACGGGCTTTTTAAGGTATGGGGGCTGTTTTTAGTTTTAATCGCTTTAGTCTTTAACGCATGTTCTGATAGCCATAAAGAAAAAAAGGACGCTTTAGAAGTCATTAAGCAAAGAGGGGTTTTAAAAGTGGGGGTTTTTAGCGATAAGCCTCCTTTTGGATCTGTGGATTCTAAGGGACAATATCAAGGCTATGATGTCGTCATTGCTAAACGCATGGCCCTTGATTTATTGGGCGATGAAAATAAGATTGAGTTCATTCCTGTAGAAGCTTCAGCTAGGGTGGAATTTTTAAAAGCCAATAAAGTGGATATTATCATGGCTAATTTCACGCGCACTAAAGAAAGAGAAAAAGTCGTGGATTTCGCTAAGCCGTATATGAAAGTCGCTTTGGGGGTGATTTCTAAAGATGGGGTCATTAAAAATATAGAAGAGTTGAAGGATAAAGAGTTGATTGTGAATAAAGGCACGATAGCGGATTTTTATTTCACTAAAAATTACCCCAATATCAAACTTTTGAAATTTGAACAAAACACAGAGACTTTTTTAGCCCTTTTAAATAATAAGGCTACCGCTCTAGCCCATGATAACACTTTATTGCTCGCTTGGGCGAAACAACACCCTGAGTTTAAATTAGGCATTACAAGCCTTGGCGATAAGGATGTGATCGCTCCAGCGATTAAAAAAGGTAACCCTAAGCTTTTAGAATGGTTGGATAACGAAATGGATTCCCTCATTTCTAGCGACTTCTTAAAAGAAGCTTACAAGGAAACTTTAGAGCCTGTTTATGGCGATGAAATCAAACCGGAAGAAATTATTTTTGAATGATTTCTTTAGGCTTTGATTTCTTGACAGAGCGTGTTTTGATTGCTAAATGAGCGGTTTTGTGATCTTTTTGTTTTTAATTTTGAGGTATATTTGTTTGATTTTACATTGAAAGGATTTGTTGATGAATCATTTTTATAAGCGTTGTTTGAAATTTTCATTAATTGGGTTGCTAGGGCTTTTGAGCGTTCAGCTTGATGCTAGGAGTTTTGTTGATGGGGATTTAGACATTCAAAAATTCAGCTATGAAGATTCTCTGCTTAAAAAGGGAGACCCTAATGGCGTGCATAAGGTGCAGGTGCGGGATTATAAAGGCAAAATGCAAGAAGCTGAAATCCACTCAGAAATACGCATCGCGCTTAAACCGGGGGTTAAAAAAGAAGTTAAAAAAGGCAAGATTTATAGCGCTCAAATCAATGATGGCATGTGCTATGCTTTTAGAATGCTCCAAACCGGCGATAATACCACAGGCCTTGATTCTAAAGAATTTCCCAAGCAAAGTCGTGAAAAAAAGGGCCGAGTGATCACCTTAATCGGTAAAGATGAAGTGCCTTATCTTATCTTAGAAACCGATTGCCAAGTGGGCGATATTGCAAAGATCTCTTTGGTGGGTAATTTTGATGGCACCGGGTTTCTTACGGAATATAAATTCAAAGGCGCTAAACCCATTTACTAGTCTTTATTTTTTGCTTCATTCTTAAAATCTCTTAATCTTTTGTGGTTAGGAGGTTTTTCTCATTTGCATGCCTTTTGATTTCAAACGCGCTATAAAACCTTATTTGATTTAGTATTTTTAAATTTTTTTAAAACAAGCTAAAAGAAAGAAAATAAAAGAGAAACCCCCCCCTTTTTTAGGAGTTTTCTTCTTGCTTATACCCTTTAAGCGCAAAGAAGAGGATATAAAAATAGCATAACAACGGCACACCATAAGCGTAGAGCAGATTTGACTCGGTTGCTGTTAGCATGTCTGTAACCGCGCCTTGAATGGGGGGGATTAACGCCCCTCCCACAATCGCCATGCTAATCACCCCAGAAGCCTTAGAAGTGAGATGCCCTAAATTGAGCGTAGCCAAAGAAAAGATTGTGGGGAACATGATAGAGTTGAAAAAGCCCACAAAAGTCAGAGCGAATAAAGCGATCTTGCCTCCAATAACAATGGCTAAAGCAATGAGAACAATAGAACTTAAAGCGTTGAAAGCCAAGTATTTATTAGGCGCAATTTTATTCATCAACACACTGCCCAAGAAACGGCCCACCATCGCGCCTCCCCAATAATACACCAAGTAATGCGCGCTTGATTGAGGGTCTAAATTCAAAAGCTTTTCAAAGCTTAGCACCAAGAACGATCCAATCGCAACTTCTCCCCCCACATAGAAAAAGATCCCTAAAGCCCCAAAAACAAAGTGTTTGTGCGAAAACAGGCTTTTTTGCGTCGTCTCTTTGGGCATTTCTTTTTCCACATCAGGCAATTTCAAAAGATACATGATGAGCGCTAAAAGAAGCGAAAACACCGCCAAGCCCAAATAAGGCATTTGAACGCTTTTAGCGTCCGCTAATTTATCTATCAAACTTGCATTATCGCCCATTTTAGTCGTGCTAAAAATCAACAAGCTCCCAAAAATAGGCCCTAAAGTCGTGCCAAGCGAATTGAACGCCTGGACTAAAACCAGGTTTCTGGCTTCTTTACCTTTAGAAAGCAGGGTTACAAAGGGATTACCGGCGGTTTGTAAGCATACAATCCCGCTCGCTAAAATAAACAACGCCCCCAAGAAAAACCCATAAGAGCCAAAATGCGCCGCCGGATAAAACAACGCGCACCCGCTCGCTGTGATCACAAAACCAAGCACTACGCCAAAAGGGTAGCCGATTTTACTGATCACATTCCCAAAAACTCCTCCCATGATGAAATACGCCCCAAAAAAGCAAAATTGAATGAGTGAAGCTTCAAAATAGGTCAAGTCAAAAATGGGTTTTAAATGCGGGATTAAAATATCGTTTAAAACCGTGATGAAACCCATTAGAAAGAATAGCGCTGTCAAACTCCCCAGCGCCAAGGTGTTAGAAGTTTTTTGCATACCATTTCCTTTTATTGAACTGATACAATAATAATAATGATATTACAATTATTTTAAGATAATAATCTGTCTAAATAAAGAAAAAGAGGCATGAAATGAGTAAAAAATGCAAAGCCCCTTAAAAAGAGCTTAACGAAAGATAAATACAGAAACAGAAATGATGCAGAGAATGATGATGCCTGAATTGAGTGCTTTGAAGTCTTTTTGAACCAATTTGATGATACTATAAGACAAAAAGCCAAAGGCTAAGCCATCGGCAATGGAGAAGGTTAAGGGCATCATCACCACGGTTAAAAAAGTGGAAACGCTAATGGCCATGTCTTTAAAATTCACCCCCTCTAACACGCTAAACATCAAAACCCCTACTACCACTAGCACCGGATAAATCGCATTGCTAGGAATAGCTTTTAAAAGAGGCAAGCAAAAGAGCGTTAAAACAAAAAATAATCCGGTAAAAACCGCTGTAAGCCCTGTGCGGCCCCCCTCTTCAACCCCACTCGCGCTCTCTATAAAAGCCGTCGTGGTAGAAACGCCCACTACCGCACTCCCTAAAGAAGCCACCGCATCTGCTTCCAAAGTCTTTTCCAATTCCTTGTTTTTTTCTTCATCATTGAAAAAATCAGTCTTGTGGCCAATCCCTGCAAGCGTGCCTAAAGAATCAAACAAATCGGTTACAAAAAAAGTGATAATAACTGGCACTAACGCTAAAGTGAAAGCCCCACTCGCATCAAAAAAAATGCCCTTAAAGTCTAATTGAAAGGCGATAGGGCCAATGCTAGCGGGCATGGAAAAAAACTCACTAGGGTAAGGAGCCAGCTTTAAAACCCATGCGAGAATGGAAGTGATTAAGACTGCTATAATGAAAGAACCCCTGATTTTGAGCGTGTAGAGCGCGAAAGTTAGAATGATCCCCACAACCCCCAATAACACATGCGGATCGCCAAAATCGCCTAAGGTTACAAGCGTAGCCTTATGGGTAACGACAATATGCATTTCTTTAAGGCCAATAAATGCGATAAAAGCCCCTATCCCCGCGCTCACCGCACGCCTTAAATCGCTAGGAATGCTTCGCATGACCCAACTTCTAAATTTGGTGAAAGACAGGATCACAAAAATCGCTCCCGAGAGCGCTACGACGCCTAAAGCACTCTGCCAAGGGAGTTTTAGCCCTTGAACTAGCCCGAAGCTAAAATAAGCTGACAGCCCTAAGCCCACGCTCATAGCGATGGGGGTGTTTGCCCACAATCCGTTAAACACGCTCGATAAGATAGTGATAATGGCCGTTGCGCTCAAAAGGGCTTCATAAGGCATGTTGGCTTGAGAAAGGATAAGAGCGTTTAAAGGCACGATGTAAATCATGGTGATAAAGGTCGTTAAACCCGCTCTAAACTCGGTGGCAATGTTAGTGTTGTGTTCTTTAAGCTTGAAAAACCCCATGTTAGATAACTCCTTACTATTTGGTATAGATTAATTTAATAAGGGGCTTTGAGATCATGCTAACACTATTTTATTTTAAATTGCCTTAAGACGCTTGATTGTGTTGTTTCAATCAAAAGAAGTGAGTAAAAAACCCTTTTTTTTAAAAACTCCGCTAAAAAATAATCGTTTTAACGAAAATCGCAAAAAAGCTCATCTTGTAAGGTAATTTTACTCTTTAGTGGTTTTTGAGAGAGCGTTTTTTTAAATTTGAAAAGATTGTTGTAAAACAAACGCCCCCATAAGAGCGGTTATGGGGATAAATTCTAAAAAGGAGTTTGCCATGGAAAATTAAAAGTGGCACAAGCATTATACCTTGAAATTTCTTTTTTAGAGTTTAATCATTGTTTTTTGAAAATTTTTAGCTTTAGAGGTTTTTTAGAAGTTTAACCCCCCTTTTTTAAAAAGAGAGCTTTTAATAAGCAAACACGTAATTGAGATACACGCTATAAAGCCTTCGGTATTCTAGTTTGGTGTCTAGAAAAGAATAGTAATTCGTGTTAATGGTAGGGATTTTCACGCCCAATTCCATGCCATGTTGAGCCGCATGATGGCTATCTTTTTTCTTAGGTCTAGCGAGATTGGTTCTCAAGCCTAAATTGAATAAAAATTGGAAATTAGCCGTATTCACTTTAGCGCTATAGACATTGCTGATGGTTTTTAAATTCACAAATTGAGAATTAAGCCATGAAGTCCCTGCTAAGGCAATGCCTCCAAAAAGCCCAAAAGAAATCTTGTTGTTTTTACCTAAAAAGTTGGTGTTTTTATCGTTGATGAAATTAAACAATAAATCGCTACCCACCCCATAAGTCCAAACATCAGAAGCCGAGTTAAAGAAATTGGATTTGATGTAGGCGTGGTTGTAATCAAAGAAACCATAATACCTTAACCCCCATCTTTTCTTTTCTCCAAAAAATTGCTTATAACCCACTTGCACCCCAAGGCCATTCAAGGCGCCGTTATTCGTGGTTGAAGAAGCGATCATGCCCATATTCCTAAAAGGGTTGTTGCCAAGTTCTTGAATAAGGGTGTTGGCTAGGTTTTGCGCTTGATTGATTTGTGGCGTTTGGTTGTTAAAATCGGCGGCGCTTGTTTTTAATGAAGACAGAGTTTCTTCCACGCCAGCACACCCGTTCCCCCAATTGTTCTTTTGATTGTGCATTGTCATATTCGCACTGCTTATAGCGCTCGCATCGCATTTCCCTATGTAGTCTTTAAGATGGCCTGAAGAAAGTTTGTTAAAATCGCTCTCCACTTGATTGGCTAGTTTTAAAATTTCTGCTTGAGATTGCGCGTTTTTGAGCATTTTTTGAGCTAAAGCCGTAAGACTGCTAGGGGTGTTAAGGTTGAGATTTTGGGGCTGTGTGATATTTTTTGGTTGGTTGGCGCTGAGTTGTTGGGTTTCTTGAACGATTTTTTGCGCATTATTAATCATGTCTGAAGCGGCACTAAACTCCGTGCCAAAAGTCGCGCATGAATTTTTGCCACCACCGGCTGTTTGCCATGAAGGGGTGTTTGTGCCATTAGTTCCACCATTGCTACTAGATTTCGCTATCAACATGGGGCAATAATCTTTAAGGGTATTGACAATCGTTTGCGCTTGAGTCAAAAGATTTTGCGCATCATTAGTCGTATCAATAACAGAAGTTGTCGTTTTAGTTTGATTATCTTGTTGATACTTTGATGTGGTTACATGCGCTTCTAACTTTTCCCCTTTGCTATTTAAAGGAGCAAGCCCGGCTTGTTTTAAAGCTTTTGAAAGAATCTGATAAGCTTCATGGATTTTTTCATATTGCTCAATAGATAGAGAAACATTTTTGTCTGCTTTTAATGTATTTGTGCCACTAGAACTATGAGTGCCATTACTATTTGTGCTCCCACCGCAATTGATTGTAGTGCCGTTGCCATTCTCATCGGTGTAGTGGAAATTTTTTTGATTGTTTTCGCCTGGACTTTTGGTATAGCCTCCGCATATGACTGCATAACCCATGCTATTCCATAGCCCTAACACCGATCTCAACGCTAAAAGCGTGGCTTGATAGGCAGGGGAATTGGTTGTCCCACCGGCTAAAGTTTTTGCGCGTTCGTTCAAATTATTAACCGCTTGGTTGATCGCTTGCGCACTTGTCTTTGAGCCTGAGCCATTATCGTTGGTTAAAAGCCTGCTTAATTTTTCATAAGCGTCTGAAAGTTTTTGCACCTTGTCGGCGTTTTTCACTTTTTGAACCGCTTCACCGATTTGATAGCCCACGCTTAAAAAAACGCCATTGTCTTCAGCATGGAGCAATGATGACGCAAGAGTTAGAGAAAGCAGAATCGTTTTTTTTGTTTTTTTCATAAAATGTTCCTTAAAGTAATGTTTTATTGTAAAAATGTATCAAAATGAGAATTTATTTACAATGCGTTTAATTATAGCATAAATTTATTGAATTTCAAAAAAAGTTTTAGGGTGTTTTGACATGTTCAATCAAGCTTTTAAGAGTGTTTTTATTTAATTGGGATTTGGTTTTAGAAAGATTGTTGTAAAATAAACGCCCCCATAAGTGCAATTATGGGGATAATTTTTAATGGGAGTTTGCCATGAAAACAGAAAATGGTAAAAACTCTTGGAAAACATTATACCTTATACCTTGAAATTTCGTTTTTGGGGTGTAAAGTTGTTGTTTTATTGAAGCGGTAGTTTTGTAAAACGAAGTTTCTGTAAAACGATAGCTTTAGTTTTTCCAAAGTTCCCTTAAGGCTTTTAGCTTTAAGGGTTTTCCTTTAAATTTTATCCTTAACTTATGGGGGCAAAAAATAAAGTTTAAAAAGATCGTTAACCCATCATCTCTAAAGCCAGAATTATCATGTTATCAAAGCTTTCTACCCTTTCTTTAGGGTTTAAGGCTTCTTTAGTGATCAAGTGATCTGAGACTGAGCATAAGCATAAAGCCTTAGCACTCAATTCCATCGCCGTGGCGTATAACCCTGCCGCTTCCATTTCAATAGCCAAGTGGTTGTATTGGGCCATCAAATCAAAGGCATGCGTTTCAAAAGAATAGAAAAAATCGCTTGAAAAGACATTGCCCACTTTCAAATCAATGCCCAAACGCTTTGCTGTTTGATACGCTCTCAAACTCAATTCAAAATCAGGCGTCGCGCTCAAATCGTGGTTTAAAAAACGCACCCGATTGGTTTTAGAATCCGTTGAAGCCCCAGTCGCCATGATAATGTCTTTCAGGCCAACTTTTGGGCTAATCGCCCCGCAAGTGCCAATCCTTAAAAGTTCTTTAACCTGATAGGTTTTAATGAGCTCCGTTACATAAATCGTGCATGACGCAATACCCATGCCATGCCCCATTAAAGAAATCCCCTTACCCTTATATTTCCCGCTAAAGCCTAGCATGTTACGCACATTCGTGATCTCTTTGGCGTCTTGTAAAAATTTTTTCGCAATGTAGCTCACCCTTAAGGGATCGCCGCATAAAAGGCATTGAGGATAAAAATCGCCGATTTTGGCGTTGATGTGAGGGGTCATGGTTGTCCTTTAAAGTTTAATAAGTTTTTGCCATAATCTAAGGGGCTTAATCCCAAAAAATAAGCGATACTTTGCCCAATATCCGCAAACGACTCGCTCTTACCTAAAAAGGCTGGTTGTAAATCCTTGTGATAGAACAAAACAGGAATATATTCTCGTGTGTGATCGGTACCTTTAAAGCTAGGATCACACCCATGATCGGCGCAAAGAATGAGCAAATCGTTTTCCCTTAAATTGTCTAAAACCTCTTTTAAACGCACATCAAAATACTCTAAAGTGTTAGCATACCCGCTAACATCGCGCCGATGCCCATAATCGCTATCAAAATGCACAAAATTTGTAAAAATCAAGCTGTTATTTGG
This sequence comes from Helicobacter pylori, assembly GCF_030323545.1. Classification (NCBI taxonomy): domain Bacteria; kingdom Pseudomonadati; phylum Campylobacterota; class Epsilonproteobacteria; order Campylobacterales; family Helicobacteraceae; genus Helicobacter; species Helicobacter pylori. The sequence continues at coordinate 384,346 of NZ_CP122954.1, read as the reverse complement.
GGCGTTTTTGACTCGCTCTAAAGTAACATCGCATAGCTCCATCAAACTACCGGCTTTGAACTTTTGAGTGATCCCCACATGAGCGTAAATATCAGCGATTTTTCCAATGCTGATGACTTCGCCTTGCTTTTCTTCAATGAATGTTTCAAAAAGCAATTTTTTATGGGGCTTTATCGCATAGTCTTTGCGCTTAGCGGTGCGTTTGAAATCCCCTCTGTTTGCGCCAATAAAGGGGCGTGCGATCACTCTGGCAATCTTTAACGGCTCTAGAATTTGAAACGCTTCTTCACAAAGGGCGTATAAGTTATCCAGCCCAAATTTTTCTTCATGTGCAGCGATTTGAAACACCGAATCCGCTGAAGTGTAAAAAATGGGGTATAAAGTTTCTAAATGCTTTTCGCCTAAATCTTTAATGATTTCTGTCCCTGATGCGTGGCAATTCCCTAAATAGCCCTTAATCTTAGTTTTGTGCATGATTTCATCTAAAATTTCTTTAGGAAACGAATCATTTTTGTCTTTAAAATACCCCCATTCAAAAAGAACGGGCGCACCCATCATCTCCCAATGTCCAGAAATCGTATCCTTAGCGTTAGAAAGTTCTTTGGCGTAAGCGTAAGCCCCTATTAAATTAGGTTGGGATTGAAAGCCTAAGGGCAATTCATTTGCGGCTTTTAGAGCGCTCAACCCTAAACCCAAACTCTCTAAATAAGGCAGTTTCAAAGCCCCATTGCGATCGTTAGAATCAGCCAAGTTGTTAAAACAAGCCTTAGCGATATTGCCTAAAGTGTTCGCCCCCAAATCGCCAAAATCTTTAGCGTCTTCGCTAGCCCCTATACCAAAAGAATCTAATAATAAGATTATTACTCTTTTTTGCATGTTTTGTCCTTTTAATGAGCGTTTAGTCCTATGAATAACCCGGCGATAGTCGCGCTCATGAAATTAGAAAGCGTGCCTACAAGCACCGCTTTTAAAGCAAACCTTATAATGAGTTCCTTCTTTTTAGGCACTAAACTGCCAAGCCCCCCAATCAGCATGGCGACTGAACTTAAGTTAGCAAACCCGCACAACGCAAAAGTGATGATCGCTTTAGTTTTCTCGCTCAAGATTAAAGGAGGGTTATCGCCCAAATAAGGTAAAAATTGCATATAGCCCACAAATTCATTGAGCGCGATTTTAATGCCTATGATTTCTCCGGCAATCCCGGCCTGGCTCCAAGGAATGCCTAGCATAAAGGCTAAGGGTTTTAAGAGCGTGCCTAAAATCAACCCTAAAGACAAACGCTCCATGCCTAAAAACCCCCCTACAACCCCTAAAAGCCCGTTAATGAGCGCGAGCATCCCCACAAAGGCTAAAAGCATCGCTCCCACATGCAAGGCTAAATTTAGCCCTGTGCTTGCCCCATTAGCGATAGCTTCTATGGCATTGACATGCTTTTCTGCAGAAACATCTGCATGGCTAGAAATGGTTTCGTTTTGCGGGTAAATGATTTTAGCGAACAACAACCCCCCAGGAGCGGACATAAACGATGCGGCGATTAAATAAGGCAAAGGAATGCCCATGCTCGCATACCCGGCTAACACAGGCCCCGCAACGCTAGCCATGCCCACGCACATGACCGCAAAAATCTCTGAATCGCTCATGCTTTTCAAATAAGGTTTAATGACTAAGGGCGCTTCTGTGTGCGCCACAAAAATATTAGCCGCTGCGCTCATGCTTTCTGCTTTAGAAGTGCCTAAGCATTTTTGCAACGCCCCACCGATGAGATTGATAAATAAAGGCATGATTTTTAAATGATATAGAAGTGAAATCAAGCTAGCAAAAAAGATAATGATCGCTAAAACATTGATCGCAAAGATAAAGCCTCCTATCCCTTGATCGCCCTTAGCGTTTGGAGCGAGATTGCCAAACAAGAAACGCACCCCCTCATAGCCGTAAGAAATCACGCTTTGTATGCCGCTAGCTAAGCCTTGCAACATTTCCCTACCCAAAGGCACATATAAAGCCAACGCCCCTAAAGCCACTTGGATCACAAAGGCGCTGACAATCGTGCGATAATTTATAGCCCTTTTATTGCTAGAAAACACCCAAGCAATAAGAAAAAGCACCGCCATCCCTACAACACTAAAAAGAGAGCTAAAAATCATCGTCAAATCCCTAATTTAAGAAATTAAAAGATGCAAGGCTATTGTAGTTTAGGTTTGCTAAAAAAAAGATTAAATGAATATTAAATGAAGTTTAAATCAAATCATGGTGTCAAGAGGGGGACTTGAACCCCCGACCTCCGGCTTATGAGACCAGCGCTCTAAACCAGCTGAGCTACCTTGACACAAGCAATTTTATAAAAATAAAGAATGAGATTATACAAAAAATTTTCTTAAAAATCCATTAAAATTAAACTTTTATTATCAATCCTACTTTCCTAAATTAATGATAGAAATTAGAGATTTTCTTGTAAAATACTATGCATGTTTAAGAAAATTTTTCCATTAGCGTTAGTGTCGTCGTTGCGGTTTTTAGGGCTTTTTATTGTTTTGCCGGTCATTAGTTTGTATGCGGATAGTTTCCATTCAAGCAGCCCCTTACTCGTGGGGTTGGCTGTGGGCGGAGCGTATCTCACGCAAATTATTTTTCAAACCCCCATGGGCATTCTTAGCGATAAAATCGGCCGTAAAGTGGTGGTTATGGTGTGCTTGTTGTTGTTTTTAGCTGGATCGTTAGTGTGCTTTATGGCGAACGATATTGTTTGGCTCGTTATAGGGCGTTTCATTCAAGGCATGGGGGCTTTAGGGGGGGTTGTTAGCGCGATGGTGGCGGATGAAGTGAAAGAAGAAGAGCGCACCAAAGCCATGGCGATCATGGGGGCGTTTATTTTCATTAGCTTCACTATAAGCATGGCGATTGGCCCTGGGGTTGTGGCGTTTTTTGGGGGGGCAAAATGGCTCTTCTTGCTCACGGCGATCTTAACTTTATTGAGTTTGTTAATGCTTTTAAAAGTCAAAGACGCCCCTAAAATTTCTTACCAAATCAAAAACATAAAAGCTTACCAACCCAACTCTAAAGCCTTGTATCTTTTATATCTAAGCTCTTTTTTTGAAAAAGCGTTCATGACGCTTATTTTTGTGCTGATCCCTTTAGCCTTAGTGAATGAATTCCATAAAGATGAAAGCTTTTTGATCTTAGTGTATGTGCCTGGAGCCTTATTAGGGGTTTTAAGCATGGGAATAGCGAGCGTTATGGCTGAAAAATACAATAAGCCTAAAGGGGTGATGCTTTCTGGCGTATTATTGTTTATTATGAGTTATTTGTGCTTGTTTTTAGCCGACTCTAGCTTTTTAGGGAAATATTTATGGCTCTTTATTGTTGGGGTGGCGTTTTTCTTTATTGGCTTTGCCACCTTAGAGCCTATCATGCAATCTTTAGCGTCTAAATTCGCCAGAGCGCATGAAAAAGGCAAGGTTTTAGGGCAATTCACTACTTTTGGCTATTTAGGGAGCTTTGTTGGGGGCGTGAGCGGGGGGTTGAGTTATCATCATTTAGGCGTTTCTAACACAAGCTTAATTATTGTAGCTTTAGGGCTTATTTGGGGACTATCGCTCTTTTTACTCAACAACCCTTCCAAGCAAAAAAACGTCTATTTCCCCTTAGACGCTTATAATGAGGAAAAATTTGAAACTTTAGAGGACAAAATCATTGAATGGTATGTTAATATTAGCGAAGAAATCATTATTGTGAAATATAATTCCGATCACATTAGCGAAGAAGAAATCATTCGCTTAGCGCAAAACTTTAGAAAATAAAACAATCAAGGATCAAAAATGGCCTATGAAATTTCTAAAAAAGTCTTACACATTGTGGGCAAGACCAACGCCACTTACAAACTCATAGAAGAAGGCGATAAAGTCTTATTAGGATTGAGTGGGGGCAAGGATTCTATCATGCTCGCTTGCATCTTAGCTAGGATGCAAAAACATGCCCCTTTCAAATTTGATTTTAAAGCGGTTACCGTGCATTATGGTTTGGGTGAAGATTTGAAATGGTTGAGCGATTTGTGCCAAGAGCAAGGCATTGAGCATGAGATCATTTACACCCAAATCGCTGCCACGATCAACGAAAAACGCCGTGAAAAAAGCTCATTTTGTTCGTTTTGCTCTCGTTTGAGGAGAGGGACTTTGTATTCTAAAGCTTTAGAAGAAGGCTATAATAAAGTCGCTATCGCGCACCATTTAGATGATGCGGTGGAGAGCTTTTTTATGAATTTCACTTATAATGGGAGTTTAAGGAGCATGCCCCCCATTTATAGGGCTGAAAACGGCTTATTGGTGATCCGCCCTTTGATTAAGGTTCGAGAAGCCAGCAGCATTCATTTTGTCACTTCTCAAAATATCCCCGTCGCCCCTGATTGCAATTGCCCGGCCAAACAGCCCACCTCTGATAAGCCCCCTATCGCGCGATTAGCCACCAAAAATTTCTTAAAAGAAATGCAAAACTTGCACCCTCGTTTCTTTGATAGCTTAGAGAATGCGTTCAATAATGTCCAAGCGAGCAGCTTTAGCGACGCTAGATATTTAGACGCTTAAGCTTTCATTTAAGCTTTTTTGTTGAGTATTTTGATCGCAATCGTGAATAATACCCCTTCAAAGATAGCCGCCATGAGCAACGCGTAGTAGGTGTTTTGCGAGATCGCTTGCGCTTTTAAACCAACTGCTGCAGTGGTTACTAAAAAAGTTAAAGGCATAGAAGCCCCTAAGGCGAATGAAAATAAATGCTTGGCTTCTTTAAAGTATTTGCGCCACAATAAGGTTGAAGTGATCAAGTGCAAACTCAACATCGCTATGACAATCAATACCCCTTGGAGGATCAAATGCGGGTTTAAAAACACTAATTTTAAGTCTAAAGTAGAGCCTACATGGATGAAAAACAAAGGCACAAAAAACCCAAAACCCACATCATTGAGCTTGTGGATTAGCTCTGATTTGTGAGGGAAAAAAGTAGAAACGACTAACCCTGCTAGAAACGCCCCTAAAACCATTTCTATTTTGAGCCACACCACGATCGCAACCAAGGAAAAAAAGAGCATGAGCGAAAAACGCACATCTTGGTTAAACTGACTGCTTTTAGGCATCACAAAAAGCTTTAAATGCGGGAACCACCAAAACAAAGTCTTAAAGATTTGAAACGCCACGATAATTAAGATTAAAAAAACAATAAGAATGCCTAAATCTTTAATCAAATCCATGCCCAAACCATGCGAATACACCCCATCCACGACCACCAAACCAAAAATGCTTAACAATTCCCCAATAACGCCCACTTTTAAAACCAAATCAAGCCACAAAATCTCTTTACGATAATCTTTGACTAAAGTCATGATCATGCCCAAACTAATAATGGGGAAAATCACCATAAAAATAGGCTCTAAATTAAGGCTAAAAGTAAGAATGAATGAAAGCGTGTATAAAATCAACAGATAAGCAAAAATGCGTTTTAAAAGAGAAACCCCTAATTTTTTAAACAAATAAATTTCCACTTCCAAACCGCACAAAAACATTAAAAACAAAAAGCCAATTTCGGACATGATTTCAAAGCCCTTAGTAGGCTCAATAAAACCCGCATACGCCCCAACCGATCCAAATAAAATCTCCACAACCGTGATAGGCAAACGAGAGATTCTAGACATATAAGGGGCCATCACAATTAAAAGCATGATGAGCGCGAAAGTGAAAAATTCTGCATGCATGTCTTAATTTTACCTTATTTATTGGTTAAGTTTTCAAAGCGATAGGGTTTTTCTCTTTATAAGTGGTAAAAACCCCTTTTTTGATTTCGTAATAAGTTACCCCTAACGCTACTAAAAACGCTAAAAATTGCGCGATAGGGTAAGTTACCCAAACCCCATCAATCCCATAGAAATGGCTTAAAATCGGCAATAGGACAATAATAAACCCTAGCGTGTGCGAAAGGGTGATAATAAACGAACTTTTAGCGCGTTGGATGGATTGGAAAAACACCGCGCACAACAAAGTCATGCCTAAAAAAACATAGCCCACATAATAAATATTCATCGCTCTTTTAGTCTCTTGCATAAAAAGGGGGTCTTGTTCGCTTGGCTGCAAATAAAGCTTGATTAAAAATTCATCTAAGAAATAATAAGCGCCATAGAAAACAATCCCTATACAAAACGCCGCTTTCAAACCAAAGGCAAACACCTCTTTCACGCATTCTAAATTTCTAGCCCCATAGCTAAAGCTCGCGATCGGTTGGATGCCTTGAGAAATCGCAAACAAAGTCGTAAAAAAGACAATCGCATTATACATAACGATCCCATACATGCTCACAAACCTTTCCCCTGCAGTGTGCATGATAGCGGTATTAAACAATAAAATCATAATAGAAGCGCTAAATTCTGCCGTGCTTTGAGGCACGCCGCTTTTGGCTGAAGAAATGACTGAAGACAAAGAAAAACGCTTGATGAAATACAATTGCCCTTTTTTGCGCCAAAAATGCTGCATTAAGACTAAAACCCCTATCGCATGCCCTATCACGGTGGCTATCGCGCTGCCTTGAACCCCCACTTCCAACACAAAAATAAACAAGTAGTTGAAAAAGATATTCGCTAACGAGCCAACTAACATCGCTACCATCGCTAAAATGGGGCGTTTGTCATTCACCACAAAAACATCCGCCAAAGGGTGCAAAACCATAAAAACCGCGCCCATTAAAATGATTTCAATGTAGCGTTTGGACATGCCCAATAAAGCGTCATTGCTCCCAAAAAAACGCGCGATAGTTTCACTAAACGGCAATAACGCCATGCTCAAAATAAAGGCGCTTATAGCGACAAAATAAAACACGCTGCTAAACACAAGCCTAGCCCTATGGGTTTTATTTTGACCCAAAAAATACCCCACAATACTCGCTGCCCCAAAACCAAAAAGCAATTCATACGCAATAAGCCCTGGAAAAATAGGCCATGCGATATTGACTGCAGCGATAGCTTCTTTACCCAGTTTCTTGCCCACAAACATGCCATCTATCATAGAGTAAGTGGAAAGTGAAATCATAGAAAAAGCTAAAGGGATAAAATAATAAAAAAAGAGCTTTCTTATAGAATCTTTATGCAAATCAATCTTTTTTTTTAGCATTTAAAAACCACACATTAAAATTTATGACAAATTTTTCTATTTTAACATAAAAAGAGAGACAATCTGTCCGTTAGCGCGGTTGGATTCAAGCCGTATCATTAAATTTTAAAAAATGGTTTTTAGCAAAAAAGGGATTTCCTTTATTGGGCTAATCCTTTTAACGCTCTTTATGTTTTTTTAAACTTTATCGTAATGAATCTAAGCCAAAATAGCGCCAACAACCCCAAAGCCCCACCCACAAAGCCAATATACCCTAGCCCTAATTGGTGGATCACAATACTGCCAAACAATGCTCCTGCTCCAATCCCCACATTATAGCTCCCCGAATAAATCGCGCTCGCAACATCCGTGGCATCTGGTGCGAGCTGTAACACCCTCATTTGCAAGGAAATCCCAAGCGAAGTGATCCCAATCCCCCATAAGAAAATTTGCAAGAAAACCACCCACTCTGAATTTTTAAACACAAAAAGCAAGAGTTGCGGGCAAATGACTAAAACCATCGCAAAAGCGATAAATTTTCTTGAATTTTTCGCATACAAACGGCCGAACAAAAAACTCCCTGCCACGCCTGCTAACCCAAACACAAACAACATTAGCGTTGTAATGTCAGGAGAAAATTGGCTGATTTGAATGATAAAAGGCTCAATATAGCTATAAGTGGTGAAATGTCCAGAAATAACCATGATCACAAGCAAATAAATCCCCATTAAAAGCGGCCGTTTCATTAATATAGGGACACTTGCGAGCGTGCCTGCGTTTCTACTCGGTAAATGCGGGAGCAATTTCCACATAAGTAGCATTATAAGAGTCGCAACGCCCCCGATCACGCCAAAAGTAGAGCGCCAATCTAGAATTTGCCCAATGATCCTCCCAAGCGGCAACCCTAAAATCATCGCTAACGAACTCCCTAACGCTAACAGCCCTAAAGCCTGTTGTTTTTTATTTCTTGGCGCGACACGAATGACTAAAGAAGCCGTGATGGACCAAAAAATAGAATGGGCAAAAGCGATGCCCATACGAGAAAGGAGTAGCACCCAAAAATCCCACGCTAACGCTGAAAGGATATGGCTGAGAATAAAAAGAGCAAAAAGAAAAAGCAATAAGCGTTTCCTTTCAATTTTAGCGCTAAATAGCATCAAAGGCAATGAGCCAAGAGACACCACCCACGCATAAAGAGTGATCATAAGCCCCACTGTTGCACTCTCCATTTCAAAGCTTTTCGCAATGTCTGACAGAAGTGCGACAGGGACAAACTCCGTGGTGTTAAAAATAAACGCCGAAAGCGAAAACACAAAAACCCGCATTAAGGCGAACTTTTGATACGATTGTTTGGTTATCATCATTTAAATCTTAAAGGGTTAAATTTTATTCAATTTGAAAGCTTGGAGTATAGGACAAAAATTTTAATCGCTTGTAAATTGGAGCTGAATGGATTACCCAACCGCTAAAGCGATTGGGCTTTTTCTTGCTTCATCGCTCCACAAGCTTTGATACGCTCATTATCGTTTTGAAAAAAAAAAAACGATAAAATTACAGATCTCCCCCCTTTTTTTACAAAAAGCGGGTTCAATTTAAAGATTTAAGGATTACGCATGCAAGAGATTATCCCTATTGTCGTGGCTTTTGATAATAATTATTGTATCCCTGCTGGCGTGAGTTTGTATTCCATGCTAGCGCACGCCAAACGAGAGAGAGAGAGAGAGTAAAACTCTTTTATAAAATCCATTGTTTGGTGGAGGATTTAAGCCTAGAAAATATAACCAAATTAGAAGAAACGATCGCTCCTTTTAGCGCTTTTTCCAGTATAGAGTTTTTGGATATTTCTAATGAAGAACTAGAACCACGCCATAATTACCGCAAACTTGATCCTTTAATAGCGAGTGAAATTAAAAAATTGTATTTAAAACTCAATGCTTTTTCGCAAAAACGCTTTTCTAAAATGATCATGTGCCGTTTCTTTTTTGCCTCCCTTTTCCCGAAATACGATAAGATGATCATGTTTGATGTGGACACTTTGTTTGTGGGCGATATTAGCGAAAGCTTTTTTGTCCCCCTTGATAATCATTATTTTGGGGCTGTGAGAGAAAAAGATTTGATCGCTATGAACAGAAATTCGGCTAAAGATTTATACGAATTACGCCAAATGCGCGCAAAATCTATCGGTGTCGCTGACGCTTTCCCTGATTTAAAAGAAGCTCAAATCCTTTTTGACAACTACTTTAACGCCGGGTTTTTAGCCTTAAATTTAAAATCATGGCGTAAAGAAAATCTTGAAAACCAATTGATTGGATTTTTCCTTTTGAAAAATGAAAAACTTTTATTTAACGATCAAGATGCTTTGTGTTTTGTGTGCCGTGGGAGGATTTTAGAATTGCCTTATTCCTACAATGCCCACCCTAGTTTCCTTGATACGCCATCATTCCCTAGCATTAAAGAAGCGTGCATGCTGCATTTTTGGGGCGATAAACCCTGGAAACTCTTCAGCGTCATTGGCGCGAAAAAATGGCATGAAACGCTAGTTCAAACGCCTTTTAAAGACGCCTATTTTAACGCTTCTTTTTTAGATCACCTCTTTGAATCCCTTCAAAACAAGGATAAAGAAATCCACGCTCTTCATCAAATCCTGTCTTTTTCAGACAAGCGGCATTCTTTTGAATTTCTTCTGCCCAGGCTTTCTTCTAAACTCCTTATAGAATTTTTGCTTTTTAAAGCCAAACAAAAAGCGAAGCGATTCATTAAAAGGGTTTTTTAAAACCCTTTTTAAAACTAATGCGAGCAAGCATGCGTTTGTGTGGGCTGGATGTCCTTGTTATCGGCTAGTTTTTCTTTTTCTACTTTGTCTAAAAAAGCGCTTAAATCTTGCGCCATTTTTTCAAAAATCTTAGCGCTCACGCTGTTAGGGTGAGAGATCACAATCGGTTCGCCCCTATCCCCACCTAAACGCACTTTAGGCTCTAAAGGGAGCTTGGCTAAAATCCGCGTGTGGTAAGCTTCTAACAATTCATTCATGGAATTTGAGCCAAAAATCTCACTCTCTTTCTTGCAATGCTCACACACAAAACTCCCCATATTTTCTACAATGCCTGCAATAGGAATGTGTAGTTTCTTAAACATGTCCAAACTCCGTTTAGCGTCATCTAAACTCACTATTTGAGGCGTAGTAACAGTAATTCCTGCGCTCAATGGCACAGCTTGGGCTAGCGTGAGTTGCGCATCGCCTGTTCCTGGGGGCATATCCACCACTAGCACATCTAAATCCCCCCAAATAATATCGCTTAGCATCTGCTCAATCGCTCGCATAAGCATGGGTCCTCTCCAAATGAGACTCTGCCCTTCATCATACAAAAGCCCCATGCTCATCACAGAAACGCCAAAAGCTTTTAAAGGAATGAGTTTTTTACCGCTAGGATCCATGATCACATCAGCGTTTTGTAAGCCCATCATTCTGGGGATATTAGGGCCATACACATCAGCGTCTAGTAACCCCACTTTTTGGTTCAAATTCGCTAAAGCGATGCTTAAATTCACGCTGGTGGTGCTTTTACCCACACCGCCTTTCCCAGAGCTTATCATAACTACATGTTTAATGTTTTTAGCCAGATTTTTAGCGGTGGGCTTTGGGGCTTGCGGTTTAGGTGGGGTTTTAATATCCAAATTCAAAGCCTTCACACCTATTTCTTGCATCGCTTTGGAGATATTTTCCCTTAAAATCGCGCTCGTTTCTTCAGAGCTTGAGGGGATTTCTATTAAAAGCCCTAATTGCTTGTCATGCAAAGCGATATTTTTGACAAAACCAAAGCTGACAATATCCTTTTCAAAATTAGGGTAAATAATCGTTTTTAACGCGTTTAAGACATCTTCTTGGGTGAGCATTTTAATCCTTAAAATGATAGTATTTGGATTTTCTTTATAGCATGTTTTGTTTAATTTTACATTATAAATTAAATTTGCGTTTTCAAAAAAGGATAGGGCATGAAATTTTATAAGCGTGTTTTGAAATTGCACCGATTTAGGAATTTGGGTAAAAACTTGCCTGCAGAGTTGCTTTTAAATTCAAGTTTTGAAAAACATGGGGGGTTGGTGATCTTGGTGGGAGAAAACAATGTCGGTAAAAGCAATGTTTTAGAAGCTTTGAAAATCTTTAATGATGCGGATGTCAAACTTTGTAGTGAGGAAGATTATTTCAAAGCCCATGAGTCTGAAGGCGCCATTTTGAGCCTAGAAGAAGAAACAATCCTTGATCATAAAATCACAGGTTTTTCTTGCGTGGATTTGAAGATCCAAACTAAAGAAAATAGCGAAGGATTAAAAGAATTATCAAAAATACTAATCAGCTATCCTTTTTGTGTTTTTGTGGGGAGTTTTATAAACCTCATCATGTCTTATGGCGCATTAGATTCGTTTTTAAAATCCTACAAAGAAAAATTGAAATTGAGTGCATTTTCAACTAAACAAAACCGCAATCTGCTTTTCAAAGAATTAATTAAACATTTGAGCGCTAACAATCAATTGATTAAAGTTTTTTGTCAGTGCATGAGAGAAATTATAGAGCATAACGCTCCTAACAAAGAATACAAACCCAATCAATTTTTTATAATGGGGAAAAACAGACAAAATCAGTTAGCAAAAATTTATTCTCATTTTGAAAAACTTAGTAAAAATGAAATCAAACCGAAAGATGTGGAATATATCTCAAAAAGGATAGAAGCTTTATATGAAATTTTTAAAGACTCTAATACAAAATTCACACCAAAAATTGAAGTTTTACAAAATAAACAATCTCAAGAAAGACCATCAGAGTTGATTAAGGATATTATTAAAGAGATAGACGAAAAATACCCTATCAATGAAAATTTTAAAAAACAATTTGAGGAGTTTGAATCAAATGTTAAGAAATATGATGAAGCAAGAAAGGATTTTGAGCGAAAAAAAGAGTTACTGATCCAAAAAATTGAAGGTTACTGCGAAAATCAAAAAACGCTAGAGTTTAATGATGATGTTTTGCTGGATAATATCCAACAAACATGCAAAGAGTATGTAGCAAGCCATGTTGTTAATGATGAGTCTAAAGATATGAAATACATGATGTGCCAGTTTTATTTGGAAAAAATGGAATTGTTATCAAATTCAAAAATTAGGCGATACCAATACGATGATCTTTTGAAATCAGCAAAAATATCTCTGTGGGAGAGTATAAAAATTTTAGACAATGAGAGTGGCGCTCGTTTGTTCCCCAAAAATCTTAAAGAAATCAAAGAAAAATTTGAGGACAACAAGGGAAAATTCAAACAAAGTAAAAATTATTCTGAGTTCGCAGAATATAGCCGAGAGTGTAACCCTTATACAGCGTTTGGCTTTCACCTAAACAAGGGCTCATCTCATGAATTTAATAAATTCGTGCCAACCATGAGAGAATACAAAGACCTAAAAATCACAGATAATGATCTTAAGATCAAGTTATTTGAGGATGTTTATTCTCAATTTTTTGCACATTTGTTCTTTCAGCCATTATTTAATAAAATAGATTTTAATCCTGATATAATTTGGCATAGTTTAGAAACTAAGCGAACATTACAAATAAAATTTGATAAAAATAATGATCTAGAAATTTATTTTAGTCTTAACAAATCGTTTGTTATCCCTGAAAAATACTTACAAGAAATCAACCAAGAGTTATTAAAAGAGATCAAGCGATCAGATTATCCTTTTTCAAAGTGTGAGTATCATAGCGATAATAATATGGTGCAACTCACATTTTCTAAAGATGATGCATCTCCCTTGATGGTTGAAGTAAGTCTTATAGAAATCATGGAATACAACATGCAATCAAGAATAGATTCTTTAATCGCAAAAGAATTTAACAAGCTTTTAGCGATCGCTCAAGATAGTCCTCAAGATAATTACCAATTAAAAATTCGTGTTCGGCACAACAATAAGTTTTTTGGAGAGAAATATGCACCATATGAAATAAAACTTGAAATTCATGATTGCAGAAAATCCGACAATCAAAAACCAATCATTTTAAGTGAGCAAAGTAGCGGTTTTCAATGGGCGTTTAATTTCATGTTTGGCTTTCTCTATAATGTAGGATCAAATTTTAGTTTCAACAAGAATATTATCTATATCATGGACGAGCCAGCCACCCACTTGAGCGTGCCAGCCAGGAAAGAGTTTAGGAAATTTTTAAAAGAATACGCTCATAAAAATCATGTTACTTTTGTTTTAGCCACCCATGACCCCTTTTTAGTGGATACGGATCACTTAGATGAAATAAGGATTGTAGAAAAAGAAGCAGAAGGCTCTGCGATTAAAAATAACTTTAACTATCCCCTAAATAATGCGAGCAAAGACTCCGATGCCTTGTATCAAATCAAACGCTCTTTAGGGGTGGGCCAGCATGTTTTTCACAACCCAAAAAAAACACCGAATCATTTTTGTAGAAGGCATCACCGATTATTGCTATTTGAGTGCTTTCAAATTGTATTTCAATGAGCGAGGATTCAAAAACGACCCCATTTCTTTCACTTTCTTACCCATTTCAGGGCTTAAAGACAATCAAACAAACATGCAAAAAACCATTCAAAAACTCCGCAAATTGGACAACAACCCTATTGTTTTGATAGATGATGATAGAAAAGATGGCTCTGACCCACAAAAAGCAAAAAGCGAGCAATTCAAAAGAGCTAATGAAGAAATGCCTGATCCTATCACAATCTTACAGCTCTCAAGTTGCGATGAAAATTTCAAACAAATTGAAGATTGTTTCAGCGCAAACGATAAAGAAAAATACGCCAAAAACAAACGCATGGAATTGGTCATGGCGTTCAAAACAAGGCTCTTATATAGCGAGAAAGATGATGTGGTGAGTGAAGAAACAAAAAAGAATTTTCTAAAATTGTTTGAGTGGATAAAAGAAAGAGTAAAACAACCCAACGATTAGAAAAGGGTATATCAAATTTGATTATAATACCCCACAAATATTATAAGTGAAAGGATTTTGATGTTTAAAAAAATGTGTTTGAGTTTGCTAATGATAAGCGGTGTTTGTGTGGGGGCAAAGGATTTGGATTTCAAATTGGATTATCGCGCGACCGGGGGGAAACTCATGGGGAAAATGACGAATTCCAGTCTTTTAAGCATCACTTCTATGAACAATGAACCAGTGGTGATTAAAAATCTTATTGTTAATAGGGGAAATTCATGCGAAGCGACTAAAAAAGTGGAACCCAAATTGGGCGATAAGTTTAAAAAAGAAAAACTCTTTGATCATGAATTAAAGTATTCACAACAGATATTTTACCGCCTAGATTGCAAGCCCAACCAATTGTTAGAAGTTAAAATCATCACGGACAAGGGCGAGTATTACCACAAGTTTTCTCAGTGAAACCGCCCCTTCCTCAAACAAGGGGCTTTCTAGCTAGATCACTCCGTGAGAGTGCCCCTTTCTAAAGGAAGGAGCTTCCTAACTAAAGCATTCCATTGAATGCTAACACGAAAGGCTTTGTTTTTTAAAGTCTGCATGGACATTTCCTACCCTATAAAAGACTAGTGGTATTTTAACCTATTTTAGCCTAACGGCTATGTGTTTGCATCTTGCGACCTAAAGGGCAGAGTTTTTTGCACTAGTGGGATAAAATTTAAAAAAGAATTTTGCCACAAAGCGACCAAAACCTCTCATGGAGTCTTTTGTTGGGACTGCTCTAAAGCCATTTGCGCATGCTTGCAATCCTTTTTAAAAGACTTCGTAATAAAATTAACCTTAAGAGTCGAATCAAAGGCCTCATGGCATTTTTTAAGCTTGTGATCACGCTGTTGCGGATCTTGCAAGTAATATTTCACTGAATGCACAAAACTAAAATGAAACCCCATAGGAGGGATACGGCTATCTGGAGTGCCTTCGCAATGATCGCTACAATAATCGCTTTGCGCTTCTAAACCCCCCAACACCACTAAAAATAAAAAAATCATCTTTTTCATCAATACTCCTTCAATCCTTTTTACCCTCCAAAATACACCAACGCTGAACCCCAAGTCAATCCCCCACCAAAAGCGTCTAAAAGCATTAAATCGCCCTTTTTCAAACGACCCTCTTCATAAGCTTCACACATGGCCATAGGGATACTGGCTGCTGAAGTGTTGCCGTATTTATGGACGGTTAAAACCACTTGCTCATCTTTAAAATCCAAATGCTCCCGCACCGCTTGAATAATCCTAAAATTAGCTTGATGCGGGATAAACAAACGCACATCTTCAGGTTTGAGAGCGTTTTTTTCTAAGATCATTTCCACATCTTTTAAAAGCGTTTTTACCGCTAGTTTAAACACTTCATTGCCTTTCATGCACAAAAAAGGCTCTAAAGCTTCTTCTTTAGCGTTAAAGGGCGTGGGTTTTAGAGTCCTTGGCGTATAAAGATAATTAGAAAAATTCCCATTCGCTGAAATCTGCACATCTAAAATGCTTTCTTTTAAATGCTTGGTTCTGCCTATCACGCACGCCCCAGCCCCATCGCCAAATAAAATACAAGTCCCCCTATCTTTAAAATCTAACACGCTGCTCGTTTTTTCTGCCCCCACAATCAGCACATTTTCGCACATCCCGCTCTCAACATAAGCCTTAGCCACCGATAATAAATAAATAAAACCCGTGCAAGCGGCTGAAATATCAAACGCCGGTTTGTTTTCAATGCCTAATTTCGCGCTCAACACGCAAGCGGTTGAAGGCATGGCCAAAAAATCAGGGCTTAAGGTCGCTACAACCACCAAATCAATGTCTTGTGGGGTTAAATGCGCTCTCTCTATGGCCTGTTTAGCCGCTATTACCCCTAAATCGCTGCTTTTTTCTTCATTACTAGCGAAACGGCGTTCTTTGATACCGGTCCTTTTTTCTATCCATTCATCGCTGGTATCCAAAAATTGCTGGAACTCTGCATTTTTCACACACTCGTTTGGAACATGCATCGCAATGGATTTAAGAGAGGCGTAAAATTCCATTCAATCCCCTTAAAATAGTCATCTTTAAGCGTCTTGCTGATCGCTTTGATGTGCAGAAACGCTAGGCTTCAAGCTCTCAAACGCTTGAGTGATTCTCAAACAAACCTGACTTTCAACAGCGCTAATAGCCTGATAAATCGCGCATTCAATCGCTCTAGCGTTGCTCTTGCCATGGCTAATGATCACGCTTTTATTCACGCCTAAAAGCGGTGCCCCCCCATATTCAGCGTAATCGGTTTTTTGTTTTAAAATACCAAACGCATTCTTAAGCATCAAAGCCCCCATTTTAGATTTAAAAGAGCTTTTAATTTCATCTTTAAAAATAGAGCCTATTGCGCTAGCGACCCCTTCTGTTGTCTTTAAGACCACATTCCCCATAAAGCCATCGCAAACCACCACATCCACAACCCCTTTGAAAATATCGCTCCCCTCCACATTGCCATAAAAGAAGTCATAAGCTTTCAGCATTTTATGCGTTTCTTTAACGAGCATGTTCCCTTTAATATCTTCTTCGCCATTACTCAAAAGACCCACCTTAGGGCTATCATAATGCAGCACGCTTTTAGCGTATTCATACCCCATAAGAGCAAAATCAATCAAATACTCAGGCTTGCAATCCGTGTTCGCTCCCGCGTCTAACAGCACGCTAGGGCGTTTGCCAACGCTAGGCATTAAAGTGCAAATAGCAGGCCTTTCAACCCCCTTGATACGCCCTAAACGCAAGGTCGCTAAACCCATAGTCGCCCCACTATGCCCCGCTGAAATCAAAGCGTCAGCCCCATTTTTTAGAATATCCATGCCCAAGTAAATGGAAGATTCCTTACGCTTAATCGCCTCGGTGGCGGCTTCTTCCATTTTAATATAATCTTGCGTGTGGATCATTTCCACTTTGCTGGCTAACTCTTTAGAAATAAAAGGGGTCGCTTTGTCTTTATCCCCCACTAAAACCGCACTAAAACTCTTATTCTCTAAAGCCCTTGAGACTCCCTCAATAATGGGTAAAACCCCATGGTCAGCCCCCATTAAGTCTATTACAATTTTCATCATGCGTCCTTAAAAGGCTTGTTGCAATCCTTTAAATACTTTCTATCACTAAAGATAGCTTTTATACTAGTATTCTTTAGTAAATTTGTTAATATGGTGGGGAAGCTTCCAAGTGCCATCTTTGGCTTTCACAGGTTTAGCCAACTTAACGCTATAATGCGTGCGCCTTTTTGCCGCTCTTGTCTTACTCACTCTTCTATCAGGTACTGCCATAAATTCTCCTTCATTTCAATCTGCATAATGGTAGTCTAATCTAATAGACTCCACTTCAGAGCGTAAAATTTCGCTCAAATCAATAAAACCATTGAAAGATTCAATAACATCTAAATTATCAAAATCCAAACTTTGGCTTTGCGTATCCCACAACCCGTCTGAAATATGCAAAACCAACGACTCATCAAGGCTTTTTTTAAACTCCTTACCGCTTGTATCGCAAATAAGCATCAATTCACCCTTAAGGTGCGCTTCCAAACGAAACAATTTCGCCCCCACTCGTATAACTTCGCCCTCTAAAACCACTCCCTCATGCTCTAAAGAAAACGCTTTAGGTGCATTAAAAGCGATTTTACGCATTTCAAATTGCATGCTTACTTAAAACGCCCTTAAACCTTAAAGATCTCTAGCGGCAAAAAAGAAAGCGATTTCATTGTGCGCGTTTTCTAAGCTATCGCTCCCATGCACCGCATTAGCGTCAATGCTTTCAGCAAAATCCGCTCTGATAGTGCCTTTTTGAGCGAGTTTGGGATCAGTCGCTCCCATAAGATCTCTGTTTTTAGCCACCGCATCTTTGCCCTCTAAAACCATAACCACCACCGGACCACTGACCATAAATTCTATCAAATCTTTAAAAAAGGGTCTCTCTCTGTGGATCGCATAAAAGTTTTCAGCGTCTTTAACGCTCAAATGCAAGCGTTTCATAGCAATCACTTCCAAGCCGTTACTCTCAAAGCGATCAATGATTTTGCCTACCACTTTTTTCTTAAGTGCATCCGGTTTAATAATAGACAGCGTTCTTTGTTTCAATTTAAACTCCTTGTGAATTGTTGATTATACAAAAATTTTTTAAAATATTACCCTTAAAATATTTTTTAACGCTTAAAGAACGCTTTAATCTCCTCAGCTTTGTTGGTTTTTTCCCAAGTGAATTCCTCTAATTCGCGCCCAAAATGCCCATAAGCTGAAGTGAGCGAATAAATGGGTCTTAACAAATCCAAGCTTTCAATAATGCCTTTTGGCGTGAGTTTGAAAACCGCTTTCACGCATTTTTCCAACTCCGCACTTGAATACTTGCTCGTGTTATGCGTGTTCACATAGATAGACACTGGCTCTATCACCCCAATCGCATAAGCAAGCTGCACGGTCGCTTTATCGCAAACCCCACTCGCTACCAAATTTTTAGCCACATAGCGGGCCGCATAAGCCGCGCTCCTATCCACTTTACTGGGGTCTTTCCCGCTAAACGCTCCCCCGCCATGCGGGCAACTCCCCCCATAAGTGTCCACGATGATTTTCCTGCCCGTTAAGCCCGCATCGCCTTGCGGCCCACCGATAACGAATTTTCCCGTAGGATTGACAAAAAACTTGATATTGTCATGCAAATATTCTTTGGGTAAAACCTTATACACGATCTCTTCAATCACGGCTTCTTTTAAATGCTTTTGCGAAACTTCTGGGGAATGTTGGGTGGAAATAACGATCGTATCAATGCTTATAGGCTTGTTGTTTTCATAACGCACGCTCACTTGAGACTTGCCATCAGGCCTTAAAAAAGGCAGAGTGTTGTCTTTTCTTTTTTGAGCCAGAGCGAAAGTGAGCTGGTGCGCTAAATGAATGGGTAAGGGCATGAGCGTTTCAGTCTCCTTGCACGCATAACCAAACATAAGCCCTTGATCCCCTGCCCCAATCTCGCCATCTTCTCTATCCACGCCTTGATTAATATCGGGGCTTTGCTCGCCAACGCCATTCAAAACCGCCGCGCTCCTGTAATCAAAGCCATAAAGAGCGTCTGTATAGCCAATCTTTTTAACCACTTCTCTTGCAATCTCTTGCATAGGGGCATAAACAGAAGTTTTTAATTCGCCAGTGATCATGCAAAACCCGTTAGAAACTAAAGTCTCGCATGCGACTTTGGCTTTTTGATCCCGCTCAATAATGTAATCTAAAACCGCATCGCTGATTTGATCAGCCATTTTATCAGGATGCCCCTCGGTTACTGATTCAGAAGTGAAAAGAAAACTATCTTTCATTGATTGTCCTTATTAAAATAATCATTCGTATTCAAAATGGGCTTATTATAGCTTATTTCATTCTTTAAGACTTGAAAAACCCTTTAGCTTTTTGCAACAAACTCGTTTTTTGCTGTTTCCTGAAATTCGTTCGTAAATGAGCCAGGAAATGGTGCCATTCATGGATTTCCATAGCAGGGATCGCTCCGGCAAAATTAGTGTTAGGGGGCAAGTCTTTACCCACCGCACTTTTACCCCCAATTTGAGTGAATTCGCCCACATGCAAATGCCCCCCAATGCCCACTTGCCCGCCAAAAACCACATTACGGCCAGTGGTTGTAGAGCCGCTCAAGCCCACTTGAGAAACAACGATACTGTGTTCGCCTAAAACGCAATTATGCCCGATTTGAACCAGGTTATCAATCTTAACGCCCTCTTTAATCAAAGTCTCGCCAAACACCGCCCTATCAATCGCTGTGTTAGCTCCAATTTCTACATTTTTTTGAATCCTAACAATCCCCACATGCTCAATTTTGACATGCTCTCCTAAAGCGGTGTGCGCATAACCAAAGCCATCGCCTCCGATCACACTGCCTGCATGGATAGTAACATTGTCTTCTAAAATCGTGTTTTGATACAAAACCACACGAGGATACAAAATACAATTTTTACCGATTTTGACCCCATCAGCGATCACCACGCCCGGATAAATCAAAGAATTTTCGCCAATTTCTACGCCCTCTCCAATCATAACATTAGGCATGATCGTTACTTTTTCAAAATGTTTAGGCTCAATAACGCTTTCTGGGTTTTTAAAAAAAGGGATTTTAAAGGCATGCGAAGCTTTGGCAAAGGCTAAATGCGGGTTATCCACGATTAAAGCTTGCATGCGTTTTGGCACTTTAGAAGATTCTTTTTTACGGATAAACACCGCCCCGGCTTTAGAATCTTTTAAAAGTTTAAGGTAACGCGCTTGATCAACATAGCTAATATCATTAGGCGTAGCCTTATCCAATTCCGCTAAGGCATGCACTTCAAAATCGTTTGAAAATTCCGTTTCAATAGAATAGGCGCTCAACAATTCGCTTAATTTCATCAATACCCCTTATTGTTCTTTATGCAAATCCCACGATAGCATAGCTTTATTGTCTTTTTCTTCCACAGCCCCCATGCCCATAACATGATAGCCAGCATCCACAAAATGCACTTCCCCACTCACCCCGCTAGACAAGCTAGAGAGCAAATACATTCCGGCATTGCCCACTTCTTCTAAACTCACATTTTTTCTTAAAGGGGCGTTGATTTCATTCCATTTTAAAATCATCCTAAAATCAGCGATCCCGCTAGAAGCGAGCGTCCTGATAGGCCCGGCCGATAAGGCATTCACCCTTATATGATGCTTGCCTAAATCCACCGCTAAATAACGCACCGCACTCTCTAGGGCCGCTTTAGCCAACCCCATCACATTGTAATGCGCCATGTATTTGGTGCTGCCCAAATAGCTTAAAGTCAAAACAGACGCTCCGTTATTCAATAAAGGTTTTAGGGTGTTTGTCAGCTCTATTAAAGAATAAACAGAAATTTCCATAGCGGTGTTAAACGCGCTTTTAGAAGTTTCTAACAAGCTCCCCTCTAAAGCCTCTTTAGGGGCAAAGGCCACGCTATGAACGATAAAATCCAGTGAGCCTAAATCCTGTTTAACGCTATTGTATAGCGACTTGAAATGCTCTTCTTTGCCCACATCTAATTCATACACATAGGGACTATTCAATTCCTGCGCGATAGGCCTCACGCGCTTTTCTAAGCTCTCATTCAAATAAGTGAAAGCCAAAGTAGCCCCTTGATTGAAGCAAGATTGAGCGATCCCATAAGCGATGGATTTATTGTTTGCCACCCCCACAATAAGCCCTTTTTTACCTTTTAAAAATCCCATGATTTTCCTTTATAAAAATGAAATGATTGTTTTAAAATTTTCTAATTCCCAAGACGCGCTCCCGATCAACAAGCCATCCACGCTATCAATCCCTAAAATTTCTTTAGCGTTTTGTGTGTTCACGCTCCCCCCATACAACAAGGGCGTTTTTTGATTTAAAATTTGCTTTAAAAAACCATGCGTGAGATAAATATCTTCTAAAGAAGCGCTCTTTTTTGTGCCAATCGCCCAAATAGGCTCATACGCCACCACTAAATTAGGATAATTAAGATCAATATTTTCCAATTGCTCATTTAAAAATTCCTTTACAGCCACTAAACCCTTTTCTCTGGTCGTTAATGCTTCGCCAATACAATAAACAATTTTAAAATTTTTACTTTTAAAAAAATCAAACTTTTCTTTCAAAAAGCTAGGGCTTTCCTTTAAAAGCGCTCGCCTCTCGCTATGCCCTATTAAAAGCGTGTTGATTTTCAGTTCCTCTAAATGCTGTGAAGTGATTTCACCGGTAAAAGCCCCACAATCTCTAGGGTAAGCGTTCTGCACTCCTAAAGTGAAATGCAAAAACGAATTAGGCAATAACCCCAAAAAATCAGGGAATACAAACACCCTATCAAAATGCTGCGGTTTTAAAGTCTTTTCTAATTCTTCTAAATACGCATGGCTTTTATAAATAGGCATAGCGGATTTAAAATTAGCCATAGCAATTTTTGTCATTGAATGATCCTTATTTTATAGGTGGTAACTATCCCTTATTATATCTAATAGCGTTAAAAAATGTAAATTTTAAACAATAGCCCCCTTGAATTGCATTTTTTCTCAATTTAGGTTTTGTTTATAAGAAAAATTATTTCAAATGTAGTAAAATTAAGGCAGTGTTTTTGCGTCAAGCGATTCAGGTTAATTTTAGAGTTTTTAGGAGCAGTTTTATGCAACAAGAAGAGATTATAGAGGGTTATTATGGCGCTAGCAAAGGGCTTAAAAAGAGCGGTATTTATGCTAAGCTAGATTTTTTACAGAGTGCTACGGGCTTGATTTTAGCGCTCTTTATGATAGCACACATGTTTTTGGTCTCAAGTATCTTGATTAGCGATGAAGCCATGTATAAAGTGGCGAAATTTTTTGAAGGGAGCTTGTTTTTAAAAGCAGGCGAGCCGGCTATTGTGAGCGTGGTTGCAGCAGGGATTATTCTTATTTTAGTCGTGCATGCTTTTTTGGCGTTAAGGAAATTCCCTATCAATTACAGGCAATACAAAGTTTTTAAAACCCACAAGCATTTGATGAAGCATGGCGATACAAGCTTGTGGTTTATTCAAGCCTTAACCGGGTTTGCAATGTTTTTCTTAGCGAGTATCCACTTGTTTGTCATGCTCACAGAGCCTGAAAGTATCGGGCCTCATGGTTCAAGCTATCGTTTTGTAACGCAAAACTTTTGGCTTTTGTATATTTTCTTATTGTTTGCCGTAGAATTGCATGGCTCTATTGGGTTGTATCGCTTAGCGATTAAATGGGGGTGGTTTAAGAATGTGAGCATTCAAGGCTTGAGAAAAGTCAAATGGGTGATGAGCGTGTTTTTTATTGTTTTAGGGCTTTGCACCTATGGGGCTTACATTAAAAAAGGTTTAGAAAATAAGGACAATGGCATTAAAACCATGCAAGAAGCCATAGAAGCTGATGGGAAATTCCACAAAGAATAAAGGTAGAAAATGAAAATAACATATTGTGATGCGCTAATTATTGGAGGCGGACTGGCCGGGTTAAGGGCTAGTATCGCATGCAAACAAAAGGGTTTAAACACCATCGTTTTAAGCCTAGTGCCTGTCAGGCGTTCGCACTCTGCAGCCGCTCAAGGGGGCATGCAAGCGAGCCTTGCGAACGCTAAAAAAAGCGAAGGCGATAATGAAGATTTGCACTTTTTAGACACGGTTAAGGGGAGCGATTGGGGGTGCGATCAGCAAGTGGCTAGAATGTTTGTAACCACTGCTCCTAAAGCCATTAGGGAATTGGCCAGTTGGGGGGTGCCTTGGACTAGGATTAAAAAGGGCGATAGGCCTGCGGTCGTCAATGGTGAGCATGTTACGATTACCGAAAGAGACGACAGGCATGGTTATATCTTAAGCCGTGATTTTGGCGGCACTAAAAAATGGCGCACATGTTTTACGGCTGATGCTACAGGGCATACCATGCTTTATGCGGTCGCTAATGAAGCCTTACACCACAAAGTGGATATTCAAGACAGAAAGGACATGCTCGCTTTCATTCATCATGACAATAAATGCTACGGAGCGGTGGTAAGGGATTTGATCACAGGCGAAATTTCAGCGTATGTTTCTAAAGGCACGCTTTTAGCTACCGGAGGTTATGGGCGCGTGTATAAACACACCACTAACGCTGTGATTTGCGATGGAGCCGGGGCTGCAAGCGCCTTAGAAACCGGCGTGGCTAAATTAGGCAACATGGAAGCGGTGCAATTCCACCCTACCGCTTTAGTGCCAAGCGGGATTTTAATGACTGAAGGTTGTAGGGGCGATGGCGGCGTTTTAAGAGACAAGTTTGGCAGACGATTCATGCCCGCTTATGAGCCGGAGAAAAAAGAGCTTGCGAGTAGGGATGTGGTCTCAAGGCGGATTTTAGAGCATATCCAAAAAGGCTATGGAGCCAAATCGCCTTATGGGGATCATGTGTGGTTGGATATTGCTATTTTAGGGCGTAACCATGTGGAAAAAAACTTAAGAGATGTGCGCGATATTGCCATGACTTTTGCGGGCATTGATCCGGCTGATAGCGAAGAGCAAACCAAAGACAACATGCAAGGAATGCCCGCAAATGAGCCTGAATACGGGCAAGCGATGGCTAAGCAAAAAGGCTGGATCCCCATAAAGCCCATGCAACACTATTCTATGGGGGGGGTTAGGACAAACCCTAAAGGCGAAACCCATTTAAAAGGCTTGTTTTGCGCAGGTGAAGCGGCATGTTGGGATTTGCATGGGTTTAACCGCTTGGGGGGAAATTCTGTGAGTGAAGCGGTGGTCGCTGGCATGATCATAGGGGATTATTTCGCGTCGCATTGTTTGGAAGCGCAAATTGAAATCAACACGCAAAAGGTTGAAGCTTTCATTAAAGAAAGCCAGGATTACATGCACTTTTTATTGCATAATGAAGGCAAGGAAGACGTGTATGAAATTAGAGAGCGCATGAAAGAAGTCATGGATGAAAAAGTGGGCGTTTTTAGGGAAGGCAAAAAATTAGAAGAAGCCCTTGAAGAATTGCAAGAACTTTATGCACGCTCCAAAAACATTTGCGTGAAAAACAAGGTTTTGCACAATAACCCTGAATTAGAAGACGCTTACCGCACCAAAAAAATGCTCAAACTCGCGCTTTGCATCACCCAAGGAGCGTTACTGCGCACTG
The DNA here is from genome assembly GCF_030323545.1 of Helicobacter pylori. Taxonomy (NCBI): domain Bacteria; kingdom Pseudomonadati; phylum Campylobacterota; class Epsilonproteobacteria; order Campylobacterales; family Helicobacteraceae; genus Helicobacter; species Helicobacter pylori. The sequence goes on along the minus strand of NZ_CP122954.1, from coordinate 359,604 downwards.
AAAGCAGAGGGGCTCACACAAGGATTGATTACCCTAAAAGAGACGATGAAAAATGGCTTAATCGGACTTTAGCGAGCTGGCCTAGTGCTGAGCAAGACATGCCCACGATTGAATACGAAGAATTAGATGTGATGAAAATGGAAATCAGCCCTGATTTTAGGGGCTATGGCAAAAAGGGCAATTTCATTCCCCACCCCAAAAAAGAAGAGCGCGACGCTGAGATTTTGAAAACGATTTTAGAATTAGAAAAGCTTGGGAAAGACAGGGTAGAAGTCCAACACGCGCTCATGCCTTTTGAATTGCAAGAAAAATACAAGGCTAGGAATATGCGTTTAGAAGATGAGGAAGTCAGGGCTAGGGGGGAACATTTGTATTCTTTCAATGTCCATGAGTTATTAGACCAACACAACGCTAATTTAAAAGGAGAACACCATGAGTGATAATGAACGAACGATTGTAGTTAGAGTGCTAAAATTTGACCCTCAAAGCGCGGTGAGTAAGCCGCATTTTAAAGAGTATCAATTGAAAGAAACGCCATCCATGACGCTCTTTATCGCTTTAAACCTCATTAGAGAGCATCAAGATCCGGATTTGAGCTTTGATTTTGTGTGCCGTGCTGGGATTTGCGGCTCTTGCGCGATGATGGTTAATGGGAGACCAAGACTAGCTTGTAAAACCCTAACTTCTAGCTTTGAAAGCGGGGTGATCACGCTTATGCCCATGCCCAGTTTTACGCTCATTAAAGATTTGAGCGTGAATACGGGCGATTGGTTTTTTGACATGACTAAAAGGGTGGAGAGTTGGGCGCATTCTAAAGAAGAAGTGGATATTACTAAGCCGGAAAAAAGGGTTGATCCTGATGAAGCTCAAGAAGTCTTTGAACTAGACAGGTGTATTGAATGCGGGTGCTGTATCGCTTCTTGTGGGACTAAACTCATGCGCCCTAATTTCATTGGAGCTGCTGGCATGAACAGAGCCATGCGTTTTATGATTGACAGCCACGATGAAAGAAGCGATGATGATTTTTATGAATTAGTTGGCGATGATGATGGTGTTTTTGGGTGCATGAGCTTGATTGCTTGCCATGACACTTGCCCTAAAGAATTACCCTTGCAAAGCAGTATCGCTACTTTGCGTAATAGGATGTTGAAAGTGGGTAAAAGCCGCTAATTTCTTTTTAGTGGGTCGTTTTTGAAAATCTTTTTAATCCTTTTAAGCGTCTTTTTTTTTAATGGGTGCTTTGGGTTAGTTTATAAGACTCCCATTTCAAGCCCCCCTATTTCTTATGATCCCTACACTACCACCATTGGGAGCTTATACGCTAAAAATTTAAAAGAAAACCCTAACCGTAGCACGGCCATTCTTTTAGAAGACGGCTTTGATGCCTTATTGCATAGAGTGGGTCTTATCAGAATGAGCCAAAAAAGCATTGACATGCAAACTTATATCTATAAGAACGATCTTTCCTCTCAAGTGATCGCTAAAGAACTTTTAAATGCGGCCAATCGTGGGGTAAAAGTGCGCATTCTTTTAGACGATAACGGATTGGATTCGGATTTTTCAGATATTATGCTTTTAAATTTCCATAAAAATATTGAAGTGAAAATTTTTAACCCCTACTATATCCGCAATAAAGGCTTGCGTTATTTTGAAATGCTTGCGGATTATGAGCGCATTAAAAAACGCATGCACAACAAACTTTTCATCGTGGATAATTTCGCTGTCATTATAGGGGGGCGCAATATTGGGGATAATTATTTTGATAACGATTTAGACACGAATTTTTTAGATTTAGACGCTTTGTTTTTTGGGGGGGTTGCTTCAAAAGCCAAAGAAAGCTTTGAACGCTATTGGAGGTTCCACCGCTCTATCCCTGTTTCATTATTGAGAACCCATAAAAGACTCAAAAACAACACTAAAGAAATCGCTAAACTCCATGAAAAAATCCCTATCAGCGCTGAAGACAAAAACCAGTTTGAAAAAAAAATCAATGATTTTATAGAACGCTTCCAAAAATACCAATACCCCATTTATTACGGGAACGCCATTTTTTTAGCCGACTTGCCCGAAAAAATTGACACGCCCTTGTATTCGCCTATCAAAATCGCTTTTGAGAAAGCCCTTAGAAACGCTAAGGACTCCGTTTTTATCGCTTCATCGTATTTTATTCCAGGCAAAAAGATGATGAAAATCTTTAAAAATCAAATTTCTAAGGGGATTGAATTGAATATTCTTACCAATTCCCTTTCATCTACTGATGCGATAGTGGTCTATGGGGCATGGGAAAGGTATCGCAACCAATTAGTGCGAATGGGCGCGAATGTCTATGAAATACGAAACGATTTTTTCAACCGCCAGATTAAAGGGCGCTTTAGCACCAAACATTCCTTACACGGCAAGACGATTGTTTTTGATGACAATTTAACGCTTCTAGGGAGTTTTAATATTGATCCGCGCTCTGCATACATCAACACTGAGAGCGCGGTTTTGTTTGACAACCCGTCTTTTGCTAAAAGAGTGCGTTTGTCGCTTAAAGATCACGCCCAACAAGCATGGCATTTGGTGGTGTATCGGCATAGAGTGATTTGGGAAGCGGTGGAAGAAGGGATTTTAATCCATGAAAAAACTTCGCCTGACACTTCCTTCTTTTTGCGCTTGATTAAAGAATGGTCTAAAGTCCTCCCTGAAAGAGAGCTTTAAAATTTTTAATGCCCTTTATTTTGCGAAAAAGCGATGTTATTGGTAACGGCGGCTAAAAGCGCTGAACACACAAACACCAAATGGATCACCACTTGCCAAAAAATGGGGTTATGCGATAGGGGTGCATCCTTAGGAATGCTGGATAGAACGTCTTCTAAACTCATGTAGCGTTTGAGCAAAAAAATCGCCGAAATGGCTACAATGGAGAGCGAAACCTTTAATTTTAAAGCGTTAAAATCCGTGTGTTTTAGCCAAGTGATTTCGCTGGCATCCACCTTGTCTAATTTAGAAACAAAGCTTTCATAACTGGCGAGCAACACCATTAAAACAAGTCCGGCCATAAACAACAAATCCACTAAACCTAAGGCTGATAAAACCAAATCCGTTTCACTAATGGTGTCTAAATGGCTGAGCATGTGCCACAATTCTTTCATGAACACATAGCCTAAAACCACCAACACTAACGACATGGCAATGCATAAGGGGGCTAGCAACCAACGAGTGGCAAACAACACTCTTTCAATCAACTTTTCTAGCATGTTCAAACTCTTTTAATTATGGCTTTTTGAAGCCTTGATTATAGCTAATAAAACGCCCCGAGCGGCTAACAGAACGCCTTGATGGAGTGAAACCTCAGATCATTCTTATGATATTTATGGTATAAATTTGACTACTGCATGCAACAAAGGAGAAGTGAATGAAAACCACTATAAAAGAGATCTTTCAAGAGGAAGGATACAGCATCCCCAACTATCAGAGGGATTACGCTTGGAAGGACAAAAACTTTAGGGATCTGTGGGAAGATCTAGAAGAAGCGATAGAATACAACAAAAAGGGTCAGGGGCATTTTATAGGCACCATGGTTGTCTCTAAGAATGAGGATCATAAAAACTTGTATGACATCATTGACGGCCAGCAGCGAACGACTACCATCTTCATGCTCTTGCATGTCTTGGCGAGCAAACAAAACGAGGAAGACAAGCGAGAGACAAAAAGATATCTATACCAAAAGGGGAAATTAAAATTAGAAGTTGCCTCTCAAAACCAAAGCTTCTTCAAAACGCTCTTGGAAGCAGCAGAAAAAGGGAGTATTAGCCATTGCGAAAAAGATGCAGACACCGAGGGCAAGCAAAATCTTTTTGAGGTTTTGAAGGCCATCTTGGATAATGTCAGCAAATTGAGTGAAGAAGAAGTGAATGAGCGTTTGGAGGCACTGTTGAAAATGGTTTTGATGCGGTTTGAAGAGCCTAATCCTGGAAACACCATCAGAACCTTTCAAAGCGTGAATGACAGAGGCGTGCCTCTTCTTTTACTAGACAAATTAAAATCCCTTTTAATTTATTACTCCAACACTTTTTGCGATGGGAAAGGGGGGCTAGACCAATTTATCAACGATCATTTTGGGGAGATCTTTAAGATCTTTGCAAAGATCAAAAAGAGCGACCATATCTCTAGCGTTGTAGCCACAAAGTTTGATGAAGGCGATATCTTCCGCTACCACGCAAGGGAGCCAAAGATTTGATGGAATCGAGTTTTTAGGGCAATACAAAGCAAGCACGGACAAAACCTACGAGAAACTCAAAGATGAACTAAAAGAAATCAAAAAAAGCACATTGGAAAGTTTCATCCGATCCTATGTCAGCGATTTGAAAAATTTCTATTAGGCTTTCCTTGATCTATTGATCGAGATTGACACCAACCCAACCACCCTTAAGGTCATGCTCATCAACAGAATCAACCCGCTTTTTTTCAATTCGCTCATCCGCCTGAAAATCAACAACGAACTAGACGCTGAAACGCTGAAACTCTTTGCCAAAACCGATATTGTGTTTTTCAAAGCTACTAGAGATAGGAAATCAGCGGTCTACAACCTGATTAATGCGTATCTTGAAAAGGGCAAAGAGAGATTGAAGAGCGAGATGATTGCTCAATGCAGAAATGATATAGAGCTGGCTTCTTTGAAGCTTGTAAAGAACGCGTCCAACCCATCATGCTTCCACTATGTCTTCTTTGAAAAGAACTGCCAGGAGATGAGTCTTGCCGATCTCAAAAAATTGATCCCTGGGAAGCGATTCTCCCAAGACATAGAACACATCATCCCCATCAATTTATTAAAATTAGATAATGAAATTGAGATCCAAAAACTTGGTTTTGAAGACAAGAAAGATCTTGAAAACTACATTGACACATACGGCAACCTCATCTCCTTAGAAAGTTCGCTCAAGTCTAAGGCAAGCGATAAGGATCTGTATGAAAAAGATGAAATCTACAAAAGTAGTGAGATTCCTTTCAACAGGCACTTTAATGTAAAAGATTTCAACAAAGAGGTTTTGATAGAAAGGAATGATGAAATGCGAGAATGGCTGATCGACACCTTTTTTAAGGATTTCGCCACCCACTAAAGAGAGTGAAGCTTAAAAGAGCGTGAGCGTACCTACTCTCTTGCTTCTAGCCCCACAACCACACCCATAAAGCTAGTTCCAAAACGCTCTCTTCTTTGGAAGGTTAGGGGTTATCAAACAGCAAGCAATAACTTCATAAAATTTAAATGCACCGTAGTTTTCAAACAACAAACAAATACTTTTAACAAATGAATGCTCTTTAAGGCTGAATTCAAACGCAAGAATTATCTGAATTTCTCAAAGACCAAATAGGTATATTGATCAAAAAAATCTGATTATCTTCATTCTCTGTTAAAATTATCCGAGCCGATGGAGTAAGCTACCCCATCGTTTTAGAGCTTGGGCGATCCACTAAAAACGCCCAAGAAAAAAATGAGAATTTTTAGCTCAAAACCCCTACCGCACTTCTATGACAACCGGTTTAGTCATCTTTTTGCTGACTTCCTCTGCATGCATTAAGGCTTCTTGTTTGCTCTTATAAGGGCCTATGAGATAGCGCTTCGTTGCTCCCCTGTCTTCAATCTTATGGGGGAATTGGTTAAACGCTTGCAAAAAGGCTTTATTGGGCATGTGCGCAAAAACCCCCACTTGCAAATAATGCCCTTTGGTAAGAGTGGTTTTAGAATTGGCTTTTTTAGGAACTTCTTTATGAGCTTCTTTTTTGACTTTTAGCTCTTTAACCGCATGCTTATCTTTATGAGCTTCCTTATCTTTAGGCGTTGCTTTAGGCTTTTTATGAGGGGTTTCTTTTTTAGTCGCAGCTTGAGATTCTTTTTGAGTGCTAGTGTGCTCAACAGCTTTTAATTCTTTTTTAGCTTCTTGCGTTTCTTCTGCTGTTTTCATCTCCGTTTGAGTTTGATCGGTTTGAGTGGGCATGTTAAACGCATCATTTTCTTGTTTTTTAACATTATCCGCCACTTTGTCTAGCTTGTCTTCTTGCTTGGAAGGATCTAAATTCAAGCTTTCAAACTCATCGTCTTTTTTCTCATCTTTAGTGTTGCCTATTTTTTGCATGCCACTATCGGTTTGTAAAAAAGTCTCTTTAGGAGCGACTCTCGTGCTTTTCCAAAACACCATTAAAAGCACCGCTAAAATGATAATGGCTATAGCCACGATCAAAAACACCTTTTTAGTGCCGCCCCCATTATTTTCTTCTTCTAAGATCACTTCATTCAGTCTTTCTTTTTCTGACATCAAAAATCCTTTCAAAAATGGTTATAAATGCTTCGCCCAAGAGCTCCCTCGCTCTTTTGCAAACACCTCATAAGGTAAGGCTAAAATATTAAATTCCTTAGGCCATTCATTGCTAGGGAAGACCTTCCATTCTTTCGGCAACCCTTGCGCTAATTTCATGGACAAAGTCTTAACCAGCCTTTCACCCTCGCCTAATTCCGTATGCCCCTTATGCACATACAAATGCAAATGTCCTGGCGTTTTGGTGTTATAAGCGGTAAAATTCATAAAACCTTCCTCACGAAGCAATAACTGCGCCTTATGGTAAAAACGCTCCGGGTTCCTCCCGTTATAATCAAACACAATGTTTTCCACCTTATCGTTACGCAAGATGAGGTTGTGTGCGATTTCTATTTCTTTTTTCAAATGCTTTTGAATGAGCGAGCTTGTGAGCATGGCATTCACTCTTTGGAATTTATTATAGTAGCAACGCCCCGCATAATCCACCCTCTCCCCCAAGCCTGGTTTTTTTTCAAAATAATGGCTTGTGTCTATCTTAATGAGCTTTAATTCCATTTCTGTCATCTTGACTCCCTTAAAAAATAGGTTGGTGGTACACAGGGAATTGACTAGCCATGGCTTTCAATTCTTCTTTCACATGCAATTGCAAACTAACATTATTAATATCATTCAAAATATCTGATATTTTATTCCCTATGATTTCAAATTCCTTAGCTCCCATACCCCTTGCGCTCAATGCCGCTGAGCCAATCCTTATCCCGCTCGTTACAAAAGGGCTGCGCGTTTCACCAGGAATGGTGTTTTTATTCACGGTGATTCCGGCATTCCCTAATGCAATATCAGCGTCTTTCCCACTATAAGGCTTATCTAAGAAATCCATCAAAAGCAAATGGTTAGAAGTGCCACCACTCACTAACTTATGGTTTTTTTCTTGTAACGCTTTAGCGAGAACTTGCATGTTAGATTTCACTAATTTTGCGTAAGCTTTAAATTCTGGTTTTAGATTCTCTTTAAACCCCACCGCTTTAGCAGCAATCGCATGCATCAAAGGCCCGCCTTGAGTTCCTGGAAAAACCGCTTTATCAATCTTAGCCGCTATCTCTTCGTCATTAGTTAAAATAAGCCCCCCTCTAGGCCCTCTTAAGGTCTTATGAGTGGTGCTTGAAACCACATGGCAATACGGGAAAGGATGGGCATGCTCATTAGCGACCACAAGCCCTGCCACATGGGCTATATCGCCTAATAATAACGCCCCCACTTCATCAGCGATTTCTCTAAATTTCTTAAAATCAATTTCCCTTGGATAGGCTGAAAACCCGCACACAATGATTTCTGGCTTAACGCTTTGAGCGATTTTTAGCGCCTCTTCATAATCAATATAGCCATCCAAATTCACGCCATAAGAAAAGCTCTGATAATGCTTGCCGGTTAAACTCACTTTAGCACCATGCGTTAAATGCCCTCCACAGCTTAAATCCATGCCTAAAATCTTGTCATAAGGCTTTAAAAGAGCGTGATAGACAGCGTTATTGGCTTGTGAGCCTGAATGCGCTTGCACATTAGCGAACTGGCAATTAAAAAGCTTTTTAGCCCTTTCTATGGCTAGGCTTTCTATTTTATCCACCACTTCACAGCCTCCATAATAGCGCTTGTTAGGATAGCCCTCAGCGTATTTATTCGTTAAAATGCTTCCCATAGCTTCCATAACACTAGGAAAAGTGTAATTCTCGCTCGCTATCATTTCTAAATGCTCATTTTGCCGCTTATATTCTTCAAAGATTAATTCAAAAATTTCACTATCCGTTTGTTCTAAAAAATACGCCATTATTCTCCACTCTCAATATTAAAATCGTTTTTAACAGGACGCATCGCTGGGAATAAAATCACATCTTTAATGCTTTTAGCTCCAGTGAGTAGCATCACTAATCGGTCAATGCCTATGCCTTGCCCTGCAGTGGGGGGCATTCCATGGGCTAGAGCCCACACGTAATCTTCATCCATGTATTGGGCTTCTTCATCGCCTTTTTCTTTTTCAGCCACTTGATTTTTAAAGCGTTCTAATTGATCTAAGGGATCGTTCAACTCGCTAAAGCCGTTAGCGATTTCTTTTCCTGCGATAAACAATTCAAACCTGTCAGCAATATTAGGGTTACTATCGTTGCGTCTGGCTAAGGGGCTAATCTCAATGGGGTATTGGGTTACAAAAGTGGGGTTAATGAGTTGGTGCTCTACAAAATGATCAAACGCTTCAGCGAGCAGTTTACCATAAGTGAGATTTGGCTCTACTTTGACGCCTTGCTCTAACAAATAAGCCAAAAGCCTGTCTTCTTTTTCTAAAATATCCTTACTAATGCCCCCTATTGTTTCTAAAGCGTCCAAATAAGAAATCACGCTCGTTTGGTTAAAATCCACTTCCATATCGTTATAAATGATTTTTGAAGGTAAGTTCAAAGTCTTTAGCAAGTAGTCAAATAGCCTCTTACTGAGTTCGATCAAATCTTCATAAGTGTGATACGCCCAATAAAACTCAATCATCGTAAATTCGGGGTTATGGCTGTGATCCATGCCCTCATTCCTGAAATTACGATTGATTTCAAACACCGCTTCAAAACCCCCCACAATCAAGCGTTTGAGGTATAATTCTGGAGCGATTCTTAAATACCTTTCAATTTCTAAAGCGTTATGGTAAGTGATAAAAGGCCTTGCGTTCGCCCCGCCAGGAATGGGGTGCATCATGGGGGTTTCCACTTCTAAAAACCCTTCCGTTTCAAAGAATTTCCGCACGCTAGAAACAATCAAACTGCGTTTTTTAAACACATCTTTAACGCTAGGATTGACTATCAAATCCAAATAGCGCTGGCGGTAACGCAATTCTATATCGCTCAGTCCATGGAATTTTTCAGGTAAAGGCACAATGGTTTTGCTTAAAATATGAAATTCTAATGCATGAACGCTTAATTCACCGGTTTTGGTAGCAAAAGGGAAGCCTTTCACCAACACAATATCGCCCACTTCTAAATGCTTTTTCAAGCTTTTAAATTCATCATTCAATTCATTTTGCGAAACATAAGCTTGCAAAATCGCGCTTTCATCTTCAACTTTAATAAAACATGCCTTACCCATTAAGCGCAAAAGCTTGACCCTCCCTACAATACTCTCGCATTTTTCTTTGTCTTTAGGCTCTTCTAAATCCTTAACATAAGCGTATTTTTCTAAAAAAGCGGCGTTGGTGAGGCTTCGTTTCAAGCCATTTTTATAAGGGTTTTTCCCTTCTTCTCTCAAGCTATTGGCTTTATGGATGCGTTGTTGGATGTATTGGTTAGAAAACATGTGATGCCTTTATAGGGGTTCTTTATTAGATGGTATGGAGTTTGGTGGGGTTTGGTTGGATTTATTGTGTTTTGGCTCTAGCATGTTTTTAGGCAAATCTTTAGCCTTTTCTTTTAAAGTTTCCACGCCCTTATCCATCGCTTTATCAAAAGATTGTTTATTTTTATTGAAAGATTCTTTATTTTTGACTTCATCGCTCATTTCTTCAAGGTTGTCTTTAAAGTTTCGCTCCACATGTTTGACGCCATCAAGGCGCATGATCTTACTGGCAACGCTTTTCATGGTGGAAAAAAAAGCGCTTTTTTCTTGCAAATAGGCGTTAGCGTCTTTCATCACTTCCATTTTAGAGAGCGCATAAAGGATGAAAGAAAGCACTAAAAAAGTCTTCAAGCATGAAAAAATAAACCCTAACGCTTTGTCTATAATGCCTAACCCGCTAAAGACTAACACCTTGCCTATCAACACTCCAAAAGCTAAAAAAAACACCCAAATAGACGCTAACACTAGCAAGAAACCAACAAGATTCATCATGGTCTCATTCTTTAGATCATACAAATGTTGTGAAAATAAATGCCCAACAGCCACAGAATAGCGAGACGCCAAATAAACGCCAAGCACAATCCCTAAAATCCCCGCCACTTCACTCACGAAGCCATGATAAAATCCTCTAATCCCAAAGGCTACCACCACCACAAGTAACGCCAAATCAATATAGTTCAAACCCTAAACCCAAACCTTTCTCTCATATATCTCGCATAAAGATAGTGAGCGCTCAAAAACGCCCCAAAAAACGCTCATGATTTTTTAACGCTATCAATCCACGCTCACTTGAAATTTGAAAATAATAACACAACTTAAAAAAAACTACCCTTAAAAAAATCAATCTAAAATTCTTAAATTAAAATATAGCTATAATACACTAAAACAATCTCAAGGTTTCAAAATTTTAGCCATGCGTCTTATTTTATTCAATCAAAACGCTTTTTTATTAGCGTGCATGTTTGTTTCAAGCGTGTATGTGAACGCTGTTTTAGACGCTTATGCAATTGAAAACCCCTATATTCCTGTCATACTCACAAGCCTATTAGCCCCTTTAAGCATGCTAGCGTTTTTAAAAACCCCTAGAAACAGCACTTTTGCTTTGGGGTTTTTTGTGGGGGCGTTATTGTTTTATTGGTGCGCTTTAAGCTTTCGCTACTCGGATTTCACTTATTTATTACCCTTAATCATTATCTTAATAGCGTTAGTTTATGGGGTTTTATTTTATTTGTTGCTCTATTTTGAAAACCCCTATTTTAGGCTTTTGAGTTTTTTAGGCTCTGGTTTTATCCACCCTTTTGGATTTGATTGGTTAGTCCCGGATAGCTTTTTTTCTTATAGCGTGTTTAGGGTGGATAAATTATCGCTAGGGCTTGTTTTTTTGGCTTGCATTTTTTTGAGCACTAAACCATTTAAAAAATACAGGATCATAGCGGTTTTATTGCTGCTTGGCGCATTGGATTTTAATGGTTTTAAAACAAGCGATTTAAAAAAGGTTGGAAATATTGAATTAGTCTCTACAAAAACGCCCCAAGATGTGAAATTTGATTCAAATTACCTTAATAATATTGAAAACAACATTCTTAAAGAAATCAAGCTCGCTCAAAGCAAGCAAAAAACCTTGATTGTTTTTCCAGAGACCGCCTACCCCATCCTTTTAGAAAACTCCCCCTTTAAAGCTAAGCTAGAAGATTTAAGCGATAATATTGCTATTTTAATAGGGACATTGCGCACTCAAGGCTATAGCCTTTATAACAGCTCGTTTTTATTTTCTAAAGAAAGCGTTCAGATCGCTGATAAAGTGATCTTAGCCCCCTTTGGCGAGACCATGCCTTTACCCAAGTTCCTTCAAAAACCCCTTGAAAAACTCTTTTTTGGCGAGAGCGCTTATTTATACCGCAACGCTTCCAATTTCAGCGATTTCACATTAGACGATTTTACTTTTCGCCCCCTGATTTGTTATGAAGGCACTTCCAAAACCGCTTATTCAAACAGCCCTTCAAAAATTTTTATCGTGATGAGCAATAACGCATGGTTTAGCCCAAGCATTGAACCCACCTTACAAAGAACGCTTTTAAAATACTACGCAAGGCGTTATGATAAAATCATCTTGCACAGCGCGAATTTTTCAACTTCTTACATTCTAAGCCCTAGTTTATTAGGCGATATTCTTTTTAGGAAACGATAATGATTAAAGCGATTAATATTTCTCATGCTTTTGAAAAGCCCCTTTATAAGGGCGTGAATTTGCACATCAAGCCCAAAGAAAGCCTGGCGATTTTAGGCGTGAGCGGGAGCGGTAAAAGCACGCTTTTAAGCCATTTAGCCACCATGCTAAAACCCAATAGTGGGACGATCAGTTTGTTAGAACACCAAGATATTTATGCCTTAAATTCCAAAAAGCTTTTGGAATTACGGCGCTTAAAAGTGGGCATAATCTTCCAATCGCATTACCTTTTTAAGGGTTTTAGCGCTTTAGAAAACTTGCAAGTCGCTTCAATCCTAGCCAAGCAAGAAATAAATCATTCCCTTTTAGAACAATTAGGCATAGCCCACACCCTAAAACAAGGCGTGGGTGAATTGAGCGGCGGCCAGCAACAACGCTTAAGCATCGCCAGAGTGCTTTCTAAAAAACCTAAAATCATTATCGCTGATGAACCCACCGGGAATTTAGACACCACTAGCGCTAATCAAGTCATCAGCATGCTGCAAAATTACATTACAGAAAAAGAAGGAGCGTTAGTTTTAGCCACGCATGATGAGCATTTGGCTTTCACTTGCTCTCAAGTCTATCGCTTAGAAAAAGAAGTTTTGATTAAGGAAAAATAAAATGTTACAACGCCCTAAAATTGTCGCTGAATTGAGCGCTAACCATAACCAGGATTTAAACCTCGCTAAAGAAAGCCTTCATGCCATTAAGGAAAGCGGCGCGGATTTTGTCAAACTCCAAACCTACACGCCAAGCTGCATGACTTTAAACTCTAAAGAAGATCCCTTCATCATTCAAGGCACTTTATGGGATAAAGAAAATTTGTATGAATTGTATCAAAAGGCTTCTACCCCACTAGAATGGCATGCGGAATTGTTTGAGTTGGCTAAAAAGCTTGATTTAGGCATTTTTAGTTCGCCTTTTAGCTCAAAAGCTTTAGAGCTTTTAGAGAGCTTAGATTGCCCCATGTATAAAATCGCTAGTTTTGAAATCGTTGATTTAGATTTGATTGAAAAGGCCGCTCGCACACAAAAGCCCATTATCCTTTCTAGCGGTATCGCTACAAGCGTTGAATTGCAAGAGGCTATCTCGTTGTGCAAAGGAGTGGATAATTTTGACATCACCCTTTTAAAATGCGTGAGCGCTTATCCCAGTAAAATAGAAGACGCTAACTTATTGAGCATGGTTAAATTAGGCGAAACGTTTGGCGTTAAATTTGGCTTGAGCGATCACACGATTGGCTCTCTTTGCCCCATTCTAGCCACCACTTTAGGAGCGAGCATGATAGAAAAGCATTTCATTTTAAACAAATCCTTACAAACCCCAGACAGCGCTTTTAGCATGGATTTTAACGGATTTAAAAGCATGGTTGAAGCGATCCAACAAAGCGTTTTAGCCTTGGGCGAAGAAGAGCCTAAAACCAATCCAAAGACTTTAGAGGAGCGGAGATTCTTTATGCGCTCTTTATTTGTCATTAAGGACATTCAAAAAGGCGAAGCATTGACTAGCGATAATATCAAAGCCTTACGCCCCAACCTTGGCTTACACCCTAAATTTTATAAAGAAATTTTAGGCCAAAAGGCATCAAAATTCTTAAAAGCCAACACCCCTTTAAGCTCTGATGATATAGAACGCCCATTGTAGGTTTGTTTTGGTTAAAACAAATATTTCCGCTCCATAGGCGCATTAATTTAAGGGAGTTGTTACTACATAAAACAGAATTTAAAATCATTTCCAACTTTTAACCAATCTATTTTTTGTAACTGCGGTCATTATTGATTAAGCGCTAGAATTAACCCATTACTTTTTAATATTTTAGAATTTTAGAATAAAGGATAATTAAAATGAAAAAAACTTTTTTGATCGCTTTAGCGTTAGCAACTTCCCTTATAGGCGCTGAAAATACCAAATGGGATTATAAAAATAAAGAAAATGGCCCGCACCACTGGGACAAATTGCACAAAGATTTTGAAGTGTGCAAAAGCGGTAAAAGCCAATCGCCCATCAACATTAAGCATTATTACCACACGCAAGATAAAGCCGATTTGCAATTCAAATACGCCGCTTCTAAACCTAAAGCGGTCTTTTTCACCCACCACACTTTAAAGGCTTCGTTTGAGCCGACTAACCACATCAATTATAGAGGGCATGACTATGTGTTGGATAATGTGCATTTCCACGCCCCTATGGAGTTTTTAATCAATAATAAAACCAGACCTTTGAGCGCGCATTTCGTGCATAAAGACGCTAAAGGGCGTTTGCTAGTTTTAGCGATTGGTTTTGAAGAAGGGAAAGAAAACCCCAATCTTGATCCTATTTTAGAAGGCATTCAAAAGAAACAAAATTTTAAAGAAGTGGCTTTAGACGCTTTCTTGCCTAAAAGCATCAATTACTACCATTTTAACGGCTCTCTCACCGCTCCTCCTTGCACAGAAGGGGTGGCATGGTTTGTCATAGAAGAGCCTTTGGAAGTCTCTGCCAAGCAATTGGCTGAAATCAAAAAACGCATGAAAAATTCGCCCAACCAACGCCCCGTCCAGCCTGACTACAACACCGTGATTATTAAAAGCTCAGCTGAGACCCGCTAAAGATCCGCTAAAATTAAAACTCTCTCTTTTAAAAGAGGGAGATAAAAACCATTCTTTATAAAACACCCCTAAAAATTGCAACCGCTTGTATTTTGTGAAACGCTCAAACGCTAAAGACGATTGGAATTCCTACTAAGGAGTTTAAAAAAGGCTCTGTTCTAATTGGGTAACATAGAGTTTTTAAAATACTATAAATAAGCTAAAACGATTTTATAGTGTTCTTATTTTCTTATGCCTACATCCTTTTACTATAACCATAACCCGCTTTTTCTGCTTTCTTTTCAGTATTAGCCACTGCTTCTATTTCTTTATTAATATCAGCAAATATTTTTTGAACGAACAAAAGGTTTTGAGAGGTTGAAAGGTGGGCTTGTGGGTCTGGTTTTACATTCCTCATTTCAAGCATTTTAGCTTGAGCTTTAGAGCGTATTTTCAGGTTTTCGTTTTGCCATTCTTCTGTAACCTTAAAATCTCTAGGGTCTAGTTCTAAATAAGCGATAGAACTTGGTCTGTAAAAATCCACTTGTTTAGCGATAGCTTTTTGCGAATAGGGCAGAGATTCTAATTCTTTTTGCAAATAAGCTACAAGCTCTTGCGTTTTTGATCCTCTTTGAGAGTGGGGTTGTTTAGAGTTTGGAAGGTGTTTTGGCTGAATAGGGGTTTGATTGGTTTTTGCAGGTTTAGGGGTTTTGCATTCAGCTTCTATTTCTATAGCAATACCGGTAGTAATACCGGTCTTAATTCTTGCTCTTTTAATAAATAATTGACCATGTTTTTCTTGGCAATTTTGTTCTGTTTCTTTAATGAAATCTTTCTGTTCTTTAATTAAATCTCTTTGTGTATTAATGGTCTTTTGTTTTTGCTGTTCTAACTCTATCTCACTCTTATTTGCTTTTTGTTTTTCTTGTTCTGTTTTCTGTCTTTCTTGTTCTGCTTTTATTTGACTATTAGCGAGTTCTATCCCACTCTTGTTTGTTTTCTGTCTTTCTTGTTCTAACTCTATCTCACTCTTATTTGTCTTTTGCCTTTCTTGTTCTAACTCTATCCCACTCTTGTTTGTTTTCTGTCTTTCTTGTTCTAGTTCTATTTGTTTATCAATATCACCAGCATTACAAGCGGCTAACAATAAACTTGTCGCTATGGTTAATCCTGAATATTTCCACCAATTGATTTGATTTTCTTTTTCAGTTTGTTTGGATTTATCTTGGACTTTATCGTCTAATTCTTTTGCTCTCTTGCATGCAACATGGGTTAATACTACTAACGCCACATTGCTTTTCTTGGGGTGTTTTTTGAAAAGCTCTCTGACTTTCTTTACAATTTTTGTAAAAATCCCACCAATTGATCGGAGTGTATTTGTAATGGTGCTCACTTGTTTAAAATGAGTCTCTTTACTTGTCTTTGTGTTAGCCATCTCTGTGTTCTTGCTAACTTTATTTGTTTTTCCTATTTTTACTGATTCCATTACCAACCTTTTTTTTAAAAAACAATCCCACTCATCAAAATCTTATTATTGTAGTGTATATAGTCATATCCAATCGTTATTAAACAATGGGTTTAAAAAATTGTAAGGGTCAATCCAATCAGATTTTTCTAATCCATTTCAATAAAACTTGATACAAGTTTTCCTTGATACCCAAATTCACACCCTTTTAAAGGGAATAATAGGCAATAACTCGCTAGCTAAACATTCGCTCTCTGCTTGAGTGTAAGCCTTTCATTCCTTTTGACCTACCAAATATTAGCATTTCTCTCAATCAAGCCTTGAGAAATTCAATTACACCCTTGTTTAACATCGCAAGCCTAGTAACTTAAAGCTCTTTTTTAGAGATTGGGTTAGATTGATCCTTATCCTTAATTCAAGTGCATGCGCATTCATCTTTGTTATCTTTGAATAAACTCAAGCGTTCTTAATGTAATACATGGCGATTTTGAGCGCGTTAGTGGCTGCCCCCACTCTTAATTGATCCGCCACGCAAAAGCCATGCAAAGTTTTCTTATCAAACAAATCCTTCCTCAAGCGCCCTATAAAGGTGGTATCCGTGTGGCTCGCTTTTAAGGGCGTGGGGTAGAGATTGCGGCTAGGATTATCGCAAACAACCACGCTAGGGGCGTTTTTTAAGACTTCATAGATTTCTTTGAGATCGAATTCTTTTTCAAAAGCGATACTCAAACTCTCGCTATGGCTCCTCAATACCGGCACGCGCACGCAAGTTGCGCTGATAGGGAAATCCACGCCCATGATTTTATGGGTTTCATGCACCATTTTCAGCTCTTCTTTCGTGTAGCCATTCTCCTTAAAAGTATCAATATGAGCGATCGCATTGAAAGCGATCGGATAAGCGAAAGCCCCAGCTTGCAAAACTTGGTTTAAATCAATAGTGGGGTCTTTTTCCAAATGTTCTAATGCGATTTTTAGCTCATTTTTTAAACTCTCTATGCCCTTATTCCCTGCCCCACTCACAGCTTGATAGGTGCTAACAATAACGCTTTTTATCTTAAAATGAAGGTGTAAGGGGTTTAAGATTTGCGTCATTTGAATGGTAGAGCAATTAGGGTTAGCGATGATATTTAAAGGAGCGTTAAAAATTTCTTTAGCGTTGATTTCAGGCACGACTAAAGGCACTTTTTTATCCAATCTAAAAAAGCTCGTGTTATCAACCACTAAGGCCGTTTTTGCAGCGCTTGTGGCAAATTCTTCGCTCACGCTCCCCCCAGCGCTAAAAAAGGCGATGTCTATTTTTTCTTTTTCAAAAACTTCATGCGTGGTTTCTAAGATCTCATAGTCTTTATTGAAAACTTTGATCTTTTTACCGGCACTCCTAACGCTAGCGAGCGGGACAAATTTTTTAATCGGGAAAAAAGAATTTTCTAAACCCTTAATCAGCTCTTGGCCTACCGCCCCACTAGCCCCGACAATAGCGACATTATAAGTCTTCATCGTTTTCTCCAATGATTTCAAGGGCTTTTAAAAAACTCAAGCAATTCAACTGCATGCCTGAATGCATGTTTTTCAAGCTTAAGGTTTCGCTTTTAAATTCTTCTTCGCCAATAATAACCACAAACTCATGCCCCTTATGGTTAGCATAAGAAAAGGGTTTTTTGATTTTTTGAGCTTCTGGATAGACTTCGCTAAAAATCCCGCTTTGCCTTAAAGACTCCGCTAAGCGGTTTGCATAAGAAAAATACTCTTCATGCATGCAAGCGATTAAGACTTTAGCTTGGGTGGAACGCTCGTCTAATAATTGCATTTCACTCAAAGCTACAATCAATCTATCAATCCCAATAGAAGCCCCCACTCCTTGTAAATTTTCTTTAGAAAAATTTTTAGTCAAATGATCGTAACGGCCCCCTGAACACACGCTCCCTAAAGACTTCATATCATTAAGCGTGGTTTCATACACAATCCCTGTGTAATACCCTAATCCCCTAGCGATAGAAAAATCAATTTTATACAGGTTTTGAGAAATTTGCAAATCCCCTAGCAACTGGTATAGCCTTTCTAAATCTTGTATGCCCTTTTTTAGATTTTCATTATAGTCTTTCAAATAAGCAATTTTTTCAAAAAATTCCGCATGGCTTAAATCATTTTGTTTGATTTGAACCATTTCTAAAAGCTCTTTAATGGTGTTTAAATCCAAATCACACTCTTTTTTTAATTCTTCTTCAACCCCATTCAGGCCAATTTTTTCCAATTTATCCACAATGCGCAACGCTTCATTCACTTGAGAAACGCCAAAATATTCGCATATCCCGTTCAAAATTTTTCTATGATTGATAGAGATGCAAAAATCTTCTAAATCCAAAGCTTTTAAAGAAGCGATAATCACTTGAACGATTTCAGCATCGCACACCAAGCTTTCGCTCCCTATAAAATCAAAATCGCATTGCGTAAATTCCCTGTAACGCCCTTTTTGCGCCCTTTCGCCTCTAAAGACATTGCCTATAGCGTAGCGTTTAAAGGGCATGCCTAGCGTTTGGTGGTGCAAAGAAACAAAGCGGGCTAATGGCACGGTCAAATCAAACCTTAAAGCCACATCCCTATCCCCATGGTCTTTAAAACGATAAATTTCTTTTTGAATATCACTGCTCGCATCAGGCAATAATGTTTGAGCGTATTCCAAATGAGGGGTTTCAATCGGCACAAAACCAAAACTTTGAAACACGACTGAAACTTTAGAAAGCAACTGGGCTTTTTGTATCGCATCTTTAGGCAAGCGGTCTTTAAACCCGCTCAACACTTTAGGGGTAATCATTCCATTTCCTTGTATTTGTATGCTAAAATTTTATCTTAAAATCTTTAAAAAAGGGCTATTGATGAGCGTAAATGCGCCCAAACGCATGCGTATTTTATTGCGTTTGCCTAATTGGTTAGGCGATGGGGTGATGGCAAGCTCGCTTTTTTACACCCTTAAACACCACTACCCTAACGCGCATTTTATCTTAGTGGGCCCACAAATGACTTGCGAACTTTTCAAAAAAGATGAAAAAATAGAAGCCGTTTTTATAGATGACACCAAAAAATCCTTTTTCAGGCTGCTAGCCACTCACAAACTCGCTCAAAAAATAGGGCGTTGCGATATAGCGATCACTTTAAACAACCATTTTTATTCCGCTTTTTTGCTCTATGCGACAAAAACGCCTATTCGCATCGGTTTTGCTCAATTTTTTCGTTCTTTGTTTCTCAGCCATGCGATAATTTCTGCCCCCAAAGAGTATCATCAAGTGGAAAAGTATTGCTTTTTATTTTCGCAATTTTTGAAAAAAGAATTGGATAAAAAAAGCGTTTTACCCTTAAAACTGGCCTTTAACCTCCCCACTCACACCCCAAACACCCCTAAAAAAATCGGCTTTAACCCTAGCGCAAGCTATGGGAGTGCTAAAAGATGGCCAGCTTCTTATTACGCTGAAGTTTCTGCTGCTTTGTTAGAAGAAGGGCATGAAATTTATTTTTTTGGGGCTAAAGAAGACGCTATCGTTTCTGAAGAAATTTTAAAACTCATCAAAGGCTTATTAAAAAACCCTTTATTATTCAATAACGCTTACAATCTGTGCGGGAAAACAAGCATTGAAGAATTGATAGAGTGCATCGCTATTTTAGATTTATTCATCACTAACGATAGCGGTCCTATGCATGTGGCTGCTAGCGCACAAACCCCCTTAATCGCTCTTTTTGGCCCCACTGATGAAAAAGAAACTCGCCCCTATAAAGCTCAAAAAACGATCGTATTAAACCACCATTTAAGCTGTTCGCCTTGCAAGAAACGAGTTTGCCCTTTAAAGAATGAAAAAAACCATCTGTGCATGAAATCCATCACGCCCCTTGAAGTCCTAGAAGCCGCCCACACTCTTTTAGAAAAACCTTAACGCCCTTTATGCGCTTTTTAAAAAACACAGCCGTATTGATGAAATTCTAGTATATAAAAGATTTTTACTTTTGAAAGCGTGAGAATAGCCATAAATCCTATCAAGGGTTTTAAAAAAATGGTAAGAAAAATTATAGAATAGCATCCAAAAAAGCGTTTTTAAAACGCTTTTTGGAGTCAAAGCCATTAGGCCACTGAGTTTTTAGGTTTTTTAGCGTCTTTTTTATCTTTGTGAGCCACTAATTGAGAGCTTAACTCAGGTTTTTTAGCGTCTTTTTTATCTTTGTGAGCGTATGCAGAACTCACTGCCAAAACTGATAACAAAACACCTGTCAAGATTTGCTTTTTCATACGAAAACTCCTTTATGATGATCTTAAAAGCGAGAGAATTATATTTCTCAAAAGTAAACGAATAGAAACCAATAGAATTTTCACTAAAGAAATTTGCAAATTGCGTTTTGTTATAAAAAAACGCTTGATAGCAATCAGCCATTTTTCTTAAAAAATAAAAACGCTCAAAAGCGTTTTTTAAGATTTGAATACAAAAGAGCATTAGTCAAGCGGGATTTCTTGTAAGGCGGTCTATGAATTAGGGGATTTTTAAAGAGCATTGCTACAAAACACCCCCTAACCACTTAAGAAAACGAATTCCACCATGAAATAAAATCTAAAACGATTAAACGAAGCAACCAAAACCCCATTTTTTAAAAAATTAAAAAATATTAGTTACTCCTGTTTGACAAGAATAGAGCTAACAAAATAATTTTATAGCAAAAAGTAATTAAAAGAGATTAAAAAAGGGATAAAAACACTCAAAGAGTCTTTTTAAATCCAAAAGAAAAAAGTTTAAATAGCACCTATAACACCCTCTCACAAGAGAGCGTTACGATAAAATCAGCCTTTACGCTTTTCTACAATTTCCTTAGCGATATTGCTAGGCACTTCGCCATAATGATCAAACTCCATAGAGTAAGTCCCACGCCCTTGAGTGGCTGATCGTAAATCCGTAGAATAACCAAACATTTCCACCAACGGCACAAAAGCGTTCACGATTTTCAAGCCTAATCGGTCGTCCATAGAATTGATTTGCCCTCTTCTTCTGTTCAAATCGCCAATCACATCGCCCATGTATTCTTCAGGGACTTCCACTTCCACTTTCATCATAGGCTCTAGTAAAACCGGGTTAGCCGCGCGACTCGCTTCTTTAAACGCCATAGATCCAGCAATTTTAAACGCCATTTCTGAAGAATCCACATCATGGTAGCTCCCATCATAAAGGGTAACTTTAAAATCCACCACCGGATAGCCCGCCAAAACGCCATTTTGCATCGCTTCTTGGATACCCTTATCCACCGCAGGGATATATTCTTTAGGGATCACGCCCCCAGAAATTTCATTCACAAATTCATACCCACTGCCAGGCTCTTTAGGCTCAAGCTTGATAAACACATGCCCGTATTGCCCACGACCACCGCTTTGCTTAGCGTATTTATGCTCTTTATTCACGCTTGAGCGGATAGTCTCTCTAAAGGCGACTTGTGGCTGACCGATTTCAGCTTCCACCTTAAATTCTCTCTTCAATCTGTCCACGATGATTTCTAGGTGCAATTCACCCATGCCACCAATAAGGGTTTGCCCGGTTTCTTCTTGAGTCATCACCCTAAAGCTTGGATCTTCTTCAGCAAGCTTGCCTAACGCCACGCCCATTTTTTCTTGGTCTGCTTTCGTTTTAGGCTCTACAGCGATGTGAATGACTGGCTCAGGAAATTCCATCCTTTCTAAAACAACGGCGTTCTTTTCATCGCAAAGCGTGTCCCCAGTTAGCGTGTCCTTTAAGCCCACAAACGCGCAAATCTCACCCGCATAAACTTCTTTAATGTCTTCTCTCTTATTAGAATGCATTTTAAGGAGTCTTCCCACGCGCTCTTTTTTGTCTTTGGTGGAGTTATACACATAGCTACCGGACTCTAGCTTGCCGCGATACACGCGCACAAAAGTGAGTTGACCCACAAAAGGATCCGTCATGATTTTAAACGCCAAACCGGCAAACTCGCCATCATCGCTGGATTTCACAAAAACTTCTTCTTCAGTTTTTGGATCAATCCCCTTAATATCCACAACCTCCGTAGGTGCTGGCAGGTAATCAATGACCGCGTCTAATAAAGTCTGCACGCCTTTATTTTTAAAAGAAGAACCACAAAGCATGGGGACAAGACTCATGTTCAAACAACCCGCTTTAATGCCTTTTTTGATTTCTTCAACACTCAATTCTTCACCGCCTAAATACTTTTCCATCAACGCTTCATCTTGCTCAGCTACAGCTTCTACAAGCTTTTCTCGGTATTGTTTAGCCTTTTCTAACAAATCGCTAGGGATTTCTTCCACATCGTATTTGGCCCCCATGGTTTCATTGTTCCAAACAATCGCTTTCATTTGGACCAAATCAATCACGCCAATGAAAGTGTCTTCAGCCCCAATAGGGATATTAATAGGCACAGGATTGGCTTTCAAGCGTTGCTTAATCTGGTTTTCCACATTATAGAAATTCGCCCCAATCCTATCCATTTTATTGACAAAAACAATCCTAGGCACACCGTATTTATTCGCTTGACGCCACACGGTCTCGCTTTGAGGCTGCACACCCCCCACCGAGCAAAACACCGAAACCGCGCCATCTAGCACGCGCATGGATCGCTCCACTTCAATAGTGAAATCCACATGCCCTGGAGTGTCAATCAAATTGATTTGGTGATCCTTCCAAAAGCAAGTCGTTGCTGCAGAAGTGATAGTGATCCCTCTTTCTTTTTCTTGCTCCATCCAATCCATTGTCGCCGCGCCGTCATGCACTTCGCCAATCTTATGGCTCACGCCTGTATAGAATAAAATCCTTTCAGAAGTGGTGGTTTTCCCGGCATCAATGTGAGCGGCGATACCGATATTCCTGATCCTATTTAATGGGGTTCTTCTAGCCATTCTAACTCCAATTACCAGCGGTAGTGCGCGAACGCTTTATTCGCTTCTGCCATTTTATGCACATCTTCTTTTTTCTTAAAAGCCGCACCCTTATCGCTAGCCGCATCCATAAGTTCGTTAGCCAATCTATCCACCATCATTCTTTCATTGCGTTTTCTGGTCGCTTCTAAAATCCAACGGATAGATAGCGACTGTTGGCGGCTCGCTCTCACTTCTACCGGCACTTGATAGGTAGCCCCACCCACTCTTCTGCTGCGCACTTCCACTAAAGGACGCACTCTTTCTAGGGCTTTTTCAAACACTTCAATCCCTTTTTCACCACTTTTTTCTTCAATCTTATTAAAAGCTTTGTAGATGATTTTTTCCGCCACGCTTTTCTTGCCATCGAACATCATCTTGTTGATAAACTTGGTAACCACTTTGTTCCCATAAACAGGATCGCCCAAAACCTCCCTAACGGGTGCTTTTCTTCTTCTCATGTTTTTGTTTTCCTCTTATTTTTTCTTGTTGTCTGTTGCTTTCTTGTCGGTTGCTTTAGCTTTTTTAGTCCCATATTTAGAGCGTGAAACCGTTCTTTTATTGACCCCTGCAGTGTCTAAAGCGCCACGAACGATGTGGTATTTCACACCGGGTAAATCCTTAACCCTACCCCCACGCACTAACACAATGGAGTGTTCTTGCAAGTTATGCCCTTCACCAGGGATATAACTGATCACTTCAAATTTACTGGTCAAACGGACCTTAGCGACCTTTCTCAAAGCCGAGTTAGGCTTTTTAGGGGTAGTCGTATAAACCCTAGTACAAACCCCTCTTCTTTGAGGGCATTCCACTAATGCAGGTGATTTCGTTTTTTTAACCACCTTTTTCCTTTCTTTTCTAATCAACTGATTGATAGTAGGCACTATTTTTCCTTATTCTAAAAATTTAAAACTAAAAGTTCCCCCATTTTACCCTAATTTTTCTTTTAAAAATCTTAACCGATTTTTTATATCAAAATTTAGAGTTATCCTCAAGCGTTCTCAGCACGATTTTTTTATTTTTATACATGCCCGTTCCCACAGGGATCATCCTCCCCAACACCACATTCTCTTTCAAATCCTCTAAAAAGTCTTTTTTCATAGCGATACTAGCTTCTGTTAAAACTTTAGTCGTTTCTTGGAAAGAGGCCGCTGAGATGATGCTATCGCTCCCAATAGCCGCTCTAGTAATCCCTAAAAGCACCGGTTCAGCAATCGCTGGCTCGCCTTTTAAAGCGATCACACGAGCGTTTTCTTCTTTGAAGAGTTTTTTACTGACTAAATCCCCTTCAATAAACTTGCTATCCCCGCTGTCTAAAATACGCACTTGCCTTAGCATTTGAGAAACAATGATTTCAATGTGCTTGTCCGCAATGCTTACCCCCTGCCTGCGATACACTTGCTGGACTTCGCTCACAATGTATTTATAAAGCTCTTTTTCGCCGCTGATCCTTAAAATATCATGGCTTGAAACCACCCCATCCGTCATCGCTTCTCCCGCATGCACAAATTCATCGGCATGCACTAAAATCTGCTTGCCTTTATCCACAAAATAATCCATAGAACGGCCATCTTTAGAAGTTACGATGATGTGTTCTTTATTGCGAATGGGTTTGCCAAAACTCACAATCCCATCAACTTCAGAAAGGATCGCCACATCTTTAGGCTTGGGTTTTCTCGCTTCAAACAATTCCGAAACCCTTGGAAGACCCCCAGTAATATCCCTGGATTTAACGGTCGCTTTAGGGATTTTCGCTAGCACTTCGGCCTGTTCCACGCTAGAGCCATCAATAATAGCGATAGAAGTTTTTGGCTCTAGGAAATAACGCACCTCTTCGCCATTAGCCCCCTCTAAAAACAAGCTTGGTTTGTATCCGCTTGGGATGTAATCATTCACCACTAAGCTTGTAATACCGGTATTTTCGTCTTCTTTTTCAGCGACCGTAACCCCTGCGATAATATCCACAAAACCCACCTTACCTTTAAAGTCCGCAATGATAGGGGTGTTGTAAGGATCCCATGTGGCAATCGTTTTGAAAGTGTTAGTCGTGGGTTTAGAAATCACGCTATTAGCGCTCACTTCACTATTATCATCAATCAAGATCTCAGAACCCCTAGCGATATAATGGCGGGCGGCTTCCCTACCATTATCATCAGCTATCACCGCAAACAAGCCTTTTTCGCTCACAATATCGCCCCTTTTGATCCCATGGGTGCGCTCTAAATGATTAGCCTCTAAAACATAGTATTTGATTGTGCCTTTTTCTTTGGCATACACATCTTGCGCAATAGGGTCATTATCCTTGACTAGCAATTCGCTCGCATAAGGGATGCGATTGGGCACATTCCATCCCTCTTGAATAATATCAGCGATACTTCCCCCCTTATGCACCTTATGCCCGCTAGCATAAGGCAAATACACTTTCCCCTCAATCTTACCGCCAACGCCGGCTAATTCGCTCGGCTTGACAATATCGCTTCTTCTTAAAACAAATTTAGCTTCTTGCTCGCCATTTTTCACGCTCACAACGACTTCTTCATAGACCGTTTCAATACGTAATTCCCCATCAAAAGGCGCTTTAATCTTAGGCTCTACCACTAAAATAGAAGCGTTACGGCGGTTAGCGATAATGTTTTTACCCTCTTTGTTCGTGTAAGTCCTAAGATTGTAAAAACGCACAAAACCTTCTTTGCTCGCCACGATTTCGCGCTCATCCTGACTCCTGCTCGCTGTCCCGCCCACATGGAAAGTCCTTAAAGTGAGCTGCGTTCCAGGCTCCCCGATAGATTGCGCGGCTACCACGCCCACCGCTTCACCTGGATAACTCATCTTGCCTTCGCCTAAATTCAAGCCATAGCATTTCGCGCACACGCCCTTTGGCGCTTTACAAGTTACTGGGGTGCGGATCGTAATGGATTTAATCCCGGCTTCAACCACCTTTTTAGCACCCTCTTCATCAATCAAAGTATCCGCATAAAGCAAGATTTCATTCGTAATAGGATCGATCACATCTTCTAATAAAACGCGCCCAAAAATACGCTCTTCTAAAGGTTCAATCAATTCACTCCCCACCGCAATATCCGTGATTTCAATCCCTTCATGCGTGCCGCAATCATCAGACACCACCTTGACATTTTGCGAAACGTCAATGAGCTTTCTTGTCAAATACCCCGCATTGGCGGTTTTTAGTGCTGTATCCGCTAAGCCCTTTCTAGCGCCATGCGTGGAGTTAAAGTATTCTAAGACATTCAACCCCTCTTTAAAGTTAGAAATAATAGGCGTTTCAATGATACTGCCGTCCGGCTTTGTCATAAGACCCCTCATCGCTGAAAGCTGACGGATTTGCGCCGCGCTACCCCTTGCACCGCTATCAGCCATCATATAAATAGAGTTAAAGCCCTCTTTATCTTTTGCGATAGCGGTCATCATTTCTTTACTCATTTTGTCATTGACTTCAGTCCAAGTGTCAATGATCTTATTGTAACGCTCTTGATCAGTGAGCAGCCCTTGATCGTATTGTTGCTGGATTTTTTTAATCTCTACTTTGGCTTTTTCCACCATTTTTTGCTTGTCTTTTGGCGTGATAATATCCTCCATAGAGATAGAAATACCAGCCTTAGTCGCATACCTAAAACCAAGCGTTTTTAAATTATCCAAAAAGGTTGCGGTAATGCCGATACCACCGACTTTATGCACATAATCCACAAGCACGCCAATATCTTTTTTCTTCATGGGTCTGTTCCACAAATCCGTAGGGATAAAATCAGGCAAAATGGATTTAATGATCATGCACCCCGCGCTCGTAGCGATAATATTCCCTTGATCTAAAACCCTAATCTTTGCGTGGATGTCTAATTCTTTCGTGTCAATAGCGGTGATGATTTCATTCACGCTAGAAAAAAGTTTATGCTCGCCCTTGACCCCGCTCTTTTCTAAAGAAAGATAATAAAGCCCTAAAACCATATCCTGGCTAGGAATGGCTACGGCTTTACCGCTAGCGGGCAAAAGGATATTCATAGAACTTAACATCAGCACCTTGCATTCAGCGATCGCTTCTTGGCTTAAAGGCACATGCACCGCCATTTGGTCCCCGTCAAAATCGGCGTTGAACGCTGAACACACTAACGGGTGCAATTGGATCGCTTTGCCATCAATCAGCTTTGGATGGAACGCTTGAATGGATTGCTTGTGCAAGGTAGGAGCGCGGTTGAGTAGCACCGGATACCCCTCTGTGATTTCTTGCAAGCACTCCCACACTTCATTGCTTTTTTGCTCAATCATGCGTTTAGCTTGTTTGAGCGTGGTGGCATAGCCTCTCTCTTCAAGCTTGGATAACAAATGCGGTTTGAAGAGTTCCAACGCCATGTTTTTAGGCAATCCGCATTCATCCATTTTAAGATTAGGCCCAACCACAATCACGCTTCTGCCTGAAAAATCCACGCGCTTACCTAAAAGGTTTTGCCTGAAACGCCCTTGCTTGCCCTTAATGATTTCGCTGAGCGATTTTAAAGGGCGTTTGTTAGCCCCTTTAACCGCATTGGTGCTGCGGCCGTTATCAAAAAGCACATCCACGGCTTCTTGCAACATCCTTTTTTCATTGCGCACAATGATTTCTGGCGCCCCAAGCTCCATTAAGCGTTTCAAGCGTTGGTTACGATTAATAACACGACGATACAATTCATTCACATCACTGACCGCAAACTTCCCGCCATCTAGCGCGATTAAAGGCCTTAAATCCGGTGGCAATACCGGTAAAACCGTGAGCATCATCCACTCAGGCCTGTTACCAGAATTTAAAAAGCTTTCTACCACTTTCAAACGCTTAATGAGTTTTTTCTTTTTCGCATCGGAATTGGTGTCTTTCACTTCTTCTTTCAAACTCTGCAATAAGGTGATCAAATCAATTTCTTCTAGCAAATCCTTGATCGCTTCGCCGCCCATTTGCGCTACAAAGCCCCTGTCTTCGTATCTTCGTGAGATATTTTGATACTGCTCTTCATTCAAAATATCGTATTTCATCACAAGCTTAGCGCCTTCATTGTCATAAGCGGCTTCGCCTGGCTCTTTAACGATATAAGCTTCATAATACAACACGCGCTCTAAGTCTTTCATCTTAACGCCTAAAAGCGTGCCGATACGGCTAGGCAAGGAATTGACATACCAGATATGCGCTACAGGAGTGGCTAATTCAATATGCCCCATTCTAAAACGCCTGACTTTGGAGTGCGTGATCGCCACGCCGCATTTTTCGCATGTGCCAATGTCTTTGAAGCGAGGCTTTTTGTATTTACCGCACAAGCATTCATAATCTTTAGTAGGGCCAAAGATTTTCATGCAAAACAAGCCGTCCCGTTCAGGTTTTAAGGTGCGGTAATTGATCGTTTCTGGCTTTTTAACTTCCCCATAACTCCAAGAATGGATTTTTTCAGGGCTGGCTAGAGTGAGCTGGAAAGAGCTAAAGTCTTTAGGCCTGTCATCTTCTTTAATGACAATGGGTTTAGGCACCCCATCCTCATCCACATCATCCCCAAAAATATTAATATCCAAAGCGAGCGATTGCAATTCTTTAGTCAAGACATAGAAAGTCTCAGGGATTTCACTCTCGCCCACTTGCTCACCTTTAGCGATAGCCCTATAAGCGTTCTCTCTGCCTCTAATATCATCGGATTTAATGGTGAGCATTTCTTTTAGAGTGTGCGCTGCGCCATAAGCTTCCAAGGCCCACACTTCCATTTCCCCAAACCTTTGACCCCCAAAGAGTGCTTTACCCCCAACAGGCTGGTGCGTTACTAAACTATAAGGGCCTGTGCTTCTGGCATGGACTTTTTCATCCACTAAATGGTGGAGTTTGATCATATACATATAGCCCACATTCACGCGCTCCCTCATTTTTTCGCCTGTGCGCCCGTCATACAGATCCATTTTGCCATCCATAGCGATCCTGGCTAATTCAAACAGCTTGTAAAATTTTTCTTGCGAGATGCCTTCAAACACAGGGATAGCCATCTTAACGCCCTTGCTCCAATCTTTAGCGTATTCCAAAAGTTCTTCATCAGAACAATTCTCAAGTGCATGGATTGTCAAAGGGTCTTTTTCATTAATAGCGTTAGCGATTTCTAGCATTTTAGCGCGCAATTCTTTGGCAAAATCTCTGGTTTTATCCTCTAGCATGCTAGCGATTTGTTTCCCAAATTCTTTCCCCACTAAGCCTAAATGCATTTCTAAAATCTGCCCGATGTTCATGCGGCTTGGCACGCCTAAAGGGTTTAAGACAATATCCACAGGCTCGCCATCAGCGGTATAAGGCATATCTGCAACCGGCACGATATTAGACACAATCCCTTTATTCCCATGCCTTCCTGCCATTTTATCGCCCACTTTAAGCTTCCGTTTTGTAGCGATATAGAGCTTGACTTTTTTGATCACGCCATTAGGCAAAATATCATCTTTTTCTAAAATAGAGAGCTTTTCTTCATGCTCTTCACCCAAAACTTTCTTTTGCTCTAAGAAATTATTTTTAGTGATTTCATAGTGGTTTTGCACTTCTTTAGAATACTTTTTGACTAAACTAGCCAAAGTGAAGCGGTTGATTGAAGCGATTTCTTCTTTAGGGATTTGATCGCCTTCTTTATAATCCTTACCATTATGGCTAAAAGGCTCTTCTAAAATCGCTTGAGAAAGGAGCGAACTAACGCGCAACAATTCTTCTCTATTGAGCATGGTCAAGCGGTCAAAATGCTCCATATCAAGCTTGGCTTTTTCTTCTTCATACGCGCTCAAAACCCGCGCATCCTTCTCATAGCCTTTTTTAGTGAAGACTTTCACATCAATCACCGTGCCTTCCAAACTGGGAGGGCAATACAAACTCTTATTGACCACATGCCCAGCTTTATCCCCAAAAATAGCCCTTAAGAGCCGTTCTTCAGGCGTGCTTTTAATCTCGCCTTTAGGAGAAGTCTTGCCCACTAAAATCATGCCAGCGCTCACATAAGTGCCGACTTTAACGATCCCGCTTTCATCAAGATGAGCGAGCGCTTCTTCTTTCACATCAGGAATATCAGTGGTAAATTCTTCCACGCCATGCTTAAGCTCCCTAGCATCCACTTCTTTTTCATAAATGTGGGTGGAAGTGAAAATATCATCTTTAGTGATGCGCTCGCTCACCACGATCGCGTCTTCAAAGTTATAGCCATTCCAAGGCATGAACGCCACGCGCACGTTTTTCCCTAACGCTAACTCGCCTCTGTCCATGCTAGGGCCATCAGCGATGATTTGCCCAGCTTCCACTTTATCGCCCACTTTAACGATAGGGACTTGATTGAAGCTGGTGTTTTGGTTGGTGCGTAAGTTTTTTTGCAAAGAATACGCATCAATATAGGCTTCTTCTTTGCCTTCGCCTAAAATGTAAATATTTTTAGAATCAATTTTTTCTACAACGCCTGCGCGATTGGCTTTGATCGCTCCCCAAGAATCCCTAGCGATAATTTTTTCAATCCCTGTGCCTACAATGGGAGCGTCGCTTCTTAATAAGGGCACCGCTTGGCGCTGCATGTTAGTCCCCATTAAGGCGCGGTTGGCGTCATCATGCTCTA
This sequence comes from Helicobacter pylori, assembly GCF_030323545.1. Taxonomy (NCBI): domain Bacteria; kingdom Pseudomonadati; phylum Campylobacterota; class Epsilonproteobacteria; order Campylobacterales; family Helicobacteraceae; genus Helicobacter; species Helicobacter pylori. The sequence continues at coordinate 329,193 of NZ_CP122954.1, read as the reverse complement.
AGAAAGGAATGAGCGATGCGGCTACCCCTACTAGCATGCTAGAGTTTAAATCCATTAAGGTTACTTTGCTTTTTTCGTTTAAAACGATCTCGCCTTCCACGCGCGTTTCAATCAAATCGCCTAAAATATTACCCTCTTCATCAATGGGGGTGCTTGCGGGAGCGATGATGTGGCTGTCTTCTTGAATAGCGGTCAAATAAATCGTCTCACCCACGACCTTGCCATCCACAACCTTTTTATAAGGGGCTTCAATAAAGCCTAAATCATTCACTCTTGTGAAAGTGGAAAGGGTGTTGATCAGGCCGATGTTTTGACCTTCTGGGGTCTCAATGGGACAAATTCGGCCATAATGCGTGGGGTGCACATCTCTGGCTTCAAACCCTACCCTGTCTTTCACCAACCCCCCTTCACCGAGCGCTGAAAGGCGACGCTTGTGTGTAACCTCACTCAAGGGGTTCGTTTGATCCATAAATTGCGAGAGCTGACCGCCCATGAAAAATTCCATGATGGTGCTTGTGATCATCTTAGAATTGACCAAGTCATGGGGCATGAGCGAATCAAAAGCCCCACTCATGGTAGTGAGCTTGTCTTTAATGGTCTTTTGCATTTTCACTAAGCCTGAATGCAATTCATTGGCCAGTAATTCCCCTACCGCCCTGATCCTACGATTGCCCAAGTGATCTCTGTCATCAATCTTGCCCTGATTGTTTTTAATCTTCATGAGGTATTTAACGGTGGTGATAATATCTTCATGCGTTAAAGTCGTAATGTAATCAGGCACATGCAAACCTAACTTGTGATTCATTTTCATGCGGCCCACCATGGTCAAATCATAGCGTTCTGGATCAAAGAAAAGTTTTTTGACAAACTGCTTAGCCACTTCAGTCGTAACAGGATCGCCTGGTTTCATAACCTTATGGATACGAATCGCCGCCAGAGCGTTTTCATCATCAATTTTTTCCGTTTGCTTGAGCAATTTCAAAGACTCAGAATCGGCTGAAAAAGAATGGATAATGGAAGCGTCATGCCCTAAAGCTAGATCGTTGATGATCACAAATTCTTGCACGCCTAAATCGTGGATTTTTTCCAATTTGTTTTTATCTAGCTGAGTGAGCATGTCCAATAAGACTTCTTTCCCTACCATAACAGGCTCAGCTAAATGGCGATTGAGTAAAATATCCATAGGGTATTCCACCCATTCTAAATGGTTTTCTTTAAGCTCTTTAATCTTTCTTGAAGTGAGCTTTTTACCCGCTAAAAGAATGATCTTGCCTTGAGGATCTTTCAAGTCAAATTCCATTCTTTGATTGGCGTCTAATGAAGCAAACGGGATCAAATATTTATCGTTTTCATAACGCACTTTAACAAGCGGGTAGAACATCTTGATGATGTCTTGTTTTTGATAATCCATCGCCCTGAATAAAATAGTAACAGGCACTTTACGGCGTTTATTGATACGAGCGTATAAAACATCTTTAGAATCGTATTCAAAATACAGCCACGAACCCCTATCAGGGATGATTTGCCCTGTGTAAATGAGCTTGTTTAAAGAAGTGCTGGACTCTTCTTCTTTGAAAATCACACCGGGGCTTCTGTGGAGTTGATTGACCACCACGCGCTCCACCCCATTGATAATGAATGAAGTGCGTTCTGTCATCAAAGGGATCTCACGAATGAAAATGCTTTGTTCTTTAATATCCTTAATGCCGTTCTTTTCGCCGCTTTTGGTATCTTTTTCCCACAAGATCAAGCGCACTTTAATTTTAAGCGGGATAGAGTAGGTAATGCCCCTCTCCATCGCTTCTCTAACGGTGTATTTAGACTTGCCAAATTCGCAACCCGCGTATTCTAAAGTGATGCGGTTATGCTCATCTTGGATAGGGAAAATGGATTTAAAAACCTTTTCAATCCCGCTCTCTTTGCCATCTTTGGAATACAAGAAAGAATCATAGCTATCTCGTTGTAATAATAATAAATTAGGGACTTCTAAATCTGTTGGGGTTTTTGTAAAATCAGCTCTCAAGCGGTTTTTTAGGGGAATTTTTTTTGACATATTTCAAGCCTTTGATCAAAAATTTTGAGTTATTTAATGCATTAATTCAAGTAAGCATTGCAAAAGGATCTTTAAACTTTAGAACCATCCATGATAAAAACACCAAAAACCCACCTGCAATACTAACCACTTTAGACCACACGCTCACAAACAAAATCATGGAGCAAAATCATCTGCCGCACTAGATCAGAGAAAGGCGCAAAGACCTTTCTGTTTTTAAGTCTTACTTGACTTCAACCTTAGCACCCACTTCTTCAAGTTTCTTCTTGATGGTTTCAGCTTCTTCTTTATTCACGCCCTCTTTAAGCACATGAGGGGTTTTTTCGGTAGCGTCTTTAGCTTCTTTCAGGCCAAGTCCGGTAATTTCACGAACCACTTTAATCACCTTGATTTTTTCAGCACCGCTATCAGCCAAAATCACATTAAATTCGGTTTTTTCTTCGCTCTCAGCCGCCGCACCGCCAGCTACAGCCGCACCCGCTACGACCGTTGGAGTCGCACTCACGCCAAATTTTTCCTCAAACATTTTAACCAATTCAGAAAGCTCTAAAACGCTCAATGAACCAATATACTCTAACACTTCTTCTTTTGAAATTGCCATAATCCAATCCTTCAAATTTTTTTAAATTAAGCCATCATAGGCTCTTAGTTTTCTTCTTTCGCTTTACGCAAATTGTCTAAACCCGTAACAAAATAACGCACCGGAGCCGTCCAAACAGAAAGCAACATTCCCATAAGCTCTTCTTTGCTTGGGAGTTTTGAAACCGCTTCCACATGAGCTACGCTAACGCTTTCTTTATCAAACAAGCCCGCTTTCAACACAAAATGATCTTTATGCTCTTTTTGGAAATCAAACACGAGTTTAGAGAGAGCGATTTGATCACCGCCCCACAAAAACACATTGGTTTCTTTCAAATCCAAATCAGAATAGCCGGCCTCTTTCATGGCAATATGAGCGAGAGTGTTCTTAATCACTTGCACTTTAATGCCTTGATTGCGAGCCTTATTCCTTAAAGCTTCCAACTTTTTCACGCTAAGACCCTTATAATCGCAAATTAAAAGGGCTTTGGCATCTACAAATTGCGACTTTAAGTTAGCGACTAGCTCTACTTTATGCTGCCTTTGATGTTGTTTTTGCATCTTTTCCTCCTTTCTAGACTAGACCTCTGCAAGATTATCTTTTTAAAAAAGAAATTTTAAGCTTTTTAGCTCTTACGATCTTCAGCCTAAGATTAAAAACTCCTAACGCTATTTAATATCCATCAATTCTTGTGCGTCCAAACTCACTGAAGGGGACATGGTGAGCGAAAGAGCGGCGTTTCTAATATATTTGCCTTTCGCGCTACTGGGTTTTAGGCGGTTGATCGTTTTAACCAACTCAAGCATGTTTTCTTTGATTTTTTCTTCAGGAAAACTCGCTTTGCCAATAGGGGCATGAACATTGCCCTTTTTATCCACCCTGAAATTCACTTGACCGCTTTTAGCGTTACTGACCGCTTTAGCAATATCCATCGTAACGGTTCCGGTTTTGGGGTTTGGCATCAAACCCTTAGGGCCTAAAATCCTACCCACTTTACCGACAACCGCCATCATATCAGGCGTTGCGATCACCATGTCAAAATCAATACGACCATTTTTGATTTCTTCAGCCAAATCGTCTCCGCCAACGACATCAGCCCCAGCGTTTTTGGCTTCATCTTGCTTAATGTCTTTTGCAAAAACGGCCACTCTTACTTTTTTCCCTGTTCCATGAGGAAGCACCACCGCACCGCGCACCATTTGGTCCGCATGCCTTGGATCAACCCCCAGTCTTAACGCTACTTCCACGGTTTCATCAAATTTGGCTGAAGCGAGGGATTTAACCACCTCTACGCCTTGCTCTACGCCATACGCTTTATCATTTTGAATTTTAGAAAAAAGTTTTTCCAATCTTTTAAATACTTTTTTTGCCACGATTCTAATCCTTAAAAATTTCTTTCAATTCCAACAAAACCCAATCAATCCACAACTTCTACGCCCATGCTCCTAGCGCTGCCCATAACGATTTTTTTGGCCGCTTCCATGGTGCTTGTGTTTAAATCTTCCATTTTCAATTGCACGATCTCTTCCACTTGCTTGTGGGTGAGCTTTGCAATCTTATTCTTAAGCGGGTTGTCAGAACCTTTTTCAACCCCAGAAGCTTTTTTGATCAAATCGGTTACCGGAGGCTTTTTAGTGATAAAGGTGAAACTCTTATCTTGATAAACCGTGATAATGACTGGGATATTAAAACTCCCCATGTCTTTAGTTCTCTCGTTAAAAGCCTTGCAAAATTCCATGATATTAACCCCTCTTTGACCCAAGGCTGGCCCTACGGGAGGTGAAGGGTTTGCCTTACCGGCAGGGATTTGAAGTTTGATTTCTCCGACTACTTTTTTAGCCATGTTTTCTCCTTAAAAAGTTATATAATTTTTTCCACTTGCGAATGCAAAATCTCTATTGGAGTGTTCCTGCCAAAAATAGAAACATTGAGCTTGAGCTTGCGGTGTTCCACATCATACTCTTCCACCGTAGCGGTAAAGTTTGCAAAAGGGCCTTCCACCACACGCACCACTTCGCCTTGCTCAAAAAAGATTTTTGGCTTGGGGGCTGCTCGGTTATTCATTTTTTCTAAAATATGCCCAATATCCGCTTCACTCAATGGGGTTGGCTTTTTGTTTTCTCCAATAAAACGACTCACTCTTGGCAAAGATTGTATCTTGTGCCACAAAACCGTGTCTAAATCCACCTTAATAAAAACATACCCAGGATAAAGGCTTCGTTCCGTTACTTTCGTCTTGCTTTTTTTAGAAACCTCTATAATATCTTCAGTAGGCACAATGATCTCTTGTATCCTATCTCTTATATTATGATCGTTCGCCAGATTCTCAATCGCTTTCTTAACGGACTGCTCGCTCCCTGAATAAGTTTGTATGGCATACCAATCCATCATTATTCTCCTTATTTAAAGCCACCAACCTATAGAACACTAGAGACAAAAGCCCCCAGAGAAAAATCCAACAAAGCTAAAAATAGCGTGATAGCACTCACCACCACCAAAACAGAAACAAGCGCGTTGCGTATCTGCTCTTTAATAGGAAATATCACTTTAGAAAGCTCTTCTCTAGCTAATTTATATTGCATGAGCCATTTATCCATAGTTTCTTTTCGCCCTCACTTAAACTTAATACATTTATACATTAAAATAATCTTCAATTTTATCCAAAATAGCTTAAACTAAAATTAAAAAATTTAAAAACGATCCAATTGAAACACAAATTTGATAGATAAATTAGTAGATGGCAGGTCAGGAGGGACTCGAACCCCCAACAACCGGTTTTGGAGACCGACGCTCTACCATTGGAGCTACTGACCTAACCTCCCCTCCTTTTCAATCACAACACCAAAGAAAGAGCTAGCTCTTCAATTTGATTTCTTTATGAAGAGTGTGCTTATTTTCCCTTGGGCAGAACTTCTTAAGCTCCAGTTTTTCAGTGTTAGTTTTAGCGTTCTTGGTTGTGCTGTAATTGATGTCTTCACAATCAGAACACTTCAACCCTATTTTAACTTTCATAATAACCCTTTATGGTAACTCTTTTTGCTAATACTATTCAATAATATTGCTCACAACACCAGCACCAACGGTCCTACCGCCTTCACGAATCGCAAATTTAGTTCCCAACTCTAACGCAACAGGGCTAATCAACTCTACAGTGATTTTAACATTATCGCCAGGCATAACCATTTCTACGCCTTCAGGAAGGGTGATAGATCCAGTCACATCAGTCGTGCGCACATAGAATTGCGGGCGGTAGTTGGTGAAGAATGGAGTGTGTCTCCCGCCTTCTTCTTTAGAAAGGACATAAATTTCTCCCTCAAATTTCTTGTGCGGAGTGATAGAACCTGGTTTGCATAGAACCATACCACGCTCTACTTCTTCTTTTTTAGTTCCTCTCAAAAGCACGCCCACATTATCGCCGGCTTCACCTTTTTCTAACTCTTTTCTAAACATTTCTACACCAGTTACAGTCGTTTTTTGTGTAGCTCTGATACCAACGATTTCCACTTCATCGCCTACTTTCACCACACCTCTTTCAATCCTGCCTGTAACCACAGTCCCTCTACCCGCAATAGAGAACACATCTTCAACCGGCATCAAGAAAGTTTTTTCAGTGTCTCTTTCTGGAGTAGGGATATAGGCATCCACTTCAGCCATGAGCTTAAGCACTTTTTCACCCCATTCACCCACATTGCCAGCCTTTGCTTCTTCTAAAGCTCTTAAAGCCGAACCTGCTATAATAGGAGTGTCATCGCCAGGAAATTCATACGCACTCAACAATTCGCGCACTTCCATTTCTACCAGCTCTAACAATTCTTGGTCATCTACCATGTCTTGTTTGTTTAAGAAAACAACGATGTGAGGCACGCCTACTTGACGAGACAATAAGATATGCTCCCTGGTTTGAGGCATAGGACCATCAGCTGCAGAAACAACCAAAATCGCTCCGTCCATTTGCGCCGCACCAGTGATCATGTTTTTTACATAGTCAGCGTGTCCTGGGCAATCCACATGCGCATAGTGTCTGTTTTCAGTCTCATATTCAATGTGAGAAGTAGCGATAGTGATCCCTCTTTCTTTTTCTTCAGGGGCGTTATCAATATTATCATAGTCTTTCATTTCTGCAAGACCTTTCAAAGAAAGCACCGCTGAAATCGCTGCACTCAAAGTCGTTTTACCATGGTCTACATGCCCAATGGTTCCAATATTAACATGCGGCTTAGTTCTATTAAACTTTTCTTTTGCCATTTGTATTTCTCCTTAATTTTTTGAAATGGATTTTAGAATTATACTAAACAAAATCCTAAGTATTCCTAAATGCTACCACAAAATTTAAGACATTTTTGTCTTATCGCCATTCAAGAGATTATAAACTGGAGCCTATAAGCGGAATTGAACCGCCGACCTCTTCCTTACCAAGGAAGTGCTCTGCCTCTGAGCTATATAGGCGTCTCAAAAACTAAAATGTTATCCTAAAAATGGAGCGGGAAACGGGACTCGAACCCGCGACCCTCAGCTTGGAAGGCTGATGCTCTAGCCAACTGAGCTATTCCCGCATCTAAAAAAACAAAATGGTGGTGAGACGTGGATTCGAACCACGGAAGACATAGTCAGCAGATTTACAGTCTGCCCTCGTTGGCCACTTGAGTATCTCACCAAAAACTTTACAAAATAACATTTTAACTGGAGCTGGCTAAGGGACTTGAACCCCCGACCTGCTGCTTACAAGGCAGCTGCTCTACCAACTGAGCTAAGCCAGCAACAAATTAAACAAATTAAAGAATTGGGATTATAGCAGTTTTATACTTGACTTGTCAAGAAATGATGACAGAAAGCTAAATTATTCGTATGGCACAGAGCATGGTTAAAATTTAGCTATAATCTAGCTCAATTTGGCTTAACACAAATCAAAGCTCATTACATATAAAAGAATTTATGGACACTTAAATTATGGCGAAAAAAAACATAAAATTTCTACTTTAAAATACTTTTTGCGCTCTTTAAAGCAAATCTACATGCTCATCACTTTCAAGGAAAAAATGGTTTTTTTCCTGCTTGTGCTGATGGCGGTTTTTTCTTCTTTTGTGGAAGTGATGTCTCT